>NZ_JAKUDH010000038.1:0-32131 GCF_031570495.1 Pseudomonas sp. JL2
ATCGGGCCTTCGAAGGTCGACATGCCGTAGAACGCCAGGGACACCACCAGGAACCGCAGGATCGGGTCGCTGCGCAATTTATGCCAGGCGCCCGACAGGGTCATCATGCCGTTGATCATGCCGCCCCAGCTCGGTGCCAGCAGGATCAGCGACATCACCATGCCCAGGGACTGTGCCCAGTCCGGCAGCGCGGTGTAGTGCAGGTGGTGCGGGCCGGCCCAGATGTACAGGGTGATCAGCGCCCAGAAGTGCACGATGGACAACCGATAGGAATACACCGGACGCTCGGCCTGCTTCGGCACGAAGTAATACATCATCCCCAAAAAGCCGGCGGTGAGGAAAAAGCCCACGGCGTTGTGGCCGTACCACCATTGCACCATCGCATCGGTGGCCCCGGCATACACCGAGTAGGATTTGGTGAAGCTCACCGGCAATTCCAGGTTGTTGACGATATGCAGGATCGCCACGGTCAGGATGAACCCGCCGAAGAACCAGTTACCGACATAGATGTGTTTGGTGTTGCGCTTGGCCACGGTGCCGAAGAACACGATGGCGTAGGCGACCCAGACGATGGTGATCAGAATGTCGATCGGCCATTCCAGTTCGGCGTATTCCTTGGAGCTGGTGTAGCCCAGCGGCAGGCTGATGGCCGCCAGCAGGATCACCAATTGCCAGCCCCAGAAGCAGAACGCGGCGATTTTCGGCGCGAACAGCTGTGTCTGACAGGTGCGTTGCACCGAGTAGAACGAACTGGCGAACAGGGCGCAGCCGCCGAAGGCGAAGATCACCGCGTTGGTGTGCAACGGGCGCAGGCGGCCGAAGCTGGTCCACGGCAAATCGAAGTTGAGCTGTGGCCAGACCAATTGGGCCGCGAGAAAAACCCCGAGCCCCATGCCGACGATGCCCCACACCACCGTCATAATGGCGAATTGGCGGACCACCTTGTAGTTGTAGGCGGTACTGATAGATGTGTTCATGGTTCCCCATCCACGGTTCAGCCGAAGTGAGCGCTTGCGCAAGGCAGCGCGGCATTCTTCGCCTGGAGTTATAGGCAGACTAAAAGCGAGGCAAGCATGGACAAACAGCACAAGGCCAGTATTGACGGGGATCAATGGGCGCGATGTGTGGCCGAACACGGTTGGCTATGGACGGCGGCGCAAACGGGTGTCAGCGCCGAGCCACCGACCCTGATCCTGGCCCATGGCGCCGGCGCGCCGATGGACAGCGGGTTCATGAACGAAATGGCCGCGCGCCTTGCCGGGCATGGCATCAACGTGTTGCGTTTTGAGTTTCCCTACATGGCTCAACGACGCCTGGACGGCGGTAAACGTCCGCCGAACCCGGCTCCCAAGTTGCTGGAATGCTGGCGTGAGGTGTACGCCACGGTGCGGCCTTATGTCGCTGGGCGGTTGGCCATTGGCGGCAAGTCCATGGGTGGGCGCATGGCGAGTTTGCTGGCCGATGAGCTGAAAGCTGATGCCCTGGTGTGCCTGGGGTATCCCTTCTACGCGGTGGGCAAACCGGAGAAGCCGCGGGTCGAGCACTTGGCAGCCTTGAAGACCCGGACCTTGATCGTCCAGGGCGAGCGCGATGCCTTGGGTAACCGCGAGGCGGTGCAGGGTTACGTGCTGTCACCGAGTATCGAGGTGATGTGGCTGGTGGCGGGGGATCATGATCTGAAACCGCTGAAGGCCTCGGGGTTTAGTCACGAGCAGCATTTGGAGGCGGCGGCGGGCAGGGTGGCCGGGTTTCTTCAGTAGGTTCCTTGCTGGCTATCAAGGCCTCATCGCGAGCAGGCTCGCTCCCACAATTGGAATGCCTTTGAATGAGCACCCTGACCCCCTGAGGGAGTAAGCCTGCTCCCACAATTGGAATGCCTTTGAATGAGCAACCTTGACCCCCTGAGGGAGTAAGCCTGCTCCCACAATTGGAATGCCTTTGAATGAGCAACCTTGACCCCCTGTGGGAGCGAGCCTGCTCGCGATAGCGGCCTGTCAGGCAACAAAAAACCCGGAAGCTTTCGCTGTCCGGGTTTTTCATGAGGCAGGCTTCTATCAGCGGTTGAACCGCTCCACCAGCGAATACTGCGTATTGGCGGTGCGGGTCAGTTCTTCGCTCAGTAGCGCCGAGCTGTGGGCCTGGCCCGAGGTCTGGTCGGCCAGTTCCGAGATGTTGCTGATATTGCGGCTGATCTCTTCGGCCACCGAACTCTGCTCTTCGGTAGCGGCAGCGATCTGGGTGGTCATGTCGGTGATGTTGGCCACCGCTTCACTGATCCCCACCAGCGCCGCGTCCGCCTCCATGACCCGAGCCACGCCTTCTTCAGCCTGGCGGTGGCCGGCATCCATGGTCTGCACGGCATTGGTAGCGGTTTGCTGGAGTTTGGCGATCAGGGCGTGGATCTGCCCGGTGGACTCACTGGTACGTTGCGCCAGTTGGCGCACTTCGTCCGCCACTACGGCAAAGCCGCGACCCATCTCACCGGCGCGGGCCGCTTCGATGGCGGCGTTGAGGGCCAGCAGGTTGGTCTGGTCGGCAATGCCTTTGATCACGTCCACCACGCCACCGATCTCGTCGCTGTCCTTGGCCAGCTGGGTCACGGTCTGCCCGGTCTCGCCCACTACCACCGACAAACGTTCGATGGCTTCACGGGTTTCCCCGGCGATGTCGCGTCCACGACTGGTCAGGCGATTGGCTTCCTGGGTGGCGTCGGCGGTGCGTTGCACGTGGCTGGCGACTTCCTGGGTCGTCGCGGCCATCTCGTTGACGGCGGTGGCCACCTGTTCGGTCTCCACTCGCTGGCGTTCCAGCCCACTGGAGCTGTTATGGGCCAGCGAATTCGACTGCCGCGCCTGCTCGTTGAGGTGTTCGGCAGTGTCCTGCAACCGGGTCAGGCAGGTTTTCAGGCGAGCTTCCTGGCTGAGGATCGACATCTCCAGGCGCGCCTGGACGCCTCGACTGTCGGTGTACATCCGGGCGATCAACGGATCGGAGGTGGTTTGCTCGGCCAGACGCAGCAGGCGCTTGATCCCGCGCTGTTGCCATTGCAGGCCCATCAGGCCCAGGGGCACCGAGAGCACGGCAGCCAGGGCAAAGCCCCAGGAGGAATTGAGAAACGCACCAACGACGAAGCTCAACTGGCTGACCAGGATAAACGGCAGCCAGTCCTGCAGGATCGGCAACCATTTGTCGCTGCGCGGGATCGCCGGCTTGCCCTGATTGATGCGTTGATAGAGCGCTTCGGCCCGGCTGATCTGCTCGGCGCTGGGCTTGACCCGCACCGACTCGTAGCCGATCACCTGGTTACCTTCGAACACGGGGGTGACATAGGCGTTGACCCAGTAATGGTCACCGCTCTTGCAGCGATTCTTGACGATGCCCATCCATGGCAAGCCTTGTTTGAGCGTGTTCCACATATGGGCGAACACGGCCGACGGCACATCGGGATGGCGTACCAGGTTGTGGGGCGAGCGGATCAGTTCCTCCTTGGAAAACCCGCTGATTTCAACGAACGCGTCGTTGCAATAGGTGATCACACCTTTGGCATCGGTAGTGGAAATCAGACGTTGTTGGGCCGGGAAGGTCCTTTCGCGTTGTGTGACGGGCTGGTTGTTACGCATGGTGTGTAGATCCGCAAGGCTTTGAAAGGTTGTCGGCGCCGTCAGGTTTTTATTGAAGTTATTTTTCCGGTCGGTATCACGCCAGCATCGGGTAGGTAAATAGGGCGAAATGAAGCAGATTGAGGCCAAAGTGGGCGGCAATCGCCGCGCCCAGCCCACCAAAGCGATAAGCCAGGCCATAACCGACCCCCGCCATGCCCGACAGCAACACCCATTGCCATCCCGCCCCGGCATGCACCAGGCCGAACAGCAGTGAGGCCAGGATTAATGCCAGATTGTCGCCATAGTTCAGATGTTTGAAGCGTCGGCTCAGGCCACCCTGAATGTAGCCACGAAACAGCGCTTCCTCCACCAACGTCACCAATAAAAGATTATTGAGTACCCATATCCAGGCCGACTCCGGCCACTTCGGTGCCCAATGGATCATTCCCAGCAGCATCGCCCCGCCCAGCGCCAGCACGGCGCTCAGGGTCAGCCCCAGGGCAGTGGCCTGTAGCGACAGGCGAAACGAGCGCCTGCCGACGATCCAGGGACACGCCAGCAGTAACCAGAAGCCGATCAGTGGCTTGTCCTGGTTCAGGTACATGGCAAACGGCACGGCATCGTCGGTAAAACGTTGCGGCGCGATTGCCCGGCCATTGAAAAAACCCGGCATCCAGTGCAAGGCCAACGCCAGGGCCATCACCACAAACAGGGCGTGGCCGAGAAACTGCCCGACCGGTGTCTGCTGCTGGCGCACCGCATACCCGGCGAACAGCAGCAGCGCGACCGAGATCGCAGCAGTCCAGGCCAGATGGCCGAAGGCCAGGGCCAAGGCATAGCCGATGGAAAGGAAGGCCAGGTATGGCCAGGGCAGGGCAGGCATATCACATCCTTTGAGACTGAAGAACCGTTTGTGGCGATGGTGATGGCAGGACCGGCGGGATTATAGGCAGACCCATACGAAAACACCGCCTATTAACAGGCGGTGTTTTCGTAAGACGCTTCTTTTTATTCTGAAATCAATTGCCGTAGGACGTAGTGCAAAATCCCCCCAGCCTTGAAATATTCCACTTCATTCAAGGTGTCGATCCGGCACAACACTTCAATCCGCTCCTGGCGGCCGTCCTCGCGGGTGATGATCAGTGGCAGGTTCATGCGTGGCGTCAGTTCGACGTCGCTCAGGCCCAGGATGTCCAGGGTTTCCTTGCCGGTGAGGTTCAGGCTCTTGCGATTTTGATCGAGCTTGAACTGCAACGGCAGCACGCCCATGCCCACCAGGTTGGAGCGATGGATGCGCTCGAAGCTCTCGGCGATCACCGCTTTGACCCCCAACAGATTGGTGCCCTTGGCGGCCCAGTCCCGACTCGAGCCGGTGCCATATTCCTGTCCGGCGATCACCACCAGAGGCGTGCCCATGGCCTGATACGACATGGCGGCGTCGTAGATCGGCATTTTCTCGCCACTGGGGATGTAGATCGTATTGCCGCCTTCTTCGCCGCCGAGCATTTCGTTGCGGATCCGGATATTGGCGAAGGTGCCGCGCATCATGACCTGATGGTTGCCGCGTCTTGAACCGTAGGAATTGAAGTCCCGGGGCTCCACGCCCTGTTCGCGCAGATAACGGCCGGCCGGGCTGTCGGTCTTGATATTGCCGGCCGGAGAGATGTGGTCGGTGGTCACCGAGTCGCCGAGCAAAGCCAGGATTCGTGCGCCTTCGACATTGTTGATGGCCGGTGGCGGCCCACTGATGTTCTCGAAGAACGGCGGGTGCTGGATGTAGGTTGAGTCCGATTGCCAGACGTAAGTCGCGGCTTGCGGCACCTCGATAGCCTGCCATTGCTCATCACCGGCAAACACGGCGGCGTATTCCTTGTGGAACATGCTGGTGTTGACCTGGGCCACCGCGTTGGCGACTTCCTGGCTGCTGGGCCAGATATCGCGCAGGTACACCGGGTTGCCGTCGCGGTCGTTGCCCAGCGGTTCACTGCTGATGTCGATGCGCACCGTGCCGGCCAGGGCATAGGCGACCACCAGGGGCGGCGACGCCAGCCAGTTGGTTTTTACCAACGGGTGCACGCGGCCTTCGAAGTTACGATTACCCGACAGCACCGAGGCCACCGTCAGGTCGGCGCTCTGGATGGCTTTTTCGATCGGCTCGGGCAGCGGCCCTGAGTTGCCAATGCAGGTCGTGCAACCGTAACCCACCAGATCGAAACCCAGTTTGTCCAGGTACTCGGTCAGCCCGGCGGCCTTGTAGTAATCGGTGACCACCTTCGAACCTGGTGCCAGGGAACTCTTGACCCACGGCTTACGGGTCAGGCCTTTCTCCACGGCTTTTTTCGCCAGCAGCCCGGCGGCCATCATCACGCTGGGGTTGGAGGTGTTGGTGCAAGAGGTAATGGCCGCAATCACCACTGCGCCGTTTTTCAGGCGATGGGTCCGGCCCTCGAACTCGTATTCGCTTTCCCCCACCTGATCGGCGTTGCCTACCGCGACCCCACCGCCGCCTTCGCTTTCCAGGCGGCCTTCTTCCTTGCTGGTGGGCTTGACGTTCAGGCCCAGGAAGTCGCTGAAAGCCTGGCCGACATTCGGCAGTGAGACCCGGTCTTGAGGACGCTTGGGCCCGGCGAGACTGGCCTCGACACTCCCCATGTCCAGTTCCAGCGTGTCGGTGAATACCGGTTCCTGGCCGGGCAGCCGCCACAGGCCCTGAGCCTTGCAGTAGGCTTCCACCAGCTTCACGGTTTCGGTCGGACGTCCGGACAGGCGCAGGTAGTCCAGGGTCACGTCGTCCACCGGGAAGAAACCGCAGGTGGCGCCGTATTCCGGGGCCATGTTGGCGATGGTGGCGCGGTCGGCCAGCGGCAGGTCGGCAAGGCCGTCGCCATAGAACTCGACGAATTTGCCCACCACACCTTTCTTGCGCAGCATTTGGGTGACCGTCAGCACCAGGTCGGTGGCGGTGATGCCTTCGCGCAGCTTGCCGATGAGTTTGAAACCGATGACTTCTGGAATCAGCATCGACACCGGCTGGCCGAGCATGGCCGCTTCGGCCTCAATCCCGCCGACGCCCCAGCCCAGTACACCGAGGCCGTTGATCATGGTGGTGTGGGAATCGGTGCCCACCAAGGTGTCCGGGAACGCATAGGTCCGTCCGTCTTCCTCTTTGGTCCACACGGTGCGGCCCAGGTATTCGAGGTTGACCTGGTGGCAGATGCCGGTGCCCGGCGGCACCACGCTAAAATTGTCGAAGGCGCTCTGGCCCCAACGCAGGAAGGCGTAGCGCTCTCCGTTGCGCTGCATTTCGATGTCGACGTTCTGTTCGAACGCCTGGCTGCTGGCGAAATTGTCCACCATCACCGAGTGGTCGATCACCAGGTCCACGGGTGACAGCGGGTTGATCCGCTGCGGATCGCCACCGGCCTTTTCCATGGCGGCGCGCATGGCGGCCAGATCGACCACGGCCGGAACGCCGGTGAAGTCTTGCATCAGTACCCGAGCAGGACGGTATTGAATTTCCCGGTCGGAACGACGCTCCTTCAGCCAGCCGGCGAGGGCCTTGAGATCGGTGCCGGTGACCGTTTTTTCATCTTCCCAGCGCAGCAGGTTCTCCAGCAGCACTTTGAGGGACATGGGCAACCGGTCCAGGTCTCCCAGGCTTCGGGCGGCGTCGGGCAGGCTGAAATAGTGGTAAATCCTGGCGTCGACTTGCAGCGTTTTAAGGGTTTTCAGGCTATCGAGGGACGGCATTGAAATGACTCCTTTGAGTCCGCACGGCTACGGACTGACGGGACGGACAGAGCCTTTAACCTAGCCCTGTTTTGAGCGTATGACTAATCACTGGACTCTACGAGCGGGTTTGGGGTTCCGAACTCCGCTATCATGCGCCGGTTTTCGTGACAGGCTTTGCTACGGAGTTTCAATGAACACGCTTTTCATGCACTGCCGACCAGGTTTCGAAGGCGAGGTCTGTTCCGAGATCGCCGAACACGCCGCACGGCTGAACGTGGCCGGCTACGCCAAGGCCAAGCCGGCCAGCGCCTGCGCCGAATTTGTCTGTACCGAAGACGACGGTGCCGAGCGACTGATGCGCGGCCAGCGTTTCGCCGAGCTGATTTTTCCGCGCCAGTGGGCGCGCGGCAGCTTCATCGATCTGCCGGAAACCGACCGCATCAGTGTCATCCTGGCCCACATGAGCGCCTTCCCGACCTGCGGCAGCTTGTGGCTGGAGGTGGTGGACACCAATGACGGTAAAGAGCTGTCGAACTTCTGCAAGAAATTCGAAGGGCCGCTGCGCAAGGCGCTGACCGGCGCCGGCAAACTGGTGGATGACCCGTACAAGCCACGCCTGCTGTTGACCTTCAAGAGCGGTCGCGAAGTCTTCCTGGGCCTGGCGCAGGCCGATAATTCGGCCATGTGGCCGATGGGCATTCCACGCCTGAAGTTTCCTCGGGAGGCGCCCAGCCGGTCCACCCTCAAGCTTGAAGAGGCCTGGCACCACTTTATTCCTCGGGATCAGTGGGACGAGCGCCTGCACAGCGACATGACCGGTGTGGACCTCGGCGCCGCGCCGGGTGGCTGGACCTGGCAACTGGTCAACCGCGGCATGCTGGTGACGGCCATCGACAACGGGCCGATGGCCGAAAGCCTGATGGACACGGGGCTGGTGCAGCACCTGATGGCGGACGGCTTTACGTTCAAACCCAAGCAGCCGGTGGACTGGATGGTCTGCGACATCGTCGAGAAGCCGGCGCGTAATGCGGCGATGCTGGAAGAGTGGATCGGCGAAGGGCACTGCCGCGAGGCGGTGGTCAACCTCAAGCTGCCGATGAAGCAGCGTTACGCCGAAGTGAAACGCCTGCTCGAACGTATCGCCGACGGCTTCAAGGCCCGGGGCATCAAGGTCGAGATCGGCTGCAAGCAGCTGTACCACGACCGTGAGGAAGTGACGTGCCATCTGCGGCGGCTGGACACCAAAAAGCCCAAGTCCCGCTAGCGCTTGAAAGGCAATGAAATCCCTGTGGGAGCGAGCCTGCTCGCGATATCGGTGCATCAGTGGACATCGATGTTGGGTGGCCCGACGCTATCGCGAGCAGGCTCGCTCCCACAGGGGGCGGTGTTAAGCCAGAGGTGACCTTGCACCGACATTGCGCGACAATGCCCGCCAGTTTCAGGAGTAGAACATGATTGAAATGAACGATACGCCGGTCGACGGCACGCTGGATGCCACCGGCCTCAATTGCCCGGAGCCGGTGATGATGCTGCACCAGCACATCCGCGACCTGATGCCCGGCGGGCTGTTGAAGGTGATTGCCACCGACCCCTCGACCCGTCGCGACATTCCCAAGTTCTGTGTGTTCCTCGACCACGAACTGGTGGCTCAGGACGAGGTCGATGGCACCTACCGCTACTGGATCCGCAAAAAGCTCGCTTAGTCCGCCGAACGGCTGATGCGGATCTGCTTGCGTGCGCTGCGTGCCAGGCGGATCGACAGCATCAGCGCCGCGCAGCTCAAGCCCACGATCAGGCCCTGCCACAACCCGCTCGGACCGCTGGCGGTGCCGAGCCAGTCGGTCAGGCCCAGGATGTAACCCACGGGCAGGCCAATGCCCCAGTAGGCGAACAGCGTCAGGATCATCGTCACCCGGGTGTCCTGGTAGCCGCGCAACGCGCCCGCCGCCGTGACCTGGATCGCGTCGGAAAACTGAAACAACGCCGCATAGACGATCAACATCGACGCCACTTCGATCACCACCGGATCGCCGGTATAGATCGCCGCGATGGGCCCGCGCAGCCAGAACATCAGGCTCGCCGACAGGCAGGCATAAGCCAGCGCCGTACCCATGCCGACTCCGGCGGCGAAGCGCGCTTCGCGCGGCTGGCGCCGGCCCAGGGCCTGGCCGACCCGCACCGTCACAGCCATGCCCAACGAATAGGGAATCATGAACACCAGGGAGCTGAAGTTCAGGGCAATCTGGTGCCCGGCCACCACGGTGGCGCCGAGGCTGCCGATCAGCAGGGCAATCACCGCAAAAATGCTCGATTCGGCAAATACCGCGATGCCAATCGGCAGGCCGATACCCAGCAGGCGCTTGATGACGGTCCATTGTGGCCAGTCGAAGCGGTTGAATAGCCGGCTCGACTGGTAGGCCGGCGCCCAGCGCGCCCAACCGGCCATGCCCAGGGCCATGAACCACATCACCAGGGCCGTGGCCCAGCCGCAACCGACGCCGCCCATGGCGGGCAGGCCCAGATGCCCGTAAATGAAGATGTAATTGAGCGGAATGTTCAGCGCCAGCCCGCACAAACCCAGGACCATCGCCGGTCGCGTTCGGCCCAGGCCGTCGCTGAAGCAGCGAAGCACGTGATACAGCGCCACCGCCGGCAGGCCGGTGGCGATGCCTTGCAGGTACTCCATGCAAGGACCGATCAGTTCGGGGTCCACGTTCATGATGTGCAGGATCGGTTCGGCGCCGAGCAGCGCCAGCGTGGCAATCAACCCCACCACCAGCGCCAGCCACAACGCCTGGCGCACCAGCGGACCAATCTCGTCGAACGTGCCGGCGCCGAAGCGCTGGGCGACTTTCGGCGTGGTGGCCAACAGTGTGCCGGTCATCAACAGGAACACCGGCACCCAGATCGAATTGCCCAGTGCCACCGCCGCCAGGTCCCGTGGTCCGACCCGGCCGGCCATCACCGCGTCGACAAAGCCCATGGCAGTGGTCGCCAGCTGCGCCACCATGATCGGCAATGCCAGGGCCAGCAGCGTCTTGAGCTCCAGGCGAACCCGGGCCGGGCGGGAGAGGGTGGTGGCGTGGTCGATCACAGGATTCACAGGCGAAACGTCCGAAAAAATAAGCGCGAGGCGGCGCATTCTACGCCTTGACACAGTGGTCAGGAAAAAACCTGTGTTGTGGATTTGTAATCGTTTAGCTGGCTTGCGAATACCTTGTGGCGAGGGGATTTATCCCCGCTCGACTGCGCAGCAGTCGCAAAGTCGTTGGGGGGCTGCGCACCCAGCGGGGATAAATCCCCTCGCCACAACATCATTTGCTTCGGGTAATGCACAGGCCTAACGGAACGCCTACACTGCCCATCCCGCCAAAGGAGCTCTGCCATGCTGATCGTCGCCGACGAAAATATTCCCCTGCTCGATGCGTTTTTCCAAGGGTTTGGCGAGATCCGCCGGGTTCCGGGCCGGGGGATTGACCGGTCAATGGTCGAGCAGGCCGATGTGTTGCTGGTGCGCTCCGTCACCCAGGTCAACCGCACGCTGCTGGAAGGCAGCAAGGTGAAGTTCGTCGGCACCTGCACCATCGGCACCGATCACCTGGATCTGGATTATTTCGCCGAGGCCGGTATTCGTTGGGCCAGCGCCCCGGGTTGCAACGCCCGTGGCGTGGTGGACTACGTGCTGGGCAGCCTGATGACCCTGGCTGAAATCGAAGGCGCGGACCTCAAGCAACGCACCTTTGGCGTGGTCGGTGCCGGGCAGGTGGGCGGGCGGTTGGTTGAGGTGCTCAAGGGCCTGGGTTGGACGGTGAAAGTCTGCGACCCACCCCGTCAGGCTGCCGAAGGCGGCGACTACGTGAGTCTGGAACAGATCATCGAGCAGTGCGATGTGATCAGCCTGCACACACCGTTGACTCGCGACGGCGCGCAACCGACCTGGCACCTGTTCGATGAGCAGCGCCTGCGCCGGCTCCAGCCCGGTACCTGGCTGATCAACGCAGCCCGTGGACCGGTGATCGACAACACGGCGCTGCGCGAGGTGCTGCTGGAGCGCGAAGACCTGCAAGCGGTGCTGGATGTCTGGGAGCATGAGCCGAGCGTGGATGCGGATCTGGCCGACCTGTGCGTGATCGCCACCCCGCACATTGCCGGCTACAGCCTCGATGGTCGCCAGCGTGGTACGGCGCAGATCTACGAATCCTTGTGCGCATTCCTCGAGCAACCGGTTGCGGTCCGGTTGAGCGATCTGCTGCCCCGGCCATGGCTGGGCGGCATCACGCTGGACGCTGACACTGATCCGGCCTGGGCGCTGGCGATGTTGTGCCGTGGCGTGTATGACCCACGTCGTGACGACGCGGATTTTCGTCGCAGCCTGGTGGGAACGGTCAGCGACCAACGCAGCGCTTTCGATGCCCTGCGCAAGCATTATCCGCCGCGTCGGGAGATCGATAGCCTGAAGGTTCGCATCGAGGGGCAGTCGCCGGCGTTGCAACAGATCGTGAGCGCTCTGGGCGCCACCAGCCTTTAATCGTGGATCGCTTTTGTGGCGAGGGAGCTTGCTCCCGCTGGACTGCGAAGCAGGCCCAAAACCTGGCGTCTGCTGCGCAGCCGAGCGGGAGCAAGCTCCCTCGCCACAAGAGCCAACCCACAAGCGACAGGTCACAGGAGCCCGCAAAGGCTGCGGGCATAAAAAACCCGACATCATGGTCGGGTTCAATGAAGACGGGCTGTATCACTTTTGTTCGGCAGGCTTGACCAGTCGTTTTTCCAGCTCGCTGCAGGCTTTCTGGATCATGTCTTCGGTGATCGGTACTTCGCGCCCTTGGGCGTCGATGAACGAGCAGCCCAGAGACTGGTCCGGTTGCGTGCGGATCACTTGAATCTTGTCGTCGCTGCTGTGTTGCAAGGACATGGCCTGTCTCCTCATCAGGTTGTGTGCCTATTTTAGTGTCGCCAGGTGACCGAGCCATGACACTCCTTGTAGGTTCATGGCGACAGCTCCACTCAATCAGAAACACGGTCGCGTTTCCAGCCAGACTTTAGACCGATAACATCTAGCCTCTAGTCGCTACGGTCATATTTAACCTGACTCATTCTGATTCAACCAAGTTCCGCTGCGCTTCGGTGTCGCCGGGCGGTCCATTTCCTGCTGCATTATCGGATGCTTCTGATGCTCTCTTCCCAACAACGCCGTGCCATACGCCTGGCCAGTGGCTTCATTGCTCCTTATCGCAAGCAGGTTGCTGGCGCCTTATTGGCCCTTATCGTCACCGCCGCAATCACTTTGTCCATGGGGCAAGGCATCCGGTTGCTGGTGGACCAGGGCTTCATGACGCGCTCCCCGCACCTGCTCAACCAGTCCATTGGCCTGTTCATGGTGCTCGTGGTGGGATTGGCGATCGGCACTTTTTCCCGTTTCTACCTGGTGTCCTGGATTGGCGAACGAGTGGTGGCCGATATCCGCCGGCAGGTCTTCAACCATCTGGTGTACCTGCACCCGGGCTTTTACGAAAACAACCGCAGCTCGGAAATCCAGTCGCGCCTGACCGCCGATACGACCTTGTTGCAGTCAGTGATCGGCTCGTCGTTGTCGCTATTCTTGCGCAACGCCTTGATGGTGGTCGGCGGCATTGTGTTGTTGTTCATCACCAACCCCAAACTCACCAGTATCGTGGTGATCGCGCTGCCGTTGGTCTTGGCGCCGATCCTGATATTCGGGCGGCGGGTGCGCAGCCTGTCGCGCCAGAGCCAGGACCGCATTGCCGATGTCGGCAGCTACGTCTCCGAGACCCTCGGCCAGATCAAAACCGTGCAGGCCTACAACCATCAGGTCCAGGATGAACGGCGCTTTGCCGTGACCGTGGAGCAGGCCTTCGACACCGCCCGCAAGCGCATCGCCCAGCGGGCCTGGCTGATCACACTGGTGATCGTGCTGGTGCTGGGGGCGGTGGGGGTGATGCTCTGGGTCGGGGGCATGGATGTGATCGCCGGACGGATTTCCGGTGGTGAGCTGGCGGCGTTTGTGTTCTACAGCCTGATCGTCGGCAGCGCTTTCGGCACCCTGAGCGAAGTCATCGGCGAGTTGCAGCGGGCGGCTGGTGCGGCTGAGCGCATTGCCGAATTGCTGCGCTCGGAAAACATCATCCAGCCGCCGGTTTCTGGCCTGGTGACTCTGCCTGAGCGGGTACGGGGTGATTTACGTCTCGAAGGCGTGCGCTTCTCTTATCCGTCCCGGCCGGACAGCTATGCGGTCGACGGCCTGGACCTGAGCGTCCAGGCTGGCGAGACCCTGGCCCTGGTCGGGCCGTCCGGTGCCGGGAAATCCACGGTGTATGACTTGCTCCTGCGCTTCTACGACCCGGCGCAAGGGCGGATTCTCATCGATGATGTGCCGCTGACCCAGCTCGATCCACTGGACCTGCGTCGCCATTTCGCCCTGGTTTCGCAGAATCCGGCGCTGTTTTTCGGCACGGTTGAAGAGAACATCCGCTACGGCAACCCCGAGGCGACGTCCGAGCAGGTGCGCGAAGCCGCGCAGATCGCCCATGCCCACGATTTCATCGAAAAAATGCCGGAGGGTTACCAGACCCACCTGGGTGACGGCGGTCTGGGGTTATCCGGCGGTCAACGCCAGCGTCTGGCCATCGCCCGAGCGCTGTTGGTGGACGCACCGATCCTGCTATTGGACGAAGCCACCAGCGCCCTCGACGCGCAAAGCGAACACTTGATCCAGCAAGCGCTGCCCAGCCTGATGAAAAATCGCACCACCCTGGTCATCGCCCACCGCCTGGCCACGGTGAAAAATGCCGACCGGATCGCGGTGATGGACCAGGGCAAAGTAGTCGCCGTGGGCACCCATCAGGAACTGGTGGCCAGTAACGCGCTGTATGCGCGATTGGCAGCGTTGCAGTTCAATCAGCAGGGTGATTCTGTTCCGTGAGCCTGCCGAGCCGAAACCAATGTGGGAGCGAGCCTGCTCGCGATAGGGGCAGATAGGCAACCATGAGGTCGACTGTCACACCGCTATCGCGAGCAGGCTCGCTCCCACAGGGTCTGCAACCGAGCAAAAAAATGCCCGCATCGAAAGATGCGGGCATTTTTTCAGGAACAACTTGCCGCTTGAAGCCTATGGCTTGCTGCTGCCCACTCACTGATCANTCTGCAACCGAGCAAAAAAATGCCCGCATCGAAAGATGCGGGCATTTTTTCAGGAACAACTTGCCGCTTGAAGCCTATGGCTTGCTGCTGCCCACTCACTGATCATCAAAATAGCGCTCATGCCAGTCCACCAGCGGTTGCGGCGAGTTGAGTTTCTGGCCGTAGATCACCGAGTACGACAACACGTTCTGCACGTATTGCCGGGTTTCGTCGAAGGGGATGCTTTCGACCCAGACATCGAAGCTCAGGTGGTCGGCACCGCGCAGCCACTGGCGCACCCGACCAGGGCCGGCGTTGTAGGCGGCGGAGGCCAGGACGCGGTTGCCGTTGAACTGGCTGTGAACCTGGCTCAGGTACGCCGCGCCCAGTTGGATGTTCTTGTCCGGGTTCAGCACTTGCTTGGGCGAGGCCAGCGGGATGTTGAACTTGCGCGCGGTTTCCTTGGCGGTGGCCGGCATCAACTGCATCAGGCCGCTGGCGCCAACACCGGAGCGCGCATCTTCCATGAAGGCACTTTCCTGTCGAGTGATGGCGAACACCCAGCTTGAATGCAGGCCGCGAACCTTGGCTTCACGCACCAGGGTGTCGCGGTAGGCCATTGGGAAGCGAATATCCAGGTCGTCCCAATACTTAGCCTGGCTGATGGTGCGGATCGCCGGGAAGTACCATTTCAGGTCGTAGGCCAGTTTCGCCTGGGCGACCATCTCGTCCCGGTTGAAGTGGCGAGTGACGTGATACCACTCGCGGCGACCGTCGACGATCTGACCCCGGGCATGAAACTCCAGGGCCCGACGAATACCCGGTGTGTTGCGCACTTTATTGATCAGCGCCTGGCTCATCACCAGCGGCTTGTTGTTGAGCGAATAGGGCGATTGAGAACGATCGGCGGCCAGGAAACCGTAGAAGTCCCGCTCACGGGCCAGATGCTTGTAAAGCGTCAGCGCCTCGGGATTCTGAGGCTGCGCCAGCTCCAGGCTGCGGGCCTGCCAGTAACGCCAGCGACTGGTGCTGGCCAGCGTCTCGGGCAGGCGGCGGGTCAACTCATAGGCGTCGTCCCAGCGGGCCAGGCGCAACAGCAGGCGCAAGCGCCATTCCGAGACGGTATCGTCGCGCAGTTCCGGGTCATATTTAGTCATCACGCCCAAGGCGCGACTGTCGAAACGCTTGGCCAGGGTCAGGCCAATTTCCCGGGCGATGGCGACTTTCTCAGGCTTGGAAAAATGCATGGTGCTGGCGTAGCCGTCCAACAGCGCCATGGCTTTCTCTGGATCCTGACGGGCCAGGCGCCGCAAGCCGAGGCTGACGATATCGGCCATCGGCTCATCGGCCGGACGGAAACGCGATGGCTGATTGAGCAGTTCCGGTTTTTGCGCCACGTCTATCAGCAGTTGGCCGCGAGGGGCGAGGGTGCTCAGGCCGCTGATCAGGCTTTTAGCCAGTGGATAATTGCGGGCCTGGGCGGCCAGTTTGGCGCGCTCCCAGCGCTTCTGTTCAGTCAGTTGACCCTGGGTCGCCCACAGGCCGAACAGCGCATCACACGCGGCCGGTTGGGATTTGCCGGTGAGCCAAAGCTTTTCGGTGTTGGCGTAGCCTTCGGCCTTGAGGCCATGACTGAGCTGATACTGGGCGTTGAGGCAGTCCAGTTCGGTGAAGTTGAGCTTGGGGTCGTAGTACTTGACGAAGGTCGCCCAATCGCCACGGTCGGCCAGCCAGCGCAACCAGCGCAGCTTCATCCAGTTGGCCTGGGGCAGGTCGCCATGTTCGGCGAGAAATTTCTCGATTTCGGCATTACTGGCGCTCTTGAGGCGAGCGGTCAGTTCGTCGTAGGCCAGGTAGGGTTCCAGCGGATAGTCACGCAGGGCCTGGCTGTAGCGAAAATAGGGGCCGGAATCACCTTTGGCCAAGGCACGCTTGGCTTCATCGTAATACTGACGCTGGGTGGAGATATCCACCGCCTGGGCGGTTTGAACGGCAGTGGCACATACAAACAAGCAAGATAAAACACTGAAAAGGCGACTGCGCATGATACGTCCGGGCAGAAAAAAACATGACAAGCCCAAGGTTTGACCCAGGGTAACTGTCTGTAGCTTAGCCTTTTGCCAGCAATGGGCGAAAGCTTTGCGGGGTCATCCGCGCAAGTTCGCAACATTTGTTATGCAGAGTGCTTCGAGGGCGAAATTGGCGGACTTCTGAGGCCTCATCTCAGGTAGAATGCGCGCCCGGTTTTTGGAGAAGCTCATGACCCTGCTCAAATTCAGCGATGTGTCCCTTGCTTTCGGCGCTATGCCGTTGTTGGACAAGGTGTCCTGGCAGATCGCCCGTGGTGAGCGGGTGTGCATCATCGGCCGCAACGGCACTGGCAAGTCCAGCATGATGAAGCTGGTCAAGGGCGATCAGAAGCCCGATGACGGCTCGGTCTGGCGCGCGCCAGGCCTGAAAATCGGCGAATTGCCCCAGGAACTGCCGGTGGCCGACGAGCGGACGGTGTTCGACGTGGTCGCCGAAGGCCTGGACGGTGTCGGCGCGCTGCTGGCCGAGTATCACCACCTGAGCCAGAACATCGTCACCGATGCCGACCTGGACAAGTTGATGCACGTGCAGCACGACCTCGAAGCCCGCGATGGCTGGCGCCTGCAGCAGTTGGTGGACAGCACCCTGAGCCGTCTGCAACTGCCGGCCGACAAGACCCTGGCCGAGCTGTCCGGTGGCTGGCGTCGCCGGGTGTTGTTGGCCCAGGCCCTGGTGTCCGAGCCGGACCTGCTGCTGCTCGACGAGCCCACCAACCACCTGGACATCGGCGCCATCGCCTGGCTTGAAGAAGCCCTGAAGGATTTCCAGGGCGCGGTGCTGTTCATCACGCACGACCGTTCTTTCCTGCAAAATCTGGCGACCCGTATCCTCGAACTGGATCGCGGCGGCCTGATCGACTGGAACGGCGACTACGCCAGCTTCCTGGTGCACAAGGAAGCGGCGCTGGCGGCGGAAGAAACCGCGAACGCGCTGTTCGACAAGAAGCTGGCCCAGGAAGAGGTCTGGATTCGCCAGGGTATCAAGGCCCGTCGCACCCGCAACGAAGGCCGTGTACGAGCGCTCAAGGCACTGCGCATGGAACGCAGTGAGCGTCGCGAGCGCACCGGCAAGGCCAATATTCAGCTGGATACCGCTGACAAGTCCGGCAAGCAGGTGATGGTTCTTGAGAACGTGAGTTTTGCGCACCCTGGCGGCCCGTTCCTGATCAAGGACTTTTCCATGGTGCTGCAGCGTGGTGACCGCATTGGCCTGCTGGGCGCCAACGGCACCGGCAAGACCACCTTGCTCAAGCTGATGCTCGGCGGTCTGGTACCGACCAATGGCAAGGTGGAGGAGGGCACGAAGATCGACGTCGCCTACTTCGACCAGTTGCGCCATCAGTTGGACCTTGAAAAAACCGTCATCGACAACGTTGCCGAAGGCCGCGATTTCATCGACATCGATGGCCAGAGCCGCCATGTGTTGAGCTATCTGGGCGACTTCCTGTTCAGCCCTCAACGTGCTCGTACCCCGGTCAAGGCGCTGTCCGGCGGTGAACGTGCCCGTCTGCTGCTGGCCAAACTGTTCAGCAAGCCGGCGAACCTGCTGGTGCTCGACGAACCGACCAACGACCTGGACGTGGAAACCCTCGAGTTGCTGGAAGAGGTGCTGCTGACCTTCAACGGTACTGTGCTGATGGTCAGCCACGACCGGGCATTCCTCGACAACGTGGTGACCAGCACCCTGGTGTTCGAAGGCGAAGGCCTGGTGCGTGAATACGTCGGTGGTTATCAGGACTGGCTGCGCCAGGGCGGCTCGCCGCGCTTGCTGGGCGTGACTGAGAGCAAGTCCGGCAAGGCCGACCTGAATTCGGCGGTGGTCAAGGCCGAGCCTGCTCCGGTTGCTGCTGCACCGGCGGCGGCACCGGCAAAGAAGAAGCTCAGCTACAAGTTGCAGCGTGAGCTGGAAGCATTGCCGGGTGATATCGACGCGAAGGAGCAGCAGATCGCAGCGGTGCAAGCCGAAATGGCTGACATTGGCTTCTACCAGCGCCCTGCGGCTGAAACCGCCAAGGTGATCGCGCATCTGGAGCAGCTGCAGGCCGAGCTGGATGCGCTGGTCGAGCGCTGGGCTGAACTGGACGCTTGATCCACTGTTGTAAAGAATCCCGGTGCTCAGAGATGAACGCCGGGATTTCTATTTGAAACGCTATTCCCCTGTGTGAGCGAGCCTGCTCGCGATAGCGGTGTATCAGTCGACTTCAATGTTGACTGTCAGGACGCTATCGCGAGCAAGCTCGCTCCCACAGGTTTAGGTTTTATGTGCGCTTGACCAGATGCACCGCGAGCACATCGCAAGGCGCGCCATGCAGCACGTCGTTGGCTGTAGAGCCCAACAGCAGTGCCAGGCCATGACGGCCATGGCTGCCCACGACGATCAGGTCGCAACCTTGTTCCTTGGCCAGGTGATGGATCTCCTGACGCGGCTGGCCGTAGGTCAGGTGGCTGTATTCCTTTTTCAGGGCGGGGTATTTCACGATCAGCCGGTCAAGGCGTTCCTTGGCTTGATCGAATTGTTGTTGTTGCAACTGGGAAAGGTCCATCGGCACATCACCACCGAAGGCCATGGCCATTGGTTCGACGATGTGAACCAGCGACAGTTTGGTGTCTCGACCTTCGCAAAGGGCCAGAGCACGCTTGACGACGGGATCACATTCTTCAGTGAGGTCGACGGCGACCAGGACGTGTTCGTAGTACATGGAAGGCACTCCAGAGAATTGCGATACGGTAAGTATGGCTGGTTTCAAGCGCATCGACGGCGACGTGGGTCAATCGTCATGGCTCATCAGAATTCGGGGAGTACGAATATGACGGTCTGGATAGTGGTGTCAATCCTGTTGGTGGTATTAAGCCCCCTGGCATGGTTGCGCCCGTCCCGTGTTCAGAGCGGTCGCATGGCGTTGCGCATGGAGGCGCGACGCCTTGGCCTGGCCATGCAACTGGCTCCGCAGGAGTGGCCCCACTGGCTCGGGCAGCAGGCGCCAAACCCCTGCGCCCAGTACCATCGGCCCCGACGGGGCAAGCAGCCGGCTATCTGGACCTACTGGCAAACCGCGCCGGGCGTATGGGTCAATCAGTGGCGCGAAGTCTGCCAGGATGAGTCGTTGCTCAATCATTTCGAAAAATTGCCCGCCAACGTCTACAAAATCGAGGCCGATGGGCAAATGATCGCCTTGTATTGGGGCGAGAAGGGCGAAGCCGCTGTGTTGCAGGATATTTGCGCGGTGCTCAAGGCGCTGGCCTGAGGCATAAAAAAGCCCGACAGTCTCATCGGGCGGGTTGGCCAGGCAGGCCGGTAATCAAAACGCCTATCCGGACGTTCGTTCGTAACGTCCTTTGCTCAAAATCTTCAATCGCGCTCCCGACAGAGTAGTCGGTTGAATCCAGCGCGCTTGGAATTAGGGCGACTTTTCTAATTATTGATCCTATGAATGGCTGTACATGCAGCGCCGTGTTGCGGATCCGTGCGGTACGCAAATGACCGGGAAGTCGCGTTCAAGCCCCTGTTTAGGGCGATTGACAATTGTCGGAAATTCCGTGAAGGTGGCGTACCCAAATCAAACGGGCGTATGAATTGAGCGTTTGTATTTTCCGAACGTTCCTACAGAACCCCGACTATCGCGTTGACGGGTGTGCCTGGCGGATTGGCGTAGCATCGGCGGTAAACGTCAATGCCGAACCAGCAGTCAGCGTTCAACGTGTACTGTTCAGCTTCCATATCGTGGAGATCAGTTGATGATTTACGAAGGTAAAGCCATCACGGTTAAGGCTCTTGAAAGTGGTATCGTCGAACTGAAGTTCGATCTCAAGGGTGAGTCCGTCAACAAGTTCAACCGTCTAACCCTGAATGAACTGCGTCAGGCTGTGGACACTATCAAGGCAGATGCTTCGATCAAGGGTGTGATCGTCAGCAGCGGCAAGGACGTCTTCATCGTCGGCGCCGACATCACCGAATTCGTCGATAACTTCAAGCTGCCCGATGCCGAACTGATCGCTGGCAACCTCGAAGCGAACCGTATTTTTAGCGACTTCGAAGACCTCAACGTACCGACCGTCGCGGCCATCAATGGCATCGCCCTGGGTGGCGGCCTTGAGATGTGCCTGGCAGCGGATTACCGCGTCATGTCCAGCACGGCCAAGATCGGCCTGCCGGAAGTCAAGCTGGGCATCTACCCAGGCTTTGGCGGTACCGTGCGTCTGCCGCGCCTCATCGGTGCCGACAACGCTATCGAGTGGATTGCCGCCGGCAAGGAAAACCGTGCTGAAGACGCACTGAAAGTCGGCGCCGTGGATGCCGTGGTCGAGCCAGGCAAACTCCAGGAAGCGGCCCTCGAAACGATCAAGCGCGCCATCAGTGGCGAGTTCGACTACAAGGCCAAGCGCCAGCCGAAGCTTGAAAAGCTCAAGCTCAATGCCATCGAACAAATGATGGCTTTCGAAACCGCCAAGGGTTTCGTCGCAGGTCAAGCAGGCCCGAACTACCCGGCGCCGGTCGAAGCGATCAAGACCATCCAGAAAGCCGCGAACTTCGGTCGCGACAAGGCCCTGGAAGTCGAAGCCGCCGGCTTCGTCAAACTGGCCAAGACCTCGGCTGCACAAAGCCTGATCGGTCTGTTCCTCAATGACCAGGAACTGAAGAAAAAGGCCAAGGCCTACGACGAAATCGCCCGTGACGTGAAGCAGGCCGCCGTACTCGGCGCCGGTATCATGGGTGGCGGTATCGCCTATCAGTCGGCGTCCAAAGGCACGCCGATCCTGATGAAAGACATCAACGAGCACGGTATCGAGCAAGGCCTGGCCGAGGCGGCCAAGCTGCTGGTTGGCCGCGTCGATAAAGGTCGCATGACCGCGGCGAAGATGGCCGAAGTGCTCAACGGCATTCGTCCGACCCTGTCCTACGGCGATTTCGGCCATGTCGACCTGGTGGTCGAAGCCGTTGTCGAGAACCCGAAGGTCAAGCAGGCGGTACTGGCTGAAGTCGAAGACAAGGTCAAAGAGGACACCATCCTCGCTTCGAACACCTCGACCATTTCCATCTCGCTGCTGGCCAAGGCCCTCAAGCGTCCGGAAAACTTCGTCGGCATGCACTTCTTCAACCCAGTGCACATGATGCCGCTGGTGGAAGTGATCCGTGGCGAGAAGTCCAGCGAACTAGCGATCGCCACCACCGTGGCCTACGCCAAGAAAATGGGCAAGAACCCGATCGTCGTCAACGACTGCCCGGGCTTTTTGGTCAACCGCGTACTGTTCCCATACTTCGGCGGTTTCGCCAAGCTGGTCAGCGCCGGTGTGGACTTTGTGCGCATCGACAAGATCATGGAAAAATTCGGCTGGCCAATGGGCCCTGCGTACCTGATGGACGTGGTCGGCATCGACACCGGCCACCATGGTCGTGACGTCATGGCTGAAGGCTTCCCGGACCGCATGAAAGACGACCGCCGGTCGGCCGTCGACGTGCTCTACGAAGCCAAGCGCCTGGGCCAGAAGAACGGCAAGGGCTTCTACGCCTACGAGACTGACAAGCGCGGCAAGCAGAAGAAAGTGGCCGATTCGTCGGTGCTGGAAGTGCTCAAGCCGATCGTCTACGAGCAGCGCGAAGTCACCGACGAGGACATCATCAACTGGATGATGATCCCGCTGTGCCTTGAAACCGTGCGTTGCCTGGAAGACGGCATTGTTGAAACCGCCGCCGAAGCCGACATGGGTCTGGTCTACGGTATCGGTTTCCCTCCATTCCGTGGCGGTGCGCTGCGCTACATCGATTCGATCGGTGTGGCCGAGTTCGTTGCCCTGGCAGACCAGTACGCTGATTTGGGCGCGCTGTACCACCCGACCGCGAAGCTGCGTGAAATGGCCAAGAACGGCCAGAGCTTCTTCGGTTAAGCGCCCAACGACTAGAGCGAGAGAACATTTATGAGCTTGAATCCTAGAGACGTCGTGATTGTCGACTTCGGTCGTACGCCGATGGGCCGCTCCAAGGGCGGCATGCACCGCAACACCCGCGCCGAAGACATGTCGGCGCACCTGATCAGCAAGCTGCTGGAACGTAACGTCAAGGTCGACCCCAACGAAGTCGAAGACGTGATCTGGGGCTGTGTGAACCAGACCCTGGAGCAGGGCTGGAACATTGCCCGCATGGCATCGCTGATGACCCAGATCCCTCACACCGCGGCCGGCCAGACCGTCAGCCGTCTGTGCGGTTCGTCCATGAGCGCGCTGCACACCGCTGCTCAGGCGATCATGACCGGCAACGGTGATGTGTTCGTCGTCGGCGGTGTCGAGCACATGGGCCACGTGAGCATGATGCACGGCGTCGATCCGAACCCGCACATGTCGCTGTACGCGGCAAAAGCCTCGGGCATGATGGGCCTGACCGCGGAAATGCTCGGCAAAATGCACGGCATCACCCGCGAACAGCAGGACGCCTTCGGCGTGCGCTCCCACCAGCTCGCCCACAAGGCGACCGTGGAAGGCAAGTTCAAGGACGAAATCATCCCGATGCAGGGCTATGACGAGAACGGTTTCCTGAAATTGTTCGACTACGACGAAACCATTCGTCCGGAAACCACCCTGGAAAGCCTGGCAGCCCTCAAGCCGGCCTTCAATCCAAAGGGCGGCACCGTGACAGCCGGTACTTCTTCGCAGATCACCGACGGTGCTTCGTGCATGATCGTGATGTCGGCCCAGCGTGCCCAGGACCTGGGCATCCAGCCGATGGCGGTGATTCGTTCGATGGCCGTGGCCGGTGTTGATCCGGCAATCATGGGCTATGGTCCAGTACCGGCGACGCAGAAAGCCTTGAAGCGTGCGGGTCTGAGTATTTCCGATATCGACTTCTTCGAGCTCAACGAAGCTTTCGCCGCACAGGCCCTGCCAGTGCTGAAAGATCTGAAAGTGCTCGACAAGATGAACGAGAAGGTTAACCTGCACGGCGGCGCGATCGCCCTGGGTCACCCGTTCGGTTGCTCCGGTGCGCGTATCTCCGGCACGCTGCTCAACGTCATGAAGCAGAACGGCGGCACCTTTGGGGTGTCCACTATGTGCATTGGCCTCGGCCAGGGCATCGCCACTGTCTTCGAACGCGTCTAAGCGTTACGTCGATGGAAGCCGGGGCCAAGTGCCCCGGTTTTTGTTTTTCCGGGTTTAGAAAAAAAGATTTTGTTTTTATTTAAAAAATATTTGAGCGAGGGCCGAAGCATGCCGATACAACCTGGGCTCTACCAACATTACAAAGGTCCGCAGTACCGCGTATTCAGCATCGCGCGGCATTCCGAGACCGAGGAAGAAGTGGTCTTCTATCAAGCCCTGTATGGCGATTACGGCTTTTGGGTGCGACCGTTGAGCATGTTCCAGGAGTCTGTCGAAGTTGACGGCGAGCAGGTGCCACGCTTTGCTTTGGTGCAGGCCGAAGAGAGCCTTTTTTCCAAGCCTTGAGGCCGATACCGGGGCAACCCTGCGCTTGACCTCACCTTGCAGCCACTATATATAGCGGTGCCGCGTCAGGCGCCAACCGCCTTTCACTTTTTAGAATTCAGGAATTTTCTGATCCATGGGCAAATCGCTGGTCATTGTGGAATCCCCGGCTAAGGCCAAGACCATCAACAAGTATCTGGGCAACCAATACGTGGTGAAGTCGAGTATCGGCCATATCCGAGACCTGCCCACCAGCGGTTCGGCTAGCGCCAGCAAGGAGCCAGCCGCCAAGCGCGGCAAGGCTGCTGCCGGTGAAGCGCCGGCGCTGTCGCCCAAGGACAAGGCGCGCAAGCAGCTGGTCTCGCGCATGGGGGTTGATCCGGAACACGGCTGGAAAGCCAAGTACGAGATCCTCCCGGGCAAGGAAAAGGTCATCGAAGAACTGCGTCGGCTCGCCAAGGATGCCGACACCATCTATCTGGCGACGGACTTGGACCGCGAAGGGGAAGCCATTGCCTGGCACCTGCGCGAAGCCATCGGTGGGGATGACAGCCGCTACAAGCGCGTGGTGTTCAACGAAATCACCAAGAAGGCCATCCAGGAGGCCTTCTCCCAGCCAGGCGAGCTGGACATCGATCGGGTCAACGCCCAACAGGCGCGGCGCTTCCTCGATCGCGTGGTGGGCTACATGGTCTCGCCTCTGCTGTGGGCCAAGATCGCCCGTGGCCTGTCGGCCGGGCGTGTGCAGTCGGTCGCCGTGAAGCTGGTGGTGGAACGCGAGCGGGAGATCCGTGCGTTCATCCCTGAAGAATACTGGGAAGTCCACGCCGACCTCGGCACCGCCAAGGGCGCCACCGTGCGCTTCGACGTGGCGCGCGAGAAGGGTGAAGCCTTCAAGCCGCTCAACGAAGCCCAGGCCATGGCTGCGCTGGAGAAGCTCAAGGCTTCCAGCTACAGCATCGTCAAGCGCGAAGACAAGCCGACCAGCAGCAAGCCGTCGGCACCGTTCATCACCTCCACGTTGCAACAGGCCGCGAGCAACCGCCTGGGTTTCGGCGTGAAGAAAACCATGATGATGGCCCAGCGTTTGTACGAAGCGGGCTACATCACGTACATGCGTACCGACTCGACCAACCTCTCGGCCGATGCCGTGACAATGGCGCGCACTTATATAGAAAGCGAGTTCGGCAAGAAATACCTGCCGGAGACGCCGAACGTCTACAGCAGCAAGGAAGGCGCACAAGAGGCTCACGAAGCGATTCGTCCCTCCGATGCCAACACCGAGCCAAGCAAGCTGTCGGGCATGGAGCGCGATGCCGAGCGCCTCTACGAGCTGATCTGGCGCCAGTTCCTGGCCTGCCAGATGCTGCCGGCGCAATACCTGTCGACCACGGTCACCGTCGGTGCTGGCGACTTCGAGCTGCGCGCCAAGGGCCGCATCCTGAAGTTCGACGGCTACACCCGCGTCATGCCGCAAATCACCAAGCCGGGTGACGACGACGTCCTGCCTGACATGGCCCAGGGCGATGTGATGAAGCTGATCAAGCTTGATCCGACCCAGCACTTCACCAAGCCGCCGGCCCGTTATTCGGAAGCCAGCCTGGTCAAGGAAATGGAAAAGCGTGGCATCGGTCGTCCTTCGACCTACGCGGCGATCATTTCCACCATCCAGGACCGCGGTTACGTGGCGCTGCACAACCGTCGGTTCTATTCGGAAAAGATGGGCGACATCGTCACCGAACGTTTGTCCGAGAGCTTCTCCAACCTGATGGACTACGGCTTCACCGCCGGCATGGAAGAGAACCTCGACGATGTGGCCCAGGGTGAGCGGGACTGGAAAAACGTCCTCGACGAGTTTTATGGCGACTTCAAGAAAAAGCTCGAAGTAGCCGAAAGTGCCGAGAACGGCATGCGGGCCAACCAGCCCGTCATGACCGACATCCCATGCCTGACGTGTGGTCGTCCGATGCAGATCCGTACCGCCTCGACTGGCGTGTTCCTGGGTTGCTCGGGCTACAGCCTGCCTCCCAAAGAGCGCTGCAAGGCGACGGTCAACCTGGTGCCGGGCGACGAAATCGCCGCGGACGACGAGGGGGAATCGGAATCCCTGGTGCTGCGCGGCAAGCACCGCTGCCCGATCTGCAGCACAGCGATGGATGCCTACCTGTTGGATGAGAAGCGCAAGCTGCACATCTGCGGTAACAATCCCGATTGCGCCGGTTACGAGATCGAAGAGGGCACCTATCGCATCAAGGGCTATGAAGGTCCGAGCCTTGAGTGCGACAAGTGTGGCAGTGAGATGCAGCTCAAGACCGGCCGTTTCGGCAAGTTCTTCGGCTGCACCAATCCGACCTGCAAGAACACCCGCAAACTGCTCAAGAGCGGTGACGCGGCGCCGCCGAAGATGGACCCGGTGAAGATGCCTGAACTCAAGTGCGAGAAGGTCAACGACACCTACATCCTGCGCGACGGTGCGTCCGGCCTGTTCCTGGCGGCGAGCCAGTTCCCGAAAAACCGCGAGACCCGTGCGCCGCTGGTGCTGGAGATCGTGCCGCACAAGGATGAAATCGATCCGAAGTACCATTTCCTCTGCGAAGCTCCGCAGAAGGATCCGGAGGGTCGGCCGGCGGTGATTCGTTACAGCCGCAAGACCAAGGAGCAGTACGTGCAGACCGAAGTCGACGGCAAGCCAACCGGCTGGAAGGCGTACTACGACGGCGGCAAATGGAAGGTTGAAGACAAGCGCTGATTGATAAAGTGCTTTCTTGTGGCGTACGGGGCCTCTGTGGCGAGGGAGCTTGCTCCCGCTGGACCAGTCCGATATTTCGGGCGCAGCCGTCCCAATAGCCTCAAGTAAACAAAAGGCCGCATGACAACTCGTAGGTTTTCATGCGGCCTTTTTGTTTTTGCCTTGCAGTGGCCTCGGTTGTTCCACGACACTGTCGCCCTTGCGTGAAGCTTTTATTTCGTTGGGGAGAATGCCGCCATGGCCCACGAACTCTACACCCGCACCAATCAGAAAATTTATTTTGCCGGCCTGTCGCTCGAAGCGCTCGCCAGGGCAGAGGATGGGCGTGCGATGAATTCCCCCGCGCTGACCCAGGCTGGGCGCGAATCAGCGCTGTTTCATCTGTACGGCGCGTTGTTGGGGCTTTGCCACGAAATTGCCGGTTTCTACCGTCTGCCGCAGGCAAATGCGCCCCGGGCCGAACTGTTGTTGACACAAGAGGTGTTGGAAACCGTCGCCATTCCGGAACTGGCCGAAATGGTCGAGCTGGCGCACAACCCGCAAACCTGGCTGGCGCAACTGTTGGCGGCACACGCGGCACTGTTTGAGCCGCCCCGCGCTCCTCGCAAGCCTAAGGGCGACGTGACCCAGCCTTTGATCATGGCGGTCAATCTGGACGAAGAAGAGCCCGAGCAGGCATTGAGCCGAGAGGAGCTGGAAAGCTGGCGCCAGAACCTCAAGAGCTTGGCAATCCGCTTTCGCGAAGGGCTGAACGAGTGCTGAGTTTTCCCCCGATCCGTAATATTCGCCCATAACGCTTGGTCAAGATCCCGAGCGAAGCCTGGCCGATGACTATATAATCCTCGCCTTTCGTGGAGAACAGACTTTTATGCCAACGTCCTTTCTAGAAATTGTCGAACTTCCTGATGGCCGCATCGAGCTGCGCAGGGCCGAGGACGAGGGTTCTCTGGTTACCTTGAACTTCTCCGAGGACGCCAAGGCCTTCCTGCAAGGCCAGCACGTCGAAGTCGCCAAGGCGATGTTGAGTGTGGGCGTGCAGATGGCAGGTCGTCTGGTTGAAGGCGAATTCAACAAGGAAGAGGGGCCGCGGGTTCTTCATTGATCCCGCCTGTCGGCTTTTTGGACGATAGTGTTCCTGGCCGGCTTCTCTGTCCTGGAGAAGCCCTGCGTTTTTTAGCCCAATCGAATATTCAGGCTTTGTGCGTCCCCGGTGCGCGCGGCGCTGATCAACTGTTGCCGTGCGGTCGTGGTCAACGGATTGAGCCAACTGACCACCGTATGGCTGCGGCCCAGGCGCAACGCTTCGCAGGTCAGTTGCTGGGCGCTTTGAGTGCCTCGCGGCTGTAGCAGCAGGATGCGCTCACGGTTCAGGCCCGCATCTCGCAGCCAGGCCTGGGTGACACTGGCCGGTGGTGCGATCAGCGTCAGCCAGCGAGCGTCCTGGTCCTGGCTCAGCTCGCGCAGGATCGGCGCCAGCAGGTTCAGGCAGTTCCCGGCGGCACCACGTAACGACAGTTCGCTGAAGGCCTCGGGCTCGGCGCCCCAAGGTGACTCGATCACCTCTTTGAGGGCGGGAACCAGCGGTTGGGCCATGAACGCCTCGAACAGCGGAAGTTGAGTGTGTTGTGGTGTGTGTGGGAACTGCATAAAGCCTCCTTTAGCGGCGAATAACGCCGACACTCAAGCCTTCGATGACCAGATCCTGATCTTTAAGATTGACTTCGATGGGGGCGAACTCGGGGTTCTCGGCAATCAGCCAGACCTTGCTGCCGTCGCGCTTGAAACGCTTGACGGTTACTTCATCACCGATTCGCGCCACCACGATCTGGCCGTTGCGGGCTTCGCGAGTGGTGTGGACCGCAAGAAGGTCGCCGTCGAAGATGCCGATGTCCTTCATGCTCATGCCGTGCACGCGAAGAAGGTAGTCAGCTCGCGGATGGAAGAACGATGGGTTGATGTTGCAGGACTCCTCGACATGCTGCTCGGCGAGGATCGGAGCACCTGCCGCTACCCGGCCGATGATCGGCAGGGTGGTTTCGTCGGCCTTGGCCTCGAAACCGGGGATGCGAATGCCACGGGACGCGCCCGGGGTCATTTCGATAGCGCCCTTGCGAGCCAGCGCCTTGAGGTGCTCTTCAGCCGCGTTGGGCGACTTGAAGCCCAGTTCCTGGGCGATTTCCGCGCGGGTCGGCGGGTAGCCGTTGTCTTCGAGGCAGCGTTTGATGAAGGCTAGAATCTCTGCTTGGCGTGGCGTCAGCTTTAGCATATTGATCGCTCTGTCTTTTTATACAGTGACTGGGATTATATACAGTGGGCGCGGCTTGGCAATCCTCCTTTTCGCACAGGCCGCTGGACGGTCGGTCGGGCCGCAAAAACGTCATGGGCTACAGCGGGCCGCAGGTGTGGTTAAATATCTGACCGAGCGTTCGCAAAACGTCCCGGCAGGCTTGACAACCCCAAGGCTGAAACGTATGTTTCAAACAAGTGTTTGTCAGGCGGAGTAGCCATGGCCCAGTCGGAAACCGTAGAACGCATTCTCGATGCTGCCGAGCAATTGTTCGCGGAAAAAGGTTTCGCTGAAACCTCATTGCGTCTGATCACCAGCAAGGCCGGGGTGAACCTGGCGGCGGTGAATTATCACTTCGGTTCGAAGAAAGCGCTGATCCAGGCCGTGTTCTCGCGTTTCCTCGGGCCTTTCTGTGTCAGCCTGGATCGTGAGCTGGAGCGGCGTCAGGCCAAGCCTGACGTCAAGCCAACCCTGGAAGAGCTGCTGGAGATCCTGGTCGAGCAAGCCCTTGTCGTGCAGCCACGCAGCGGTAACGACCTTTCCATTTTCATGCGCTTGCTGGGCCTGGCATTCAGCCAGAGCCAAGGCCACCTGCGGCGGTATCTGGAAGACATGTACGGCAAGGTTTTCCGCCGCTATATGCTTCTGGTCAACGAGGCCGCGCCGCGCATTCCGCCGATCGAGTTGTTCTGGCGCGTGCATTTCATGCTCGGCGCCGCTGCCTTCAGCATGTCCGGCATCAAGGCGCTGCGGGCCATCGCTGAAACCGATTTCGGTGTGAATACCTCGATTGAGCAAGTGATGCGTCTGATGGTGCCATTCCTGGCTGCTGGCATGCGCGCCGAAAGTGGCGTCACCGATGAGGCCATGGCTGCCGCGCAGTTGCGCCCGCGCAGCAAATCAACCCCGGCGCTCGCCAAGGCCTGAGTGCACGGGTGGGCGCGGCTGCCTACATCCGCTAAGCTAGCGGCCCATGCCGACTCTCGTTTCGAACCCGCTTTATATTTCATTGCATAACCGTGACCTGCCGGGCCTGGAGCCCGGCGGCGCGGTCGTGCGTGCGCCGCTGTGCGGGTTCATTGTTATCAAGGAAATATTATGACTGCTGGCCTGCAAGGCTCGTTGATGGTGGACGTCGCCGGTACCTGGTTGACGGCCGAAGATCGCCACCTGTTGCGCCAGCCCGAAGTGGGTGGCCTGATCATTTTTGCTCGCAATATCGAGCATCCACGCCAGGTGCGCGAGCTGAGCGCCTCGATTCGCGCCATCCGCCCCGACCTGCTGCTGGCGGTCGATCAGGAAGGCGGGCGTGTGCAGCGCCTGCGCCAGGGGTTTGTGCGTTTGCCGGCAATGCGGGCGATTGCCGACAACCCGAATGCCGAATACCTGGCCGAGCAGTGCGGCTGGATCATGGCCACTGAAGTGCTGGCGGTCGGCCTCGATTTGAGTTTTGCCCCGGTGCTGGACCTCGATCATCAACGTAGCGCGGTGGTCGGCAGTCGTGCCTTCGAAGGCGACCCCGAGCGCGCAGCGCTGCTGGCAGGTGCCTTCATTCGGGGTATGAACGCCGCCGGTATGGCTGCCACCGGCAAGCATTTCCCCGGCCACGGCTGGGCCGAAGCCGATTCCCATGTGGCCATTCCCAACGATGAGCGCAGCCTTGAACAGATCCGCGCCCACGATCTCGTTCCGTTCGCCAAACTGAGCAAGCAACTGGCGGCCGTCATGCCGGCCCATGTCATTTATCCGCAGGTCGATGCCAATCCGGCCGGTTTTTCCCGGCGCTGGCTGCAGGACATTCTGCGTGGCGAATTGCAGTTCGATGGTGTGATCTTCAGCGATGATCTGTCGATGGCGGGTGCTCATGTGGTGGGTGATGCCGCCAGTCGTATCGAGGCGGCGTTGTCGGCCGGTTGCGACATGGGGCTGGTGTGCAACGACCGCGCCGCCGCCGAACTGGCCTTGAGCGCCGCCCAGCGGTTGAAGGTCAAACCATCGGCGCGCATCGCACGCATGCGCGGGCAGGCCTTCGCCTCCACCGAGTACCGCCAGGACCCACGCTGGCTGACGGCAATCAGCGCGCTGAAAGCCGCCCAACTGATCGATTAAGGACATTTGTCATGACCGTTTACGCAATTATCGGCGGCACTGGCCTGACCCAACTCGAAGGTCTGACCATTCGCCAGTCCCTGGCAGTAGAAACGCCCTATGGTGCGCCATCGGCCGAGGTGCAGATCGGTGACTACGCCGGGCGCGAAGTGCTGTTTCTGGCCCGTCACGGCCATCCTCATCGCTTTCCACCTCATCAAGTGAACTATCGCGCCAATCTCTGGGCCCTGAAGCAGGCCGGCGCCGAGGCGATCCTGGCGGTCAACGCCGTGGGCGGGATTCACGCCGCGATGGGGACCGGGCATTTCTGCGTGCCTCACCAATTGATCGATTACACCAGCGGCCGTCAGCACACCTATTTTGCCGATGACCTGGAGGCGGTTACCCACATTGATTTCAGCTACCCCTACAGCGAGGCGCTGCGCCAGCAACTGATCGCCGCCCTGGCCGCCGAAGGCTGTGGCTACAGCAGCCATGGCGTCTACGCCTGCACCCAGGGCCCGCGCCTGGAAACCGTGGCCGAAATCGCCCGCCTGGAGCGCGACGGTTGCGACATCGTCGGCATGACCGGCATGCCGGAAGCGGCGCTGGCCCGTGAACTGGAGCTTGATTACGCCTGCCTGGCGCTGGTGGTGAATCCGGCGGCGGGCAAGTCCACGGCTGTGATCACCATGGCGGAAATCGAGCAGGCGCTGCATGATGGGATGGGGAAGGTGAAGTCGACGTTGGCGCGGGTATTGATGGCTGGCTAGCGGAACAGGCAGTGAAAACGGGCGCAAAGGTTTCCTGCTGCCAGCAAGGGCTATTCGGGCAAGATTCTGTTGTTTTCCCAGTTCACCTCAATGCTGGCCTTGATTGAGGAGGAGCTGCAAAAGCGCAGCCTTGACTATTCGTTGTTGACCGGCAGCACCACGGATCGGCGCACGCCGGTGAGGGATTTTCAAAGTGACAAGGTATCTACCGGTTAGTCAGCTATCGCGAGCAAGCTCGCTCCCACAGGAGATTCGGGGTG
>NZ_JAKUDH010000039.1:0-27681 GCF_031570495.1 Pseudomonas sp. JL2
CGTCATCGCGAGCAGGCTCACTCTCACCTTCGCTCAAGCATGCACTGTCTTCTCGCAACACCCCGACGCCAGTTCCTTGAGAATCGGGCAGTCCGGGCGGTGGTCGCCGTGGCAGTGTTCCACCAGGTCCTGGAGGGTGTCGCGCAGTTCGGCCAGTTCGCGGATTTTCTGGTTCAGTTCGTCGATGTGTTGCCGGGCCAAGGCCTTGACGTCGGCGCTGGCGCGTTGGCGGTCCTGCCAGAGGGTCAGCAATTTGCCGACCTCTTCCAATGAAAACCCAAGGTCCCGGGAGCGCTTGATAAAGGCCAGGGTGTGCAGGTCATCGGCACCGTAGATCCGGTAGCCGCTGTCGGTGCGATGAGCCGCCTTGAGCAGGCCAATGGATTCGTAGTACCGGATCATCTTCGCACTCAGGCCGCTCTGGCGGGCCGCTTGGCCGATGTTCATCGCTTGTCCTCCAGGTGTTTGGGTGTCCAGAGTTTCAACAGTAACGCATTGCTCACCACGCTGACGCTCGACAAGGCCATGGCCGCGCCGGCCAACACCGGGTTGAGGAAGCCGAATGCCGCCAGGGGAATACCGATCAAGTTGTAGACGAATGCCCAGAACAGGTTCTGACGGATCTTGGCGTAGGTCTTGCGGCTGATCTCCAGCGCCGCGGGCACCAGCCGTGGATCGCCGCGCATGAGGGTAATACCGGCGGCGTGCATTGCCACGTCGGTGCCGCCGCCCATGGCAATGCCAATGTCCGCGGCGGCGAGGGCCGGGGCGTCGTTGATACCGTCGCCTACCATGGCCACCACCGCATGGGTCTTCAACTGTTGGACGATGGCGGACTTGTCGGCCGGCAGTACTTCGGCATGAACGTTGGCGATGCCCAATGCCTCGGCCACCACCCGGGCACTGCCGCGGTTGTCGCCAGTCAGCAGGTGGCTGCTGATATGGCGTTCATTCAGGGCGTGTACGGCCGCCAGGGCGCCGGGCTTGAGTGTGTCGCCGAAAGCGAACAGGCCCAGCACCCGTGGCGTTGCGTTTTGCTCAATCAGCCAGGACAGGGTTCGGCCCTCGGTCTCCCAGGCCTGGGCCGACTCGCTCAGCGAACCGGGGGCCAGGCCCAGTTCGTCCAGCAAACGTCGGTTACCGAGGGCCAGACGCTGTCCGTCCAGGCTGCCGGCAATACCGCGTCCGGTCAGCGACTGGCTGTCGTTGATGTCCGGGACAACCAGGCCGCGCTCCGCACACGCATCCAGCACCGCCTTGGCCAGGGGATGTTCGCTGCCGCGTTGCAGGGCGCCGGCCATTTGCAGCAGCTTGTCTTCGTCACCGTCCAGAGCGCTCAAGTGGGCGATGCGTGGTGTGCCGGAAGTCAGGGTTCCGGTCTTGTCGAACACCACGGTGTCGACTTCATGGGCGCGCTCCAAGGCCTCGGCATCCTTGATCAGGATTCCATGGCGGGCAGCCACCCCGGTGCCGGCCATGATTGCCGTGGGTGTCGCCAGACCGAGGGCGCACGGGCAGGCGATCACCAGCACGGCGACAGCGTTGATCAGTGCCGTCTCCAGGGGGGCGCCATACAACCACCAGCCGATCAACGTCGCCAATGCCAGCACCAGCACGACCGGCACGAAGACCTGGCTGACTTTATCCACCAGCTTTTGAATGGGGGCCTTGGCCGCCTGGGCGTCTTCCACCAGGCGGATGATGCGCGCCAGGACGGTTTCCGTGCCCAGGGCCAGGGTGCGCACCAGCAGGCGGCCTTCGCCGTTGATGGCACCGCCCGTCACCTTGTCGCCGGGCTGTTTGGGCACCGGCAGGCTTTCGCCACTGATCAAGGCTTCGTCAGCGTGACTCTGGCCTTCCAGCACTTCGCCATCCACCGGGAAGCGTTCGCCGGGTTTGACCAGCACCCGATCATTCAAGCGCAGGGCGCTGATGGCGACGTCCCGCTCCTGCCCGTCAATGACCTGAATCGCCCGCTCCGGTCGCAAAGCTTCGAGGGCACGGATAGCACTGGCGGTTTGGCGCTTGGCGCGGCTTTCCAGGTATTTGCCGAGCAATACCAGGGCAATCACCACGGCCGAGGCCTCGAAATACAGGTGCGGCATGCTGCCAGGGCGGGCAATGGCCCATTCATAAATGCTCAAGCCATAACCCGCGCTGGTGCCCAGGGCCACCAGCAGATCCATGTTCCCGGCCCCAGCACGCACGGCCTTGTAAGCCGCGATATAGAAACGCGCACCGAAAATGAACTGCACCGGCGTCGCCAAAGCGAATTGAACCCAGGCCGGCAGCATCCAATGCACGCCAAACGGTTGCAAAAGCATGGGCAGCACTAACGGTACGGACAGCAAAATCGCCAGCACCAAGGCCAGGCGCTCGCGATTCAGGCGATTGCTTTGTGCGTCATGGGGTTGCTCGGCCTGCCAGACACTGGCGTCATAACCGGCGCCCTTGACCGCATTGATCAGGGTTTGCGGGTCGACCCGGCCGAGCAAGTCCAGGTGGGCCCGTTCGTTGGCGAGGTTGACGCTGACACGGTTCACCCCGGCGACTTTGCTCAGGGCGCGCTCGACCCGGCCGACGCATGAGGCACAGGTCATTCCCTCGATGGACAGTTCCAGCGTCTGGACGGGGACACTGTAGCCGGCCTGTTCGACGGCCTGCATCAAGGCTGGCAGGCTGCCCTCGGGCGCCTGGATCCGCGCCTGTTCGGTCGCCAGGTTCACGCTGACGGCGCTGGCCCCTGTGACGTTGCTCAAGGCGCGCTCGACCCGCCCGGCGCAGCTGGCACAGGTCATCCCGGCAATCGGCAGATCGAAAAGGGTGGATTCAGACATCGGACAGGCTCCCTGTAGTGAATGACTACAGGATCAACCTTGCCACGCCGGGAAGGTCAAGCGCTAATCCAAACGCTTGCACACACACCTTGTGGGAGCGGGCTTGCTCCCACTTTTTATCTAAGGGGTCAATAACCCAGCTCAGCCGGCTTGAGATACATCCCTTCCTGGGTCATGGCAATGCGGAACTTCAGTATGTCGCCAGCCTTGAGCGTCACATCCTGCGACCCCGGCGCAAGCATGCCCGGGCTGCAGCCCGGCGCCTGGCCTGGCAGCAGCTTCAAGCGCAAGGAGAATTTTCCGGGTGGCAGGTTGAAGGAGGTGCTCTGTTCCTGGAACAAACGCCCCGAGAGCTGATCGCCGATATAGATGCCGATTTCGCAGGAAGTCGGCACTTCCAGGCGCTCGCGGGAAATGATCAGCACGCCGTAGTCTTCGCCGACGGCCAACGCCTGAGGGCTCACCGCTGACAAACCGAGCATGCAAAACAGGCTGAACGCTGACCAGCGCATGGCTGAACCTCCGGTGTGAAATCCTTGATGTGTGCAGCTTGGCCGAGCTTGGCAGCGATTGCCAGCCCGGCAGTTTTCGTCAGAACTTGACCTTTCCATGATGGCAAGCTTGAAACTGCTGGCAACCTCAATCCCAAGGAGTCATCTCATGCAAACATTCAATGTTCAGGGAATGTCCTGCGGTCACTGCGTCAAGGCCATCACCCAGGCTGTGCAGGCCAAGGATCCGGCGGCGCAGGTGCAGATCGATCTGGGCGCCAGGACCGTTCAGGTCCAGAGTTCGTTGTCGGTCGATGCCGTGCTCCAAGCCATTAAAGAGGAGGGGTACGAGGCCAGTCCCGCCTGAGATTTTTTAATAGTTAGCGACCTATCGGAATGTTCAAGAGCGCCCGGCAGGGCTAGACTGTCGGGCTGCTGACTGACGCCTGAACCTGGACGCCCGATGAACTTCCGTACCATTCTGATTCTTGGCGCCTTGAGCGCATTCGGTCCCTTGGCGATCGATTTCTATCTGCCGGCTTTCCCGGCCATGGCGACCGCCTTCGGCACCGACGAAAATCACATCCAACTGACCCTGGCGGCTTATTTCCTCGGATTGTCCATCGGGCAACTGGCTTATGGGCCGGTGGCGGATCGCTTCGGCCGGCGCATTCCATTGCTGACGGGGGTCGGTCTGTTTACCCTGGCTTCTCTGGCCTGTGCCTATGCGCCGAGTCTGGAATGGCTGATCGGTGCCCGTTTCGTCCAGGCCCTGGGCGGATGCGCCGGCATGGTGATTTCCCGGGCGGTGGTCAGCGACAAATGCGACGCGGTGGGCTCGGCCAAGGTGTTCTCGCAACTGATGCTGGTGATGGGGCTGGCGCCGATCCTCGCGCCAATGCTTGGCGGGCTGTTGGTGAACCTGCATGGCTGGCAATCGATCTTCATTGCCCTGACGCTGTTCAGCGCACTGGCGGCGACGGCCGTGGCATTGTGGCTGCCGGAAAGTCTGCCGGCCCATGTGCCGCGTCAACCATTGTCCGGGGCGTTGCGCCAATATGGTCGACTGTTGACCGACACGGTCTACCTCGGGCATGCCTTGACGGGAGGCATCGCTATCGCCGGGATGTTTGCCTACATTGCCGGTTCGCCTTTCGTCTTCATCAAGCTCTACGGTGTGCCGGCCGAACACTTCGGCTGGCTGTTCGGAACCAACGCGGCGGGTTTTATCCTGGTGGCACAGGTCAACGCCCGGTTGTTGTCCAAACGTGGGCCGGCATTCCTGCTGTCGCGCGCGGTGTGGGTCTATCTCGCCGCCGGGCTGTGTTTGTTGGCGGTCAGTTCCTTGCACCCTGAGCGGTTGTGGCCGTTATTGATTCCGCTGTTCATTTGCATCGCCAGCCTGGGTTGCATCCTGCCCAATGCCTCGGCTTGCGCCATGAGTGGACAGGGTGCTCGTGCCGGTAGCGCCTCGGCGATGCTGGGATGCCTGCAGTTTTCGGTGGCCGCCGGTGCCGCCGCATTGGTGGCGGCGCTGCACGATGGCAGTGCCGTGCCGATGGCGATGGTCATCAGCCTTTGCGGGTTATTGGTGGTGGGTGCAGCGATGCTGACCCGCCGCCTGCAACAGGCCCGGACACTGGCACAAGCCAGTGGCCAGGACTGATTCAGCCGGCCGCTCGCTGCTGCTGTTCAGGGTAGCGGTGAGGTGCGTGAATACGCGCTTGCAGGGTGGTGGCGAAAGCCTGGGCCTCGGCCTCGGTGCGGAAGGTCACGACGTGTTGGTCAAGACGCACTTGCCACTGGGATTTTGCCACTTCTTTTATCAGGATCTTCATTGCTGACCTCCTCACGTAAAAGATTGTGCTGCAAAGGCCTCGAGTGTAGACCTGAATACGATCGCAATTGTGACAAGGGTCAATTCTCAGACTGACGGTGCAGGTTTTTTTTGTGGGAGCAAAGCTTGCTCGCGATACGCGACGACTTGGCCTGACGGGGAACCGCGCGACCTTCATCGCGAGCAAGCTTTGCCTCTACGAAAAACGCCCCCTTATCGGTGGTTAGAAACCTTCAAGCACAATCTTGCCTTTGGCTTTTCCGCTTTCCAGCAAGGCATGGGCCCGGCGCAGGTTCTCGGCGTTGATGGTGCCAAAGTGCTCGCCCACGGTGGTTTGCAATGTGCCGGCATCGATTAGCGCGGCGACGCGGTTGAGCAGGTTATGTTGCTCAATCATGTCCGCCGTTTCGAACAGTGAGCGGGTGTACATGAACTCCCAATGCAACGACAGGCTCTTGCGCTTGAGCTTGGTCACATCCAGCGCCTTGGGATCATCGATCAGCGCCAGTTTGCCTTGGGGCGCCAGGGCTTCCACCAATTGATCCAGATGCAGATCGGTGTGGGTCAGGCTGGCGACATGGGTCACCTGAGCCTGGCCTGCCTGCTTTAATACATCGCTCAGCGGATGGCTATGGTCCACGACCAGATCGGCACCCAGGCCTCTTACCCAGTCCTGTGTCTGCGGCCGGGAAGCGCTGCCAATCACTTTCAGTGCGGTGAGCTGGCTGGCCAGTTGCGTCAGTATCGAGCCGACACCTCCCGCAGCGCCGACGATCAACAGGCTTTGCCCCTGATCCTCCTGGCCTTCCTGGATTTGCAGGCGCTCGAACAGCAATTCCCACGCGGTAATGGCCGTCAGCGGCAGGGCAGCGGCTTCGGCGAAACCGAGCGTCTTGGGCATCTGGCCGACGATACGTTCATCCACCACATGCAATTGACTGTTGCCGCCGGCGCGGGCAATGGAGCCGGCGTAGAACACTTTGTCGCCCGCCTTGAACAGCGTGACCTCATTGCCCACCGCCTTGACCACGCCGGCCACGTCCCAACCGAGCACTTTGGCTGCGCCGTCTTCAGGCTGGACGTTCTGGCGAATTTTCGTGTCGACCGGGTTGACCGAAATGGCTTTGACTTCCACCAGCAGGTCCCGAGGGCCGGCGGTGGGTTCCGGCAGTTCAATGTCCTGCAGCGATTGCGGGTCGGTGATCGGTAACGAATGGTAGTAGGCGATGGCTTTCATAGGGCGGCTCCTTGAAGTGAGTTCGATGAAGCCAATGGTTAGCTATTTATCGCCGAGATAAAACCGGCTAAAAGAACAGGCTCTTTCAATGTTTTTTTGATAATGAGGCCATCATGCTTCGATTCGACGACTTGCAGTTGTTCGTCCGGGCCGCAGACCTGGGCAGCCTGTCTGCCGCGGCCAGGGTCATGGACCTGTCGGCGGCGGTGGCCAGCGCCGCATTGAAGCGGATAGAACAACACTTGGGCGCCCGGCTGTTGGCGCGCTCTACCCGCAGTTTGCGCCTGACGGCCGAGGGCGAAGGCTTCCTTGAGTATGCCCGCGCGGCGCTGAGCAGCCTCGACGAAGGACGCAGGTTATTGACCAGCGGCCAGGACCAGGTCAGCGGGGTGTTGCAGTTGTCCGCCCCCTCGGACTTGGGACGCAACCTGCTGCTGCCCTGGCTGGACGCGTTCCAGGAGGAGCATCCGGGGCTGACCGTGCGACTGCTGCTGGGTGATCGCATCGCTGATCTGTTCAAGCAGCCGGTGGACGTCGCGTTGCGTTATGGCGAGCCGGAAGATTCGAGCCTGGTGGCCCTGCCGGTCGCGCCGGATAACCGCCGGGTGCTGTGTGCATCGCCCAGTTACCTGGCTCGGCATGGCGAACCTGTTCAGTTGGAGCAACTGGCCCAGCACAATTGCCTGTTGTACATGCTCGGCACGCGGGTTCATGACCGTTGGCGTTTTCATGACGGCAAACGGGAAATGAGCCTGACCGTCAGCGGCGACCGCTTCAGCGACGATGCCGATGTGGTGCGTCGCTGGGCGGTGGCAGGCGCGGGGATCGCTTACAAGTCCTGGCTGGACGTTTCAACCGATGTGTTGGCCGGACGTTTGAAAATCCTTCTGCCGCATCTGCAATGCGAACGCGCGCCGCTCAATCTGCTGTGTGCTAACCGAGCGCAACTGAGCAAACCCATCAATCTGCTGCGGGAAATGCTCAAGCTGCGTTGTGGCCGGTTGACGGCACAATTTGCCCTCTCGACGGGGGACGACCATTAGTCGCGCGTAAATAGAGACTTTTCCCTCACGAACAATCGCCTCCAAAGGTTTCCGGAGGACAGGAAACCTCGATCCGCACGCTTATACTAGCGGCCGCCTGAAGCGGCGCGCGATTTGCGGCGGTCGAGCCGCTTTGGGCGGCCCCATTGCTGGTCACTAGCGCCAGAGCAGTAGACGAATGATTCAACAGGGAGTGAATACATGGAACATGCACCTTGCATCAGCCAGATCGCCACGCTGCTGGCCGACCCAAAACGCAGCGCAATGATGTGGGCCTTGATGGACGGCACTGCGCGGCAGGCTGAAGAGCTGGCGTTGCTGGCCGGGCTGTCGCCGTCTTCGGCCAGCGCTCATCTGGGCCGTCTGTCCGCCGGTGGCCTGTTGAAAGTCGAAGCCCGTGGCCGCAAACGGTTTTTCCGCCTGGCGGCACCCGAGATCGGCGCTGCCGTCGAAGCGCTGGCCAGCGCGACCCTGGCCAGTACGCCGCGCCAGCTTCCGGAAGTCTTCAAGCGCGGAGTCATGCCGGGCAAGGCCCCGTCGGCTCCCGCTTCGTTGATGCGGGCCAGGCTTTGCGAAGACCATCTGGGTGGCACCCTGGCGGCCGACCTGTATCAGCGCCTGCTGGATGCCGGATGGATCGAGCAGGGCGACCAGCGGGTGATCGTGACTCACAAAGGTGCCAATGAGCTGGCCGGGCACGGCCTGTTCATCCAGGCGCTGGCCCACCGCAACGCCCGCACCGCTTGTGCCTGCCCGGACTGGAGCGAGCGACGTCCGCACCTGGGGGGCGCCTTGGGTGCTGCGTTGCTGCAACTGTTCATGCAGTCCGGTTGGCTGAGCTTGCCCAACGACTCCAGGGCCTTGCAGGTAACGGTGCTTGGCCAGCAGGAAATCCATCGGTTCGCCACGCAGGACACCGTGGAAATGGCGTTCTAGGGCTGCCGACAGGTCGTATTCAGCAATAGCCTCCAGCAAGGTTCGCGCACACTCGAACCTGGGATTTTTTTGGATTGGGGGAAACAGCATGGATACTCACGGCTACAGCGCGGCGGAACGTCTGGAGCGACTGCCCATCAGCGGCTACCACCGGATTATTTTCATCATTATTGCCTTGGCGTTTTTCTTCGACTCCATGGACCTGGCCATGATGACGTTCCTGCTGGGCTCGATCAAAGCCGAGTTTGGCTTAAGCACCGCCCAGGCAGGTTTGCTCGCCAGCTCCAGTTTCTTTGGCATGGTACTGGGAGCATCGCTGTCGGGCATGCTGGCTGATCGGTTCGGGCGCAAGCCGGTGTTCCAGTGGAGCATCGTGTTGTGGGGCGTCGCCAGTTATTTGTGCTCGACCGCCCAGAGCGTCGATTCACTGATGCTGTTCCGCATCCTGCTGGGTATCGGCATGGGCATGGAGTTTCCGATCGCTCAGTCGATGCTCTCGGAACTGATCCCGGCCACACGTCGAGGCCGTTATATCGCGTTGATGGATGGCTTCTGGCCGTTGGGTTTCGTGGCCGCGGGCGTGCTGTCGTATTTCCTGTTGCCGGTGATCGGCTGGCGCGACATCTTCCTGGTGTTGGCGGTGCCGGCGGTGTTCGTCCTGGTCATTCGCTTCTTCATTCCCGAGTCGCCGCGCTGGCTGGAACAGGCCGGCCGGGGGGACGAGGCGGACGCCGTGCTCAAGCGAATCGAAGACAAGGTCCGAGCCTCGTTGGGACGTGGAGAATTGCCTGAACCGATTCGTCTGCCGAGGGGCGAGAGCACGCCGGGCAATTTCTTTTCGGCCCTGGCGCAGATCTGGTCACCGCTGTATCGCCAGCGCACGATGATGATCTGGAGCGTCTGGTTCTTCGCCTTGCTCGGTTTTTATGGCCTGACGTCCTGGCTCAGTGCCTTGTTGCAGCAGTCCGGATTCGCCGTGACCCAGTCGGTGTATTACACCGTGCTGATTTCCTTGGGCGGGATTCCCGGCTTCCTCATGGCGGCGTGGCTGGTGGAGCGCTGGGGACGTAAACCGGTGTGCGTGGTCACGTTGCTGGGTGGCGGGGTGATGGCGTTTCTTTATGGTCAGAGCGCGGTGTTTGGCGGCAACGTGGGCCTGCTCATCGGCACCGGGCTTTTGATGCAGTTCTTCCTGTTCGGCATGTGGGCGGTGCTCTACACCTACACGCCAGAGCTGTACCCCACCTCGGCACGGGCCACGGGCTCGGGTTTTGCCTCGGCTGTCGGTCGCATTGGTTCGCTGCTCGGGCCCCTGGTCACCGGATTGGTGTTTCCCATTACCGGACAGGGCGGTGTGTTCGCCCTGGGCGCGCTGTGCTTCGCCGTGGCGGCGGGGGTGGTCTGGTTGTTTGGCGTGGAGACGCGGGGCAAGACATTGGAGGAGTTGAGCGAGGGTACGGTGGCCGGTTAAACCACTTCACTCTTGTGGGAGCGAGCCTGCTCGCGATGGCGGTAAGTCAGGCGACATCGATGTCGAATGTCATGCTGCTATCGCGAGCAGGCTCGCTCCCACAAGGGGGCATCACCCGTCTTAGGGTTTTACCAGCCGTGCATCCAGGCTGTTCTGCGCCAGGCGTGTGGCCTGGTCCTGGGTCATGCCCAGGTGGGTGTGCAGCGCGTGGAAGTTTTCGGTGACGTAGCCGCCGAAGTACGCCGGGTCATCGGAGTTGACCGTCACCTTCACACCGCGTTCGAGCATGTCGAGGATGTTGTGTTGCGACATGTCGTCGAACACACACAACTTGGTGTTGGACAACGGGCAGACCGTCAGCGGGATCTGTTCGTCGATGATCCGCTGCATCAGTCGTTCATCTTCAATGGCCCGCACGCCGTGGTCGATGCGCTGGATCTTCAACAGGTCCAGGGCTTGCCAGATGTACTCGGGCGGGCCTTCTTCACCGGCGTGGGCAACGGTCAGGAAGCCCTCGTTGCGTGCACGGTCGAATACCCGCTGGAACTTGCTCGGCGGGTGACCCATTTCCGAACTGTCCAGACCCACGGCCACGAACGCATCGCGGAACGGCAGCGCTTGGTCGAGGGTTTTCTCGGCCTGTTCTTCGCTCAGGTGGCGCAGGAAACTCAGGATCAGGCCGCTGGTGATGCCCAGTTGCTGTTCACCGTCCTTGAGGGCCGCGGCGATGCCGTTGAGCACCACTTCGAACGGGACACCACGGTCGGTGTGAGTCTGCGGGTCGAAGAACGGTTCGGTGTGAATCACGTTCTGCGCCTTGCAGCGCAACAGGTAGGCCCAGGTCAGGTCGTAGAAATCCTGGGAGGTGCGCAACACGTCGGCGCCCTGGTAATACAGGTCGAGGAATTCCTGCAGATTGTTGAAGGCATAGGCCTTGCGCAGGGTGTCCACGTCGCTCCACGGCAGGGCGATCTTGTTGCGTTCGGCCAGGGCGAACAGCAGCTCGGGCTCCAGCGAGCCTTCCAGATGCAAATGCAGTTCAGCCTTGGGCAAGGCGTTCAGCCAGTCGTACATGTTCTTTTCTCATCAGCGAATCGATGGCAGGCATTCTACAGGGGCTGGCCGCAATGTCTGGTAAAACCTGACCGGCTGATCCACTACACCGCCTGTTGCTCCCGCCGATAAGCATAGGTGTCAGCGAAGCGTGACAGCAGGAATTCGGCGCAGGTGGTGGTCGGGTACTTCGGTGGGTGGCCCTCATCCTGACAACCGGGCAGGCATTGGATCTGCGTGTCGGGGTGCGGCTCGGCAAAGAACGGCATCGAGTAGCGGTCTACCCCCAGCGGGCTGATCACCCGGTGGGGGGTGGACAGGTAACGGTCGTTGCTCCAGCGCGCCATCATGTCGCCGAGGTTGACCACGAACGTGCCGTCGATGGGCGGCGCGTCGATCCATTGGCCGTTGACGTTGCGCACTTGCAGGCCACCAGCGGCGTCCTGGTAGAGCAGGGTGATGCAGCCGTAATCGGTATGGGCGCCGGCACCTTCCTGTTCGGCAGAGCTGGCGGTGTGACGCGGCGGATAGTGAATCAGGCGCAGCACGCTCACAGGCTCGGTGAAGCGCGTGTCGAAGAAGTCCCGCTCGATGCCGAGCGCCAGGGTCATGGCGCGCAGCAGGGTTTGGGCAAGGGCCTGCATGTCGCGGTAATGCTGCTCCATCAGGGGTTCCCAGCCCGCCAGGTCCGGGTGTTGGTTAGGACCGCGCAGAGGCTTGTGCGCCAGCACGTCGGGATGATCGGCCGGCAAGTGCAGGCCCATGTCGAAGGTTTCTTTCAGGTCGCTGGGTTTGGTCGGGTCCAGTTGTTCGGTGGCGACGGCGCCGTAGCCGCGATGATGGCGGGTCTGGGTGATGTCGATCCTGAGTTTTTCTTCTACCGGCAGCCTGAAGAAGCGTTGGGCATGGTCCAGGACTTCGGTGATGCGAGCCGGGCTGATGGGGTGACCCTTGATGTAGAAAAAGCCCCACTGGCGGCAGGCCTGGTCGATCTGGTTGGCGACCGATTGCCAGGCGCTGGGGCTATCGCCGTAGAGCGGGCTGATGTCGATGATGGGAAGGCTGTTCATGCGGCTTTCCTGATTGTGTGTGGGGGCCGATGTGGGAGCGAGCCTGCTCGCGATAGCGATTTGTCTGTCGACATCAACGTTGAATGTCAGTCCGCTATCGCGAGCAGGCTCGCTCCCACAGGGTTTTGTGTTGACTCGTCAGTTATTTGGGAATTTCAGCCTTCATACCTTCGACGTAGTAATTCATCGACGCCAGTTGCGCATTGGTAGCGCTCATGCCCGCCGGGATTTTCTCGACGCCGGCCTGGTCCTTGATCGGCCCGGTGAACGGATGGAAAGCACCGCTCTGGATGTCGGCGATGATCTGCTCGGCTTCGCCTTTGACCGCCGCTGGCACCAGGTCGCTGATCGGCAGTTTCACCGTGCCTTCCTTCAGGCCGCCCCAGTAGTCCTGGGATTTCCAGCTATGGTCGAGCACGCTTTGGGTGGCCTGGATATAGTGCGGGCCCCAGTCGTTGACAATCGAGGTCAGCACCGCCTTGGGACCGAAGTGGGCCATGTCCGAAGCGTAGCCGACGGCGTATACGCCGCGCCGCTCGGCGGCCTGGATCGGCGCCGGGCTGTCGGTGTGCTGGAACACCACATCCACGCCCTGGTCGATCAGTGCGTTGGCGGCATCGGCTTCCTTGCCCGGATCGAACCAGGAGTTGACCCACACCACTTTGATTTCGGTGCCGGGGTTGTATTTGTTGAGGGCCAGTTGGATGGCGTTGATGTCGCGGATCACTTCCGGGATCGGGAAGGAGGCGACGTAGCCGATCTTTTTGGTCTTGGTCATCTTGGCCGCGAGGAAACCGCCGACGTAGCGGCCTTCGTAGGTGCGAGCCAGGTACGTGCCCAGGTTCTTGTCCTGCTTGTAGCCGGTGGCGTGTTCGAAGGTCACTTTGGGGAATTGCTTGGCGACCTTCAGTGTCGGGTTCATGTAGCCGAAGGACGTGGTGAAGATCAGGTCGTACTTGTCCTTGGCCATGTTGCGGATCACCCGCTCGGCGTCGGCGCCTTCGGGCACGTTTTCCACGTAGTTGGTGGTGATTCGGTCGCCGAGTTTCGCCACCAGTTCCTTGCGTCCCTGTTCATGCTGGTAGGTCCAGCCGTGGTCACCGATGGGGCCGATATAGACGAAACCGACCTTCAGCGGGTCGGCAGCGCTGGCATTCAGGCCGGCGCTCAGACCGACAGTCGCAGCGACGGCGCAAAGCAACATCTTCAAGGGACGCTTGTGCATGAACTCGAACTCCATTTTGTTGTGAGGTTGGCTGAACAGCGCTAATGCAAAATGCTGACCAATAGGACAACAAAATCTGTGATCTTTTCGAGGCAGCCATCGCGAGCAAGCTCGCTCCCACAAGGACAACGCAATACCTGTGGGAGCGAGCTTGCTCGCGATGAGGTCCTTGAGATCGATAAAGGTGCACCTGCCACCCACTCGCCACTCCCTGGTGCGTCACTTCGCCCGAACGTTCGCCGCCCCCTACAGTCAGTAGCTCATGACCCCGCCCACGGTGATAGGCCCGCGATGCTGACTTTGATCAAGCAAGAAAAACTGCTGTTGCTGGCGCTGATCGCTGCGGTGCTCGCCTATCCGCTGGAACACAGGCTGTTGGGCAGCGGACAGATCGTGGCGTTGCTCGGCGGTTTGGTCCTGATCGGCTTTATCGTCGCGGCTTCCATGCGTGTGGCCCATCACGCCGAGCTGCTGGCAGAGAAGGTCGGCGATCCCTACGGCACGATGATCCTGACCCTGTCGGCGGTGCTGGTAGAAGTGGTGATCCTGGCGATCATGATGAGCAACGAAGCCTCGCCAACGCTGGTGCGCGACACCATCTATTCTGCGGTGATGCTCGATATCAACGGCATTCTTGGCCTTGCGGCGCTGATGGGCGGAATCAAGCATGGCGAGCAGGCTTACAACGATGATTCGGCGCGCACCTACAGCGTGATGATCCTCACCGCCATGGGCGTGTCGATGGTGGTGCCGGAGTTCATTCCCCAAGAGAGCTGGAAGCTCTATTCGGCATTCACCATCGGCGCGATGATCGTGCTGTACACCCTGTTCCTGCGCATGCAGGTGGGGCCTCACAGTTACTTTTTCAGCTACAGCTACCCGGAAAAACGCCGTCGGAAAGAGCCGGTGGAAAACCAGCCGAAACCCATCAGCCTGACGTTCTCCATCGCGGCGCTGGTGTTTGGCGTCGTAGTGATCGGAGCGTTGGCCGAGGTCATGTCCAAAGCCATCGACCTAGGGCTGGAAGGTTCAGGGGCGCCGCCGGTGGTTACGGCGATTCTGGTGGCTGCCATTTCCGCGGCACCGGAAATCCTCACCGCCTTGCGCGCGGCGTTGGCCAACCGTATGCAGTCGGTGGTGAATATCGCCTTGGGGGCTTCGCTGTCCACCGTGATCCTCACGGTGCCGGTGATGGAAGCGATGGCGCTCTACACCGGCCAGCCGTTCCAGATGGCAATGACCCCGGTGCAGACGGTGATGATCTTCATCACCTTGATCGTCTGCGCCATCAACCTCAACGATGGGGAAACCAATGCCATTGAAGGCATGACCCATTTTGTGTTGTTCGCGACGTTTATCATGTTGTCGTTGCTGGGACTCTAGAAGAGCATCGCGGGCAAGCCTGCTCCCACTGGTCTCACGGCAAGGCTGCTTCATAAACATCCACCCTTGATGTGGGAGCAAGGCTTGCCCGCGATAGCGTCCGGTCAGGCGCCGGCGATCAACTCCCGTGCCGCCTGGCTGTGATCAGCAATCAACCCCTTCAGGTCCAACCCTTCGACCTGTCCGTCGATGACCCGCCATTGCCCACCGACCATCACCCGGTCCGCCCGGTCCGCGCCGCACAGTAGCAGGGCCGAAACTGGATCGTGACTGCCGGAGAAGCGCAGTTCGTCGAGTTTGAACAGCGCCAAGTCAGCCTGTTTGCCCACCGCCAGCTCACCGATATCGCTGCGCCCCAGCAGTTGTGCCGAACCGCGGGTCGCCCAGCCCAGCACTCGCTGCGGGGTGATCGCCTGCGCGCCATAGCGCAGGCGCTGAATGTACAACGCCTGGCGGGTTTCCAGGATCATGTTCGAGGCATCGTTGGAGGCCGAGCCGTCCACACCCAGGCCCAGCGGTGCGCCGGCGGCGGTGAGTTCCAGGGTAGGGCAGATGCCCGAGGCCAGGCGCATGTTGGAGCTTGGGCAATGGCAGATGCCGGTGCCGGCGGCGCCGAGACGGGTGATTTCCTCAGGATTGAAATGAATGCCGTGGGCCAGCCAGGTGCGCGGGCCGAGCCAGCCGACGCTGTCCAGGTAGTCCACGGTGCGCAGGCCGAAGCGTTGCAGGCAGAAGTCCTCTTCGTCGAGGGTTTCGGCCAGGTGAGTGTGCAGGCGTACCTCGAGTTTCTCCGCCAGCTCGGCGCTGGCGCGCATGATTTCAGGCGTGACCGAAAACGGTGAACAAGGCGCCAGGGCAATCTGGATTTGCGCACCGTCGCCGCGCTCATGGTATTGGCTGATCAACCGCAGGCTGTCCTCGAGAATCACGTGGCCCTGCTGCACGGTCTGTTGTGGCGGCAAGCCACCATCGGCTTCGCCCAGGCTCATGGAACCGCGGGTCAGCATCGCGCGCATGCCCAGTTCACGGACACTTTGCACCTGCACATCGATGGCATTTTCCAAGCCGTCGGGGAACAGGTAATGGTGATCGGCCGCTGTGGTGCAGCCTGAAAGCAACAGTTCGGCCAGCGCCACTTTGCTCGCCAGAGCGAGCTTTTCCGGTGTCAACCGCGCCCATACCGGGTAGAGGGTTTTCAGCCACGGGAACAGGGGCTGGTTCACCACCGGTGCCCAGGCGCGAGTCAGGGTCTGGTAGAAATGATGATGGGTGTTGATCAGCCCCGGCAGGATCACATGTTCGCCGGCGTCGAAGACTGTGTCGCAGGGCTGGGCGGGTTGCTGGCCGGCCCTCAGCAATTCGACGATCACGCCGTTTTGCAGGACAAGACCGCCACGGGCATCGAGGTCGTTGGCCGTGAAGATGGCGAGGGGATTTTTTAACCAGGTACGGGTCGCAGGCATGGTGGCCGGCTCCTCTGAAAGTGGGTTCAGGTTAGCCAGCTCAGTGATGCCCTGTCTGCTGATCCAGGGTCGCCCGTTGGGTAGGGCGAGGTGCTGAGTTTACTCAGGTTGCGGGGCACATTTCCAGAGTTGAACGGGAGCCATGTGGGAGCGAGCCTGCTCGCGATAGCGGTGTGTCAGTCGACATCATGGTGAATGTCAGGCCGCAATCGCGAGCAGGCTCGCTCCCACAGGGGGAAGGCTTGGGTTACCAGGGAATCGTCTCGCCCTTGTAGTTGACGAAATGATGCCCACCCTTGCCGGCAAAGGCATNTGGTGAATGTCAGGCCGCAATCGCGAGCAGGCTCGCTCCCACAGGGGGAAGGCTTGGGTTACCAGGGAATCGTCTCGCCCTTGTAGTTGACGAAATGATGCCCACCCTTGCCGGCAAAGGCATTGACCTGATCAATCAGGCCGCGGGTGCTGGTCTCGACATCAATGTCCGCCCCTTCGCCACCCATGTCGGTCTTCACCCAGCCCGGGTGCAGCGACAGAACCGTCAATGTCTGCTCGCCCAATTGAGTGACAAAACTATTGGTCATCGAATTGAGCGCCGCCTTGCTGGCCTTGTACAGCGCCAGTTCCGGGGCGTCAGGCATGGTCACGCTGCCCAGCACGGAGCTCATGAATGCCAGCACGCCACTGCCGTCGCGGATCTGACCGACGAAACGCTGGGCCAGATTGATCGGTGCCACGGCGTTGGTGAAGAACAACTGGCCGACTTCGGCCAGCGTCGCACCGCCGGGGCTCTGGTTGTCAGGGCCTTTGACGCCGGCATTGACGAACAACAGGTCGAAGGTTTCGTCCTTGAGTTGCTGGCTCAGGGTGATGACGGCTTGCTGGTCGTCCATGTCGAGCTTTTCGATCCGCACTGGGCCCAGTGCCTTCAACGCCTCGGCGTTCTGCGGGTTGCGCACGGTGGCGGTCACGCTCCAGCCATCGCTGAGCAGCGTCTTCACCAGGCCGAGGCCCAGGCCCCGGGAGGCGCCAATGATCAATGCGTTTTTTGCCGAATTCATGAGGAGCATCCTTGATGAAAAAAGGTCACGGATTTAATGGACAGCGTTGCCCGAGCCGTTGTTTCAGCTCATGGCGCAACGCGTCGAGTTCGGTCATACGGGTTTCGATCAGGTTCAGTTTGTCTTGCAGCAATTGCGTCACGGCGCAGTCAGGGTCCTGCGCCTGCCACAGGGCGGCGACGCTGGCGCCGATCTCGCCCAGGGTAAAACCCAGGCGCTGGGCGGTCTTGATGTAGAGCACCAGTTGCACCATGTCGGCGGGGTAGTGGCGATAGCCATTGGCGCTGCGCTGCGCCGCGATCAGGCCGCGCTGCTCGTAGAAGCGCAGGGTGTCACGGCTGACGGCACAGGCTTGGGCGAGTTCACCGATGCGCATGGTGGGTCTCCGAAGGGCTTGACCTTGGAGCATACCCCAGGCTTTAGGCTCTTTGCTTCCCAATTATCTGGAGCAAGGTGTATGTGGACTTTGATGCAATATCGCCGGGTGGTGCGCGGCAGTGCCTGGTATGACCTCATCGTGTCGGCCGTGCTGGCCACGCCGTGGAGCTTTGCGGCGTTGCATGGTGTGTTGATGAGTATGACTCAGCTATTTGACCTGCCTGGAGAACTGCCGCCGTTCGCGCCGGCGCATGTGCTGATGGTGAATCTGCTGGGCTCGATTGTCTGCGTGTGGGCGGTGCTGCGGATTCGTGATCCGCAGCCGCTGTACGGGCGTTATGACGCGGCGGGGCGGTTTTTGTTTTCGGCCTGGATCCTGTATGCACTGCTTCATGGGGCCAGTGCGGTGTTGTGGGTTTTCCTGTTTTTCGAGTTGGTGTGGGGCTTGGTTCAGGTATTGCCTGTTCGGGCCTCATCGCGAGCAGGCTCGCTCCCACAGGGAGAGATGGGGCGAGCCTGAAACTGACGGTCACCCCGATCAAATGTGGGAGCGAGCCTGCTCGCGATAGGCGCGCCGCCGTCTACCTCAATGCCCTGCCTGCCAAGGCTGTCCCAGCGACACCGGCGCGTACAGCCGCGTGCGCACCGCGTCCCGGGACAGCAACACCAACACCACAATGGTCGCGACGTACGGCAGCATCGCCAGCAAGCTCGATGGAATCGCCAGCCCCAAGCCCTGGGCCACCAGGTGCAGGATGCTGGCGAGGCCGAACAGGTAGGCGCCCAGCAGCAGGCGCCAGACTCGCCAACTGGCGAACACTACCAGCGCCAGGGCGATCCAGCCGCGCCCGGCGCTCATGTTTTCGGCCCACATCGGCGTGTAAGCCAGCGACAGATAGGCACCCGCCAGCCCGGCCATGGCACCGCCGAACAGCACCGCCAGGGTCCGCACCCGCAACACCGGCAGGCCCATGGCACTGGCGGCATCGGGATTTTCCCCCACCGCCTGGATAATCAGCCCAACGCGACTTTTCACAATCACCCAGGCCACCAGGGCGAACAGTGCAAAAGACAGGTACACCAGCAGATCCTGGGCAAACAGCATCCGCCCGATCAACGGGATGTCGCTCAAGTAGGGAATCGCCAGCGGCTCGAACCCCGCCAGCGGCTTGCCGACCCAGGCCGCGCCGACAAAACTCGATAGCCCCACGCCGAAAATCGTCAGCGCCAACCCGGTGGCCACTTGATTGGCATTGAACACCAGCGCTACCAACGCGAACAGCGCCGACAACAGCATCCCGGCGGCCATCGCCAGCAGCACGCCAAGCCACAGGTTGCCGCTGTTGAACGCGACGATAAAACCGATCACCGCGCCGAACAGCATCATGCCTTCCTGGCCCAGGTTCAAAACACCACTTTTCTCGCAGATCAGCTCACCCAGAGCCACCAGCAGCAACGGTGTGCCGCAACGGATCATGGCGTAGAAAATATTGCTCAACAGGTCGATATCCATCACAGCGCTCCTGCCTGTACGGCGGTGGTCCGGGTGCGCCGGGCCCAGCGCAGGTTCAGGCGCGGCCGATACAGGATCAGTACGTCGCAGGCCAACAGGAAAAACAGCATCATGCCCTGGAACAGCTGGGTGATTGCCTGGGGAAGGTTCAGCGACATCTGCGCGCTTTCGCCGCCGATGTACAACAAGGCCATCAACAGGCTGGCGAACAGAATGCCGATGGGATTCAGACGTCCCAGGAACGCCACGGTAATCGCCGCATAGCCGTAGCCCGGTGACACTTGCGGCACCAGTTGGCCGATTGGCCCGGTCACTTCGCAGACACCGGCGAGCCCGGCCAGTGCACCGCTGATCAACAGCGCCAACCACACCAACGGCTTCTGGCGAAAGCCGGCGAAGCCGGCGGCCCGAGCGTCCAGGCCCAGCACTTTGATCTGAAACCCGACAAAACTTTTCTGCAGCAACACCCAGACCGCCACCAGTGCCAGTAGGGCGAAATACAACCCGGCATGAAGCCGCCCGTCTTCCACCAGCAATGGCAGGCGACTGGCATCGCCGAACATCGCCGACTCCGGAAAGTTGAACCCGGCCGGGTCTTTCAGCGGTCCGTGAACGCAGAACAGCAGCAGGTTAAGTGCGATGTAATTGAGCATGATGCTGGTCAGGATTTCATTGGCATTGAAGCGCGTGCGTAGCCACGCCGTGAGCCCGGCCCAGGCGGCACCGGCGAGGGTGCCGGTCAGCAGAATCAGCACCAGTGCCCAGCGGCTTTGCATGCCGATGATGTTCACCGCGACGGCGCTGCCGGCCAGGGCGCCCAATAGCAATTGTCCCTCGGCGCCAATGTTCCAGATTCGTGCCTGGTAGGCCACCGCCAGGCCGAGGGCGCAGAGCAGGATCGGCAAGGCTTTGACCAGCCATTCGGACACACCGTATAGATCACTGATCGGGGCTATCAACAAGGTGTACAAGGTTTGCAACGGATCATGCCCCAGGACGGCGAACAGCAGCGAGCCACAGCCCAGGGTCAATACGGCGGCCAGCAGCGGCGAGCACCAGAGCATCAGGCGCGATTGTTGGCCGCGGGGTTCAAGAGACAGCAGCATAAAAACTCCGTTAGACCGTCGCGGGATCAGGGGATTGAGGGGCGTCGAACTGGCCGGCCATCCAGCCGCCGACGTCGCTAAGCCGGGTTTGGACAGTGGGCCTCAAGGCGGACAAACGCCCGCCACACAAAGCGCCGAGGCGGTCGCTGATCTGGAACAGTTCGTCGAGGTCTTCGGAGATCACCAGGATGGCGGCACCCGCATCGCGCAAGGCAATCAGGGCCCTGTGGATGGTCGCCGCTGCGCCGACGTCTACGCCCCAGGTCGGATGCGCCGCCACCAGCAGCCTGGGCTGTTGAAGGATTTCCCGACCGAGGATGAATTTTTGCAGGTTGCCCCCCGAGAGGCTGCGCGCCGGGGTTCTGGTGTCGGGCGTCTTCACCCCAAAACGACGGATAATCTCCTCGGCCAGGTGCTCGACCTTGCGCCGTTGAATCAGGCCGCAACGGATCAGTCCTTGTTGGAAGGCGCTGAGCAGGGCGTTATCCGCCAGGCTCAATTGCGGCACGGCGCCGTGGCCCAGGCGTTCGGCTGGAACAAATGCCAGCCCGAGGCGGCGCCGGGCATTGGGGCGCAGATGCGCCACCGGTTGCCCATCGAACCTGATCGTCTCGCCTTTGTGGCGGGGCAGTTGCGTTTCACCGCTGAGTAATGCCAGCCACTCGTCCTGCCCATTCCCCGCCACTCCGGCGATACCGACGATTTCGCCGCTGCGTACCTCAAGGTCTATATCCCGTAACGAGCAACCGAACGGGTCTGGGTTTGGCCATGACAGTTTGTGGATCTCAAGGAACGCTTTGTCTGCGCTGACCTTGGGATAGTCCGCGATCAGCCCGGCCGCTTCGCCGACCATCAACTGCGCCAGTTCCCGGTCCGAGCACTGCGCTGGTGTGCAATGCCCTGACACCCGTCCGCCGCGCAGCACCGTCGCGCTGTGGCACAACGCGCGGACCTCGCCCAACTTGTGGCTGATGAACAAAATGCTGCAGCCTTCGCTCGCCAGACGCCGCAGGGTCACGAACAGTTCTTCGGCTTCCTGGGGCGTCAGCACCGAGGTGGGTTCATCGAGAATCAGCAGACGGATGTCCTGCATCAAGCAACGAATGATCTCCACCCGTTGACGTTCGCCAATCGACAGGCTGTGGACCAACCGCTGCGGCTCCAGGGCCATGCCGTAGCGTTGGGAAACTTCGCGGATTCGCGGCTCCAGTTGCGCCGGTGTGCCGGCTGCCGCGCCCATGGCCAGGGCGATGTTCTGCGCCACGGTAAGGGTTTCAAACAGCGAGAAATGCTGGAACACCATACCGATGCCCAGGCTGCGGGCCTGGGCCGGGTTGCGCAGGTCGACCCGTTGGCCTTGCCAGATCACCTCGCCCGAATCGGCGTGGGTAACGCCGTAGATAATCTTCATCAGGGTGCTTTTGCCAGCACCGTTTTCGCCGAGCAGCGCGTGGATCTCGCCGGGCTGGATACTCAGGTCGATGGCGTCATTGGCCAGGCAACCTGGGTAGCGTTTGCTGATCTTGCGCAATTGCAGGCGCGGGATGGAATCGAGGTCGGACATGACAGGCTCGGGTCAGGGGACATGAATGCCTGTGGATAAAGCAATTTCCTGGCCAGTAGGTCAGGAAATGTCAGCGAGCCCCGCGCTTTGCCTATCGGCTTGGCTTACCCGCCAACACCCTCGCTGTGGATAGGGCACCGCAATGGGGCGAGCAGGTGATAGAGGCGCTGTTTGTGCCCCGAAACGGGTGGTTAAAAAATGATCAGGCGGCTGCGAGCCATGCCTTTCATGGGACGGCGTGAGCCATGAACGGGTTATCCACAGGATGTTCCACAGTTATTGTGCGCAAGCCTGAAGGTCTGGCATAACCAGCGCCCGGCTTTCTTCTAAAGGTGATAAAACCTCGCAAGCATTTGTTTTGCTGAAGAATTCGTACAGAAAACAGTGCTTTGATCAAAAAACGAACAACGGCCGCAAAGCCGCATGACAGAAGGGTTACAGCGGAATGTGCTCAGGTTATCCACAGTCGGGTGCACAGTGGATGTGGGCAAGTCGCACGATGGCGTTTGCCCTGAAAAGTCGCAGACCCCCTCGCGCTCAACGGGCCAGCAGAATCCGTCCACGGCTCAGGTCCGCCAATTGCTTTTGCAATGTTTCGATCTGCGTTTCACCCACGGCCACCTGCAAGTCCACGCCATTGGCTGTAAAGCTTTCTGTGTTCACCAGCCCGCCGCACTCGGCGACCCGCAGTTTCACCAGGGCCAGTTCCGCGAAACCGCAGGTGCAGCGCAGCGCCACACGGCTGATCAACTCAACCTTCTCGGCGTTTTGCAGGCATTTGTTCGCGCCCCCGCCATAGGCCCGGGCCAAGCCTCCGGTGCCCAACTGGATTCCACCGTACCAACGGATCACCAGCACCACGACCTGATCGCAAGCCTGGGCTTCGATGGCCGCCAGGATCGGCCGCCCGGCGGTGCCACCCGGTTCGCCGTCGTCGTTGCTGCGGTATTGGTCGCCGAGTTTCCAGGCCCAGCAGTTGTGTGTGGCGTTCAGATCGCTGTGCTGCTCTATAAAGGCCACGGCGTCGGCAGGGCTGGTGATAGGGGCGGCGAGGGTGATGAAGCGGCTTTTGCGAATCTCTTCGCGGTATTCACAAAAGCCGGTGAGGGTAAAAGGCATGAGCGTCTTAAAAGGTTGGTTTCAGGCCGCAGCCCTTGAGAATGATGCGGATCAGGTTGTCGCCGGCATCGATCATGTCCTGCTTGGTCAGCTTGCTGCGACCGGTCACGCGGCAGATCTGGGTGGCGAAGTCGGCGTAATGCTGAGTACTTCCCCACAATAGAAAGATCAGGTGCACGGGGTCGATCGGGTCCATTTTGCCGGCATCGATCCAGGCCTGGAACACTGCCGCGCGGCCGTTGAACCAGGTGCGATAATCCTGGTTGAAATACTCAGTCAGGCATTCACCGCCGCTGATCACTTCCATGGCGAAAAGCCGGGACGCCTGGGGATGGCGGCGGGAGAACTCCATTTTGGCGCGGATGTAGCGAGTCAGGGCTTCGGCCGGATCATCCTCGGCGGTGAGGGTATTAAAGGTGCTGTCCCACAATTCGATGATGTTGCTCAGCACCGCCACGTACAACCCAAGCTTGTTGGTGAAGTAATAATGCAGGTTCGCCTTGGGCAGCCCGGCCTTCAAGGCAATGGCATTCATGCTGGTGCCTTTGAACCCGTGACGGGCGAATTCATCTTCGGCGGCCTTGAGGATGGTCTCTTCGTTTTTTTGACGAATGCGGCTGGTGGGCTTGCCACCGTGGGCAGGGACTTCAAAGGTCATGGGCGTTTCCGGGCTGGGTCTGTGGGGCAAGCAAATGCGTTGATAGCGCACCGGCAGCGATCCGACAAGTGCCATCATGCTAAAAGCCTTTCGCTGGGGGCAGGCTAACCCAGCCAATGTCGGACCAAGGGTTAGCGGGTTGCCGCCAGGCTCTGGAGAAAGCTCTCCAGCACCAGATGAGGCCGACGCCCCTTGCGCGTGACTGACGCCAGGCTCAAATCATAGAAACGGGCCGTGGGTTTGAGGGCGCGCAACCGTCCCTGCTGGACCCACAGGCTGGCGTAATGATCCGGCAGGTAACCGATGTAGCGCCCTGTAAGAATCAGGAACGCCATGCCTTCGCGGTCCGAAGCACTGGCAGTGCAATTGAGTGCCTGGTAATGGGCCTGGATCTCGGCTGGCAGGCGGAAGGTCGGTGCGATGGCATCCTGGCTGTTGAGGCGAGCGTCGTCCAGTTGTTGGTCATCCACATAAAACAACGGATGCCCGACTGCGCAATACAACAGCGAACGTTCGCTGTAGAGCGGTTGATACTCCAGCCCGGAAAGGGCACTGGCCTGAGGCACCACGCCGACATGCAATCGGCCGTCGAGTACGCCTTGCTCGACTTCGTTGGGAGCGATCATGCGAATCTGAATCTGCACGTCTGGACCGCGTTCCTTCAATTGGGCCAGGGCATGGGTGATGCGCATGTGGGGCAGGGTGACGAGATTATCGGTCAGGCCAATGATCAATTCGCCGCGCAAGTGTTGATGCAGGCCGTTGACTTCGGTGCGAAAGCTTTCCAGTGCACTTAATAGCTGCAACGCTGATTGATAGACCTCGCGGCCTTCCTCCGTCAGGGAAAAGCCCGCCCGTCCGCGCTGGCACAATCGTAGGCCAAGACGCTGCTCAAGGTCGCTCATCTGCTGGCTGATGGCGGAGCGACCGATCCCAAGCACCGTCTCCGCTGCGGAGAATCCACCGCACTCCACCACGCTGCGAAAAATGCGCAACAGACGAATATCAAAGTCGCTGACTTGGGCCAGCGGATCGGGACGACGCGCGCTCATAGTTTAGTGATCCGCTGACTGAAGGTTAGAAAAGTTGGATTTCATCGACTTTATCGCCGTGGCAAGTTAGCTGCAAGAACGCCTTTGGATCCCTGTCGCTTCTCTCCTGCGAGGTTCTGTCGATGAACATGCCCGAACATGCTGCCGGCTCCCTGGCCAGCCAGCTCAAGCTTGATGCCCACTGGATGCCTTACACCGCCAACCGCAACTTCCAGCGCGATCCACGTCTGATCGTCGCCGCCGAAGGCAGTTGGCTGGTGGATGACAAAGGGCGCAAGGTCTACGACTCGCTGTCGGGCCTGTGGACGTGCGGCGCCGGGCACACCCGCAAGGAAATCCAGGAAGCAGTCGCCAAACAGCTGGGCACCCTCGACTACTCGCCGGGCTTCCAGTACGGCCACCCGCTGTCGTTCCAGCTGGCAGAAAAAATCACCAGCCTGACACCGGGCAACCTCAACCATGTGTTTTTCACCGACTCCGGTTCCGAGTGTGCCGATACCGCAGTGAAAATGGTCCGCGCCTACTGGCGTCTCAAGGGCCAGGCGACCAAGACCAAGATGATCGGCCGTGCTCGTGGTTACCATGGCGTGAATATCTCCGGTACCAGCCTGGGCGGCGTCAGCGGCAACCGCAAGTTGTTCGGCCAGGCGATGATGGACGTCGATCACTTGCCCCACACGTTGCTGGCAAGCAATGCCTATTCCCGTGGCATGCCAAAAGAGGGTGGTATCGCCTTGGCCGATGAGCTGTTGAAGCTGATCGAACTGCACGATGCCTCCAACATCGCCGCGGTGTTTGTTGAACCGATGGCCGGCTCCGCTGGCGTACTGGTGCCGCCTGAGGGTTATCTCAAGCGCCTGCGGGAAATCTGCGATCAGCACAGCATCTTGTTGGTGTTCGACGAGGTCATCACCGGGTTCGGCCGCACCGGTTCGATGTTCGGTGCCGATAGTTTCGGCGTGACCCCGGATCTCATGTGCATTGCCAAGCAGGTTACCAATGGCGCGATCCCCATGGGCGCGGTAATTGCCAGCTCCGAGATCTACCAGACGTTCATGAACCAGCCGACGCCTGAGTACGCAGTGGAATTCCCCCATGGCTACACCTATTCGGCGCATCCGGTGGCATGCGCGGCAGGCTTGGCGGCACTGGATCTGCTGCAAAAGGAAAACCTTGTACAAAGCGTGGCCGAGGTGGCTCCGCATTTCGAGAAGGCCTTGCATGGCCTGAAGGGGGCGAAGAACATCATCGACATCCGCAACTATGGCCTGGCCGGGGCAGTCCAGATTGCGCCCCGCGATGGCGATGCGATCGTGCGCCCGTTCGAGGCCGGCATGGCGTTGTGGAAAAAGGGGTTCTACGTGCGTTTCGGCGGTGACACCCTGCAATTCGGGCCAACGTTCAACAGCAAGCCACAGGATCTGGATCGCTTGTTCGATGCGGTCGGTGAAGTGCTGAACAAACTCGACTGACGCGTCCCTCTATATAGCTTTCAATACGGGCGTCCGGCAGCGGGCGCCTGTGGATAACATTCTGGAGTCCCCATGAGCCTCATTGCGCATTTGATCAATGGCGAACTGTTGAGCGACAGCGCTCGTACCGCCGACGTGTTCAACCCTTCCACCGGCCAGGCGATTCATAAGGTGCCACTGGCCGATCGTGCGACGGTTCAGCAAGCTATCGACGCCGCCAAGGCGGCTTTCCCTGCCTGGCGCAACACACCGGCGGCCAAACGAGCGCAGGTAATGTTCCGGTTCAAGCAGTTGTTGGAGCAGAACGAGTCGCGCATCGCCCAGTTGATCAGCGAAGAGCACGGCAAGACCCTGGAAGACGCGGCTGGAGAGCTTAAGCGCGGCATCGAGAACGTTGAATTCGCCTGCGCGGCACCGGAAATTCTGAAGGGCGAATACAGCCGTAACGTAGGACCGAACATCGACGCGTGGTCAGACTTCCAGCCCTTGGGCGTGGTGGCGGGCATCACGCCATTCAACTTCCCGGCGATGGTGCCGCTGTGGATGTACCCGCTGGCGATCGTTTGTGGCAACTGCTTCATCCTCAAACCGTCCGAGCGTGACCCGAGTTCGACGTTGCTGATCGCCCAATTGCTTCTGGAAGCCGGGCTGCCCAAAGGCGTGTTGAGCGTGGTGCATGGCGACAAAGCTGCAGTGGACGCACTGATCGAAGCGCCGGAGGTGAAGGCGCTGAGTTTTGTCGGCTCCACGCCGATTGCCGAATACATCTATGCCGAAGGCACCCGGCGCGGCAAACGCGTGCAGGCACTGGGTGGGGCGAAGAACCATGCGGTCTTGATGCCGGATGCGGATCTGGATAACGCCGTCAGTGCGCTGATGGGGGCGGCCTACGGTTCGTGCGGCGAACGCTGCATGGCGATCTCCGTGGCGGTGTGTGTGGGCGATCAGGTGGCGGATGCGCTGGTCGCCAAGCTGGTGCCGCAGATCCAGTCGCTGAAAATCGGCGCGGGTACGTCGTGCGGACTGGACATGGGACCATTGGTGACCGGTCAGCATCGCGACAAGGTCAGCGGCTATATAGAAGATGGCGTATCGGCGGGTGCGTCGCTGGTTGTCGATGGTCGCGGTTTGAGCGTGGCCGGGCATGAGGAGGGATTCTTCCTGGGCGGCTGCCTGTTTGATCGCGTGACGCCTGAGATGCGCATCTATAAAGAAGAGATTTTCGGGCCGGTGCTGTGCATCGTCCGGGTCAACAGCCTGGAAGAGGCGATGCAACTGATCAACGATCACGAGTATGGCAACGGCACATGCATCTTTACCCGTGATGGTGAGGCGGCGCGGTTGTTCTGCGATGAAATTGAAGTCGGCATGGTAGGCGTCAACGTTCCTTTGCCGGTGCCCGTGGCCTACCACAGCTTCGGTGGGTGGAAGCGTTCGCTGTTCGGCGATCTGCATGCCTATGGTCCGGACGGGGTGCGCTTCTATACCCGTCGCAAGGCTATTACCCAGCGCTGGCCGCAGCGTGCCAGCCACGAGGCGTCACAGTTCGCCTTCCCGAGCTTGTAAGCGGTAGGTAGATGAAGAGGCCGGTGTCTTTGGACACCGGCCTCTGTGTTTGCGGGGGGCTTTTGGCTGTTGTGACAGAAATATGAAAATAGGTGTTGACGGCAAATCCTGGACGTCTATAATTCGCCCCACTTCCGGCGCAGTCGAAA
>NZ_JAKUDH010000004.1:0-353032 GCF_031570495.1 Pseudomonas sp. JL2
ATTAATCAGTATTGCAAAAATGGGGGTGACCATAGATTTTTATGGCGCGGGTGCAGTGTCTTTTTCCTTGGACTAACGTCGAAGCATTGTCTTGAAAGGCTTGTGCCGGCCCTGTGGACTGAGCAGGGTCAATCGCAAGCTGCTCCATGTTCTTCGTCAGATAAGGAATTACATGTCATTCATCCAAGCCAATCTGATCCATCTTCTGGCCGCGGTCTGGTTCGTCGTCTGCTGGGGCGGCTACACCCGTTATGCGTCGTTGAAAGCCCGCGATACGGCCTGTCTGGCCAGCGTCATGCACTTGTATCGCGAAGACTGGATGCGCCGCATGTTGCTGCGCGAAAACCGTATCGCCGACGCCAGCGTGATCGGCAACCTGGAGCGCAACGCGTCCTTCTTCGCCTCAAGCACGCTGATCATCCTGGCGGGCATCCTGACGGTGCTTGGGGCGTCCGATCGTGCGGTGTCGTTGTTGGCCGACTTGCCGATGGTGCAGCAGGCGTCCCAAGGCATGTCCGAGGCCAAGTTGCTGTGCCTGGCGCTGGTGTTTGTGTATGCCTTCTTCACCTTCAGCTGGTGCATGCGCCAATACAACTTCGCGGCGGTTCTGGTGGGATCGGCGCCAATGATCGGCGAGCGACATGTATCGGCGCAGGAACGCAAGGCCTTCGCGCTCAGGGCGGCGCGGGTGATCTCCATGGCGGCCAACCAGTTCAATTTTGGCCTGCGCGCTTATTATTTCGGCATGACCATGTTGGCGTGGTTCGTCAGCCCCTGGTTGTTCATGTTGATGAGTGCAGGCGTGGTGTTGGTGCTGTACCGCCGGGAGTTTCATTCCGACGTGCTGCAGGTCATGGTTTACACCCCCACCGAAGCGCCATTGCCTGATATAAGCAAGGACCCGGCCTGACAGGACGGTCACTACCAAATTGCAGACAAAAGAAAACCCGCGCCAGGCGGGTTTCTTTTAAGCCCAAACCGTATCAGTTGGTAGCTGGTGCGGTGGCGGGCGCTGTTGCAGGTGCTTGTTCCTGTGTAGCAGCTTCGTTCGATTCGGCCTGATCTTTGGCGGCTTCGGCGTTTTCTTTCGCTGCGTCGTTCACTTTATCCTGTGCTTCGTTCATTTTTTCCTGAGCTTGCTCAGAGTGTTCGGCGGCATCTTGAGCTTTGTCCTCGGATTTTTTATCGCAGGCAGCGAGACCGAGGGAGGCGGCCAACATCAAGGCAATAGCTAAAGTCTTACGCATGGGGTGTTTCTCCTTATGGAAATAACTACTGGCCTTTTGAACGCCCCCCCTTGGATTAAGTTCCTCTTTTGCTACAGATATATAACTTTGCATGGGAACGGAACTTTACAGGGCATGCTCGTTACCGCGACTGCTCATTAATAAAGGCGTTAAATCCAATGGCGCAAGACCCCGTTTTTGAGCGTGCGACACGCTTTCTGTCCGCACTGCGACATTGTCAGGTGCTGGGCTTGAAGTTGCACAGTGCCAGTCCCGAGGGGCTGACCGTGATCCTGCCTTACAGCCCCCAGATCGTCGGCAACCCCCTTACGGGCATCATCCATGGTGGCGCGTTGACCTCATTGATGGACACGGCGTGTGGCATGTCGACGTTGTGCGTGTTGCCGCAGTTCGAGGTCTGTCCGACCCTGGATCTGCGCATCGACTACATGCACGCCGCTGAGCCGAACAAGGACGTCTATGGCTTTGCCCAATGCTATCGGGTCACTCAGGACGTGATCTTCAGCCGTGGATTTGCCTATCAGGACGACCCCGAACAACCCATCGCCCATGTGGTGGGCACCTTCATGCGCCTGGGCCAGCACGCCAAGGGAATCAAAAGGGGTGGCCCGATGGCTGCCGTAGACAAGCCATGAGCGATATCACTCAGGAACAACTGCGCCACGCCTGCGAGCGGGGCGACTACGCGCTGCTGCTGGCCTCGATTCCTTATGCGCGGTTGATCGGCGTGGAATGCTCGCGTCAGGGCGAGGAGCTGCTGTTTCGCCTGCCGGCCAACCAGGACAACATTGGTAACCCTTTATTGCCGGCCATCCACGGCGGCGTCATCGCCGGTTTCATGGAGTTGTCGGCCGCGGTGTATCTGTTGATTGCCACCCGTGCGACGGGCGTGCCGAAAATCATCGATTTCTCCCTGGATTACCTGCGCGCCGGGCAGTTTCGCGACACTTATGCCAGATGCCAGGTCTGGCGGCAGGGGCGCCGGGTAGCCAATGTTGCGATCACCGCCTGGCAGGATCTAGAGGCCGAACCCATTGCCACCGCCCGGGCGCATTTCAAGATTCAGGAGTCTTCAAAAGCGCATAGCCCTTGAAATCATCAGCGTTGCCCCCACCTTGAGGACATCCCGCCGCCAATCTCTGCGAGGCGGACACCACCATCCACTTGGAGTTTGATGACCATGAGCGTGGAAACTCAAAAGGAAACCCTGGGCTTCCAGACCGAGGTGAAGCAACTGCTGCACCTGATGATTCACTCGCTGTATTCGAATAAGGAAATTTTCCTTCGCGAGCTGATTTCGAACGCCTCTGACGCTGTCGACAAATTACGTTTCGAAGCCCTGTCCAAGCCAGAGTTGCTGGAAGGCGGCGCCGAACTGAAAATCCGCGTGAGCTTCGACAAGGACGCCAAGACCGTCACCCTCGAAGACAACGGCATCGGCATGAGTCGCGAAGAGGTGATCACTCACCTGGGCACCATCGCCAAGTCCGGCACCGCCGATTTCATGAAGAACCTCTCCGGCGACCAGAAAAAAGACTCCCACCTCATTGGCCAGTTCGGTGTCGGTTTCTATTCCGCGTTTATCGTCGCTGATCAGGTGGAAGTGTTCAGCCGTCGTGCCGGCCTCGCTGCGAGCGAAGGCGTGCATTGGTCGTCCAAGGGCGAGGGCGAGTTTGAAGTCGCCACCGTCGACAAGGCTGATCGCGGTACCCGCATTGTGCTGCACCTCAAGTCCGGTGAAGACGAGTTCGCCGATGGCTGGCGCCTGCGCAACATCATCAAGAAGTACTCCGACCATATCGCGTTGCCGATCGAGCTGCCGAAGGAAGTCGCCGCTGCCGAAGGCGAAGAAAAGCCCGAAGTGGAATGGGAAACCGTCAACCGCGCCAGTGCCCTGTGGACCCGTCCGCGCACTGAGGTGAAGGACGAGGAATACCAGGAGTTCTACAAGCACGTCGCCCATGACTACGAGAACCCGCTGAGCTGGAGCCACAACAAGGTCGAAGGCAAGCTGGAGTACAACTCGCTGTTGTACGTGCCGGCCCGTGCGCCGTTCGACCTGTACCAGCGCGAAGCACCACGCGGCCTGAAGCTGTACGTGCAGCGTGTGTTCGTGATGGACCAGGCCGAATCGTTCCTGCCGCTGTACCTGCGTTTCATCAAGGGCGTGGTCGATTCCAATGACCTGTCCCTGAACGTTTCGCGGGAAATCCTGCAGAAAGACCCGATCATTGACTCCATGAAGTCGGCGCTGACCAAGCGTGTTCTGGACATGCTGGAAAAACTGGCGAAAAACGAGCCCGAGCAGTACAAGAGCTTCTGGAAGAACTTCGGCCAGGTGATGAAGGAAGGCCCTGCCGAGGACTTCGCCAACAAAGAAAAAATCGCTGGCCTGCTGCGCTTTGCTTCGACCCAGGGTGACGATGGCGAACAGATCGTTGGTCTGGCCGATTATCTGGCCCGCGCCAAGGAAGGTCAGGACAAGATCTACTACCTGACCGGTGAAACTTATGCACAGGTCAAGAACAGCCCGCACCTGGAAGTTTTCCGCAAGAAAGGCATCGAAGTGCTGCTGCTGACCGACCGCATCGACGAATGGCTGATGAGCTACCTCAGCGAGTTCGACGGCAAGAGCTTTGTCGACGTGGCCCGTGGTGATCTGGACCTGGGTAACCTGGATTCGGAAGAAGACAAGAAAGCCGCCGAAGAAGTTGCCAAGAGCAAGGAAGGCCTGGTTGAGCGGATCAAGACTGCCCTGGGCGATGCCGTCAGCGAAGTGCGGGTTTCTCACCGCCTGACGGACTCCCCGGCGATCCTGGCCATCGGTGAACAGGACCTGGGCTTGCAGATGCGGCAGATCCTTGAAGCCAGCGGCCAGAAAGTCCCGGACTCCAAGCCGATCTTCGAATTCAACCCGGCTCACCCGCTGGTGGATAAGCTCGACAACGAGCAGAGCGAAGAGCGTTTCGGCGACCTGTCGCACATCCTGTTCGATCAGGCCGCCCTGGCGGCGGGTGACAGCCTGAAGGACCCGGCGGCCTATGTGCGCCGCCTGAACAAGCTGTTGGTTGAACTGTCAGCTTAATCAAGTGCAGGAAAAACCCGCTTCGGCGGGTTTTTTCATTTCTGGTGTTCCGTTTCAAGAGGAGTCCGTCATGAGTCAGGTTACGGTTAGTTCGCTGGAGTATCAGATCGATGGTCGAACCTATGAGGGCCGCCTGGCCTTCGACGTTAGCCAGCAGGGCTCGCGCCCGGGTTTGCTGATGGCGCCCAATTGGATGGGCGTAGGGGCAGGGGCCGAGGAAATCGCCAGGTCAGTGGCGGCCAACGGCTATGTTGTGTTGATCGCCGATCTTTACGGCCAGGACGTGCGCCCGACCAATGCCGATGAAGCCGGGGCTGCGATGATGCCGCTCAAGAATGATCGTGCCTTGTTGCGCAAGCGCATGCAGGCGGCATTCGAGCAACTGCAAAGTCAGAGTGAGGCGCAGGTCGATGCGTCGAGACTTGCTACGTTCGGTTTCTGCTTCGGCGGCTGCTGCTCCCTGGAGCTAGCACGCACAGGCGCACCGTTGAAGGCCGCTATTTCGTTCCATGGCACCCTGGACACACCCAATCCGGCGGATGCGCAGAACATCAAGGGGGCGGTGCTGGTCATGCATGGCGCCTCGGACCCATTGGTGCCCAAGGAGCAACTGCCGGCTTTCGAAGACGAAATGAACGCCGCCGGGGTGGATTGGCAACTGCTGAGCTACGGTGGTGCGGTGCATTCGTTCACCGATCCACAGGCCAATGTCCCGGGCAAGATGATGTACGACGCCAAGGTTGCCGCACGGGCGTTCCGGTCGATGCATAATTTGCTGGATGAAGTGCTCAGGGGCTGAGATCGGGCCTGGTGCTGAATAGGCTGTCGCCTGCCAGACTGCTATCGCGAGCAGGCTCGCTCCCACATTTGACCGAGGTGTTCGCGCCATTTGCGAATGGCAACGATCCAGTGTGGGAGCGAGCCTGCTCGCGATGGCGGCCTGTCAGACACCGCTGAATTCAGGGCAATTCGATCCGCTCACTTTCCCCCGGCACGGTCGGCCAGTCCCCGGCCGCCCAACGCCGGCGGGCTTCGTCTATTCGCGCCGGATCACTGGAGACGAAATTCCAGTTGATCCGACGTGGCCCATCCAGCGGCGCGCCGCCGAACAGCACCGCATGGCAGTCGCTGTCGGCGAACAGTGTCATTTGTTCCCCGGCCGGGAGCACCACCAACGAGTGGCGCTCCAGCGGTTTACCGTCCAGCTGCGCCTCGCCGCTGAGCACATACAGTGCCCGCTCTTCATGCTCGGTGGGAATCAGCAGGGTCGTTGCGGTTTGCAGGTTCAGTTCGGCGTACAGGGTCGGGGACAGCGTCGGCACCGGTGATTCCAGGCAAAAACCCGACCCGGCGATCATCCGGATCTTTACCCCCAGGTTATCGCTGACCGGCAGGGTGTGCGCCGGATGATGGCTGTAGTGTCCAGGCCCCTGTTCGTGGGATTGGGGCGAGGCCAACCAGACTTGCAAGCCGTGCATGACGAAGTCGCTGCCCAGCAGTGATTCGGGCGTGCGCTCGACATGGGCGATGGCGCTGCCCGACGTCATCCAGCTGACGTCCCCGGCGTCCACCACTTGATCGGAGCCAAGGCTGTCCTTGTGCTGGAGCTGCCCTTCGAACAGATAGGTGAGGGTCGACAACCCGATATGGGGATGCTGACGAATGTTCATGCCTTGACCGGCTTTGTAGGAGGTTTGCAGCATGTGGTCGAAAAAAACGAACGGTCCGACGCTGCGACACTTGGCGGACGGCAGCGGGCGAAGAATCGGCTGGCCTTCCACATCTTCTGCGCGTGGGCGAATGGTCAGGGGCGTGATCATGATGTCTTCCAGGTTGAGCAACGGATGGGCAAAGCATAACCCGCCGTGACAACTGACGGCACATGCGCCGTGAACCCGGACGCGACGGTCGGGGTCTATCCTGTTCATAACTTTCTGGAGTCCGCCCGTGCCCATGACCCGTCTGATCTTCGCCTGGCTGCTGGCCGTTTCGAGCAGTGGCGTCATGGCCCGCGAATATGCCTACAGCGATGCACACCTGCATTACGTCGATTTCTTTCAGGAAACCGCCGGCATGCCCGAGTTACTGAAGGCGATGGCCGACAATCGCATCGAGCATGTGATGATTTCAGGCATACCGGTGGCCAAGAAATGGCATGAGGATGAGCCCAAGCGCCCGCGTTACTACGCCGGTGACGATGCGGACGCCTATTGGTACAGCGCCACCGATGTAATTGTCGCGGCGGCGGTGAGCAAGTTGACCGCTGAACAACGCCAGCACTTTCATCCTTTTTTGTCCGGTTTCAACCCCAACGACAAAAACTCCGCCATGCACATCCAGCGCATGCTCGATCTGTATCCGGGTTTGTGGCAAGGCATTGGTGAGGTGTTCACCCGCCATGACGACCTGACGGCACTGACGTCGGGGGACACCCCGCGGGCCAACAACGAGGCCATGACGCGGATCTATCACCTGGCGGCGGAGAACGATCTGCCGGTGCTGCTGCACTCCAACATCACCTCCAAGCGTGAGAAAAACGCGCTGTATTTGCCGGAAATTGAAGAGCCGTTGCGCAACCATCCCCACACGCGGTTCATTTGGGCCCATGCCGGCACCAGCATGGAGATCCATCGTCACCAGACGCGGCTGGATTTTCTGTTGCCGACACTGACCCGGATGCTGGAGACCTATCCGAACCTGTACATCGACCTGTCCTGGAGCGTGCTCACGCCTTACCTGCTGGACGAGGCGGGCAAACCCCGCGAGGCGTGGCTCAAGCTGGTGGAGCGCTTCCCGGAGCGTTTTATGTTGGGGTCGGATGTAGTGGGGCGTTTCGACAATGTCGGTAAGGAATTACGCAGCTTCGATCCGTTCCTGGATGCGTTGCCGGAAGAGGTGGCGAAGAACGTAGCTCGGGATAATTTCCTGGCGGTGTTGTGTGGGAGCAAGGCTTGCCCGCAATGAAGGTATTGCAATTTCGCAATTGAGGGCGCCTGCAGCGCGAGCAAGCTTTGCTCCCACAGAAGCTCTCAGTGCACAAGGTGACCATCGCCTTGTCATCAGCCTGTCACCGCCGCGTCATACCCTCGCGCTCATCACAATCAAGGAGCGCACTATGCACCTCACCCGTTCAAGCGCACTGGTCGCGCTGTTGTCGGTCTGCGGCCTGGCCCAGGCGGAAGTCCGTGTCGAAGGCCCGGTGGAGTACGGTATCTTCGAAGGGCCCCAAGCCGAACTGCAATCAGGGGAGCGGGTTCTGCGCCGCAGCAACGAGCAGATCCGGCAGACTGAAAGTGTACCGGCCAAGCTGGGCACCAAATTTGGCTTGCGCTACCGCTTGGCGGGCAAGGTGGCTGACGACCAGCCTTTGACCCTGTTGTATTTCACCCCAGGCATTCGCACCCCCGATGGCGTGCGCCACGATAAATTCGAAGTCACCCAGAAACTGGTGCCCGGTGCACCGCAGGATGTGATGGCCTACGAGTTCACCGAAAGCCACGAAGTGGTGCCGGGGGAGTGGCGGTTCATGGTGTTCCAGGGCGATCGATTGCTGGCGCAGCAACGGTTTATCGTGCGCTGAATCTGTGAGAGCCAGCCTGCTCGCGATAGCAATCTGTCAGCCAACATAGATGTTGAATGTCAGGGCCTCATCGCGAGCAGGCTCGCTCCCACAAGGGAATTATCCACAGGGAATGTGGTGTGCAGAGCAGCCAAAAAAAACGCCCCGAACCAGTCGGGGCGTTTTTGTGTGTGGCGTTGCGGCGGGGCTTACTTGCCCTGCCAGCGCTTCAATACCAGGGTGGCGTTGGTGCCGCCGAAGCCGAAGCTGTTGCTCATCACGGTGTCGATCTTGGCGTCTTCGCGAGTCTTGGTCAGGATCGGCAGGTCGGCCACTTCCGGGTCCAGTTCGTCGATGTTGGCCGAGCCGGCGATGAAGTTGCCTTCCATCATCAACATGCAGTAGATCGCTTCGTGAACGCCCGCGGCGCCCAGGGAGTGACCCGACAGGCTCTTGGTGGAGCTGATGGCCGGGGCGTTGGCACCGAACACTTCGCGCACGCCTTTCATTTCCGCAACGTCACCGACCGGGGTCGAAGTGCCGTGGGTGTTCAGGTAGTCGATGGGCGTGTCGACGGTGGACATGGCCATCTGCATGCAGCGGATGGCGCCTTCGCCGCTTGGGGCGACCATGTCATAGCCATCGGAAGTGGCGCCGTAGCCGACGATTTCCGCGTAGATTTTCGCGCCACGGGCCAGAGCGTGTTCCAGCTCCTCGACCACCACCATGCCGCCGCCGCCAGCGATGACGAAGCCGTCACGGTCGGCATCGTAGGCGCGGGAAGCTTTTTCCGGGGTGTCGTTGCGCTTGCTGGACAGGGCGCCCATGGCGTCGAACAGGAACGACTGGCTCCAGTGTTCTTCTTCACCACCGCCGGCGAACACGATGTCCTGCTTGCCCATCTGGATCTGCTCCATGGCAGTACCGATGCAGTGCGCACTGGTGGCGCAGGCAGAGGCGATGGAGTAGTTCAGGCCCTTGATCTTGAATGGCGTGGCCAGGCAGGCGGAAACGGTGCTGCTCATGGTCCGAGTGACGCGGTACGGGCCGACGCGCTTGACGCCTTTTTCGCGCAGGATGTCCAGCGCTTCCATCTGGTTCAAGGTCGAGGCACCACCGGAACCGGCGATCAGGCCGGTGCGCGGGTTGGACACCTGCTCTTCGGTCAGGCCGGAGTCAGCGATGGCGTCCTTCATGGCCAGGTAGGCGTAAGCCGCCGCATGGCCGACGAAACGGTAGATCTTGCGATCGATCAGCTCTTCGAGGGGAAGGTCAATGGAGCCGGAAACCTGGCTACGCAGACCCATTTCGGCATATTCCGGATTGAACCGGATGCCAGGGCGACTTGCACGCAGGTTAGCGGAGACGGTCTCTTTGTCATTGCCCAGGCACGAAACGATGCCCAGACCAGTGATAACGACGCGGCGCATGCGGATAACCCTTAGAAGTTGTCAGTGGAGGTGAAAACGCCGACCCGAAGGCCTTCGGCGGTGTAGATCTCGCGACCATCCACAGCCACTGAACCATCGGCAATGGCCATGTTCAGCTTGCCCTTGAGGACGCGTTTGATATGAATGTTATAGGTAATCTTCTTCGCGCTCGGCAGAACCTGACCGAAGAACTTCACTTCGCCCGAACCCAGGGCGCGACCGCGGCCTGGCAGGCCTTGCCAGCCGAGGAAGAAACCGACCAATTGCCACATGGCATCCAGGCCCAGGCAGCCCGGCATCACCGGATCACCTTCGAAGTGGCAGGCGAAAAACCACAGGTCAGGAGTGATGTCCAGCTCGGCGACCAATTCACCTTTGCCGTACTTGCCACCCTCTTCGCTGATATGGGTGATGCGATCCACCATCAGCATGTTCGGGGCGGGCAGTTGCGCGTTACCTGGGCCGAACAGCTCACCGCGACTGCAGCGCAGCAGGTCTTCCCGAGTAAAGGCGTTTTGTTTGGTCATGCGAGCTCCTCAATAGTCCCATGCGGCAGGGTGGGGCAAATCTTCCCGGCCGATCGAAGCGTTCATGCCTCGAATCGACAGCCTACTCATAGACTATTGCGTTGTAGTGAAAGTCACAGCACACGGGAAATGAATGTACACCTGTGCACTGAAATTTTTATTCAAGCCCCAATCGGGACTTGTTCGGGTGGTTAAGACTGCCGCACTTTCGCCTTTCACGCCAGTCGCAGATGGTCGAAACGCCTGCACTAACGCACCCAGCGCTGCAGAATTTGCTGCAGATCAGCTCTTTTGAACGGTTTGGCCAGGTAATCGTTCATGCCCGCCGCGAGACAGGCTTCGCGATCGCCCTGTAGCGCATTGGCCGTCAGAGCGATGATGGGCACCTCGCCGCAGCCGGGTAACTGGCGGATCTGTCGCGTGGCTTCGTAGCCATCGATGATGGGCAACCGGCAATCCATCAGAATCGCCTCGAAAATCAGACTTTCGGCACTGCGGATGGCCTGGGCGCCGTCGGCGGCGATGCTGACGGTGAAGCCCAGGCTGCGCAGCATGGCTTCGATCACGGTCTGGTTCACCGGATTGTCTTCTACCAGCAGCACGTTGCGGCCCTCGCCATGACCGCTGCCGATGCCGTCGGGGAGCTTTGGCGCCAGGGCTATCGGTGCCTTTTTCGACAGGGCCAGAGGGATCTCCAGGGTAAACACCGACCCCTGGCCTTCTTCGCTCTGGGCGCGCAATGTGCCCCCCATGCGCTCAGCCAGGGTGCGGGCAATCGGCAGCCCCAGGCCGGTGCCACCGTAGCGCCGGGAAATCGAACTGTCGGCTTGCTGGAAGGCATCGAACATGCGCTCCAGGCTTTCGGTCGCGATCCCGATGCCGCTGTCGCGCACCGTGCAGGTAAACCACAGGAGTTCGTGATCCAGTGCCTGCCACTGGCATTGCACGGTGACGCGGCCTTGTTCGGTGAATTTCAGGGCATTGCCGATCAGGTTGACCAGGATCTGCCGGATCCGCGTCGGGTCGCCTTGCACCTGTAAGGGCTGCATGTCATCAGGGATCAGCAGGTCCAGGCCCAGCTTGCGTTGCGCGGCGCTGTGCTGGAACGACTGGGCGCAACTGGCGACCAGCTCCGCCAGATTGAACGGGATGTGTTCCAGCTCCAGGGCCGAGCGTTCGATGCGCGAGAAGTCGAGGATGTCGTTGATGACTTTCAGCAGGTGCTCGGTGGATTCGCTGGCCAGCGCCGTGTACTCGAATTGCTCCTCCGTCATTTCGGTGGTTTCCAGCAGTTGCAGCATGCCCAGTACACCGTTCATGGGGGTGCGCAGTTCATGGCTCATCATCGCCAGGAATTCGGACTTGGCGCTGTTGGCCTTCTCCGCTTCTTCCCGGGTTTTGATCAGTTGCGCCATGGCCTGGTGCTGTTCACGGCTGGCTTGCTCGAGACCGTCGGCCAGATTGTTGATATGCCGCGACAAGGCCCCCAGTTCGGCATCGTCGACGATGGGCAGCGGCGTGCCGTAGTCGCCTTGCTGGATCGCCATGACTGCGTTGCCGATGTCGCGGATCGGCCGGGACAGGTTGGACGCCAGGCGACGTGCCACCAAGAAGGTGAACAGCAGGGCGAACAGCGCCAGGATCGCGGCCTTGAGGAGGATTTCCTGCTGCCGCTGGCTGAAGGCGTCACTGGACATGCCGACGATCACCCGGCCCAGGTAATCCTCATCGGGCGCCTCGATGGTCATGCTGTTGCCTTGCAGGAAATCATTGTTCAAGGCAATGCGCTGCAGGCGAACCGGCGCCTGGAAAACTTCGATCTGCTGGGAATGCTTGCGGCCTTGCGCGGGCTGCTCGACATACACCACAACCCGGTCCTTGCTGTCTTGCACCTCCAGAAAACGCACATGAGGCGTGGCCAGGGTGGCGGTGAGCAGGCTTTCCAGCACCTCGTTATTGCCCGATATCACCCCATACTCCGTGGCCGGGGCCAGTTGGTTGGCGATCAACTGCCCGGTGTGGTTGAGTTCCTGGCGCAGGTCCTGGATTCGCACAAAAGTAAAGAAGCTGATCAACAGCACCGTCAGCAGCAAGGCCGGGCCGAGGGCGATAAGCTGGGTGCGGGTATTGATGTCCCAGCGGCGACGCAAGGTCATGGGCGTTGTTCTCCTTCGGCCAACTGTGCAGCGACGGATTCGGCGTCAATCGGCTCGATCCCCAGTGAGCGGGCGACCTGCTGGTTGCTCAGGACTTTGAAGCGGGCCGGATACAGGGTGCGGGGCCAGGTGGCGGCGGGTCGGTCCAGCAAATCGTCGAGAATTGCCAGCCAGTCCTCCTGGTCGCTGTAGGTGCTGGCCAGGCTGCCGGCCTTGACGAAAGCGGCGTTGGGCCCGATCAGCGCACGTTGCCGGGCGTAGCTGCTGAGCAACAGGTTTTTTACCGTCTTGGGGTTGTACAGATCGGGGTCGTCGAGCCCCAGCAGCACATCGCTGCGGCCCAACAGCTTTTGCAGAGGGCGGCTGTCACTGGTGTCGTCCCAGCGTTCACTCACGATCTCCAGCCCCAACGGCGTTGCTGCCTGGCGGATTTCCTTGAGCAGGAACTCGCTGTGCCCATCGAACAGCACGCCGACCCTGCGCATTTGCGGAAGGATCGCGCTAATCAGGCGCAATTGCCGCGTCAGCGGCGGATCGCTCCACAACAGGCTCAGGTGATCGGGCGTTGTCTGGCCCAGGCGGTCCCTGGCTTGTTGGCGGCTGATTCGCAGTACCAGGGTGGCGGGCCCGTGGGTTTCCTGCAGGCGCCAGTCGAGGCTGGGCAGGTCAAGCAAAATCAGGCGGACATTGCGTGGCAGTTTGCCGGGCGCCGGCAGGCTGGCCAGCGGAGTAAACCTGACGTCGTCCTCGGGGCGCAGGACTTTCAGGGCCTGGGTGAAAGACTGCACGCCAGGACTGTTACGCACGCCGGTCAGTACAATCTCGGCGGCCTGGGCCTCGATCGTTGCCAGCCAGCCTGCAAACACCAGGCACAGCGCCAGCGGCAGGCGGCCACGAAAGGGCGTCTTGCGCGATTGACCCCGGAACATTTAGAACGACAACTCCGCAGTGAAATACAGGACGTGACGGGAGTCGTAGCGGTTGTCGACAAACGTAGTGGGCTGGTTGTCGAGACGCTGTTGCAGGATGCCCGCCAGTTCCAGGTTGGCCTTGCCCAAAGAAATGCGTTTGGCCAGGCGGGTGTCGACTCGTTCAAAGCGATAGCCGTTGAGGTCGTCGGCGCCATAATAGAACACCGCGCTGTTCCAGCCTCGGCCCCAGTCCCGCAGCCAGCCGGCCGAACCGCTATTGCGGGCGGTGGGCTGTTCGTCGAGGGCGTTGCTGGCCAGCGCATCGACGTAGGCATAGGTCAGGCGCAGGCGGTCGGCGCTGGTGATGCGCCAGTCGAACTGGGTTTCGGCCCCGGAAAACTGTGATTCATTGGCGTTGCTGGCAATGTACTGATTGTTGCGCAGGGGTTCGCTGATCATGCCGGTGATTTCGTCATGGAACAGCTTCACATCGACGCTCAGCCCCAGGTTCATGAAATAACCGTTGTAGCCCAGTTCCCGGGAGCGCATGTGCTCCTGGTCCAGGTTTCCCGGCCCTCGGGTCTGGACAAAATAACGGGCACTGCTCTGGCCGAAGGCGGTGGGCTTGAGGTTGGTGACCTGATAACTCCAATTGACATTGTTCTCGAACATGTCCGGCGAGCGCACCGCCTCGGAGTACACCGCCCGCAGGCCATGGCGTGGTGTGATCAGGTAGTTGACCGCCACCCGCGGCGTCAGCGAGCTGCCGGTCAGGTGGGTGTCTTCGAACATCGCACCGCCCTGTACCAGCCAATGTTCGCTGGCCCGCCACTCCAGTTGGCCGAACAGGCGCCAAGTGGTGTCGTCCAGCGTGCCGTTGAAGTACGTCTCGGAGTCGGCCCGGTCGTAGCGATAGTTTGCCCCGGTGACCAGTCGCAGGCTGTCGGACAGGCTCAGGGTGTCCTGGATTTCCAGGTCGTAGCGCGACTCACGGGCGCTCTGGTCGATATCGCCGCACAAGGTTTGCGAGGCGCCGTTGCGCCATTGATCGAGCACCTGATTGGCCAGCGCCTGTTCTTGCGGGGTGCCGGGCGGCGCACCGGTGCCGGTGAAGCTGGGAATATTGCGCGCCAGCTTCTCGGCGTAGTTAGGGTTGAGCAACCACAGATCGGTCAACTGCGGGCTGAAGGAGACCTCGGCATCGCAGGCGCGCCAGGTCTGCTGGCGATCCCAATGCTGGAGCGAGCCTTGTACATAAAGGCTGTGGTTGGGGTTCAGGTCCAGGTTCCAGCGCAGCGAACCGGCGTAGTCCTTGGCGACGACATCGGAGTTATCCCCGGCGGCCGTAATCCCGGCGAACACTGGACGGTAGGTATAAGGCCGCTGATTGGTCCCGTCCTTGGCGTTCAGTTGCCAGTCGATGCTCTGCTGTTCGTTCAGGGTCTGGCTGACGGACAGGTTGAAACGGTTCAAGCGTCGACTGTCGCGGTAATCGGCGCCGGTGCGGTTGCTGTCAAAGCCGTCGTCTTCCTGGCCGGACAGTGACAGCCGCAGGTCACCGCTCTCCCAACCGCTGCCCTGGCTGGCGTACCAGTCGCTGATGCCACGCTGGCCTCGGGTGATTTTCAGGCGGGTGCCGTGGCTGTCGGCCGGAGCGCGGGTGATGATATTGACCACCGCCATCAGTGCATTGGCGCCGTAGCTGACGGTGTTGGGGCCGCGGAAAACTTCGATCCGCTCGATGTCTTCCATGGCCACTGGAATATCGCTCCAGTCCACCGTGGCCAGGCCGGCGCGATACACCGAACGGCCATCGATCAGCACCTGCATGCGCCGCGCTTCGGTGGCGTTGGTGCCGTGGTAGTTCACGGCGGCCTGGTTCCCGCTGATATTACCGACCATCATGCCCGGCACCAGGCGCAGCAGTTCGCTGATGTCCCGGGCGCCACTGGCCTTGATCAATTCGCTGTCCAGCACGGTCATGCTGCCGGGGACCGCCGCCGGCGATTGTTTCAGGCGCGTGGCCGTCAACACTTGGGGCAGGGGCTGACTGTCGACGAACAAGTCGTCGGCCAGCACTGGCGGGCTGATGAACAGCGCCAATACGAGCGACGAACCTGAACGGGAAGGGCCAACGAACACGGCACAGCCTTTGATTAGGGAAAGGATGGCCGGCATGTTAACTGAGGTGAGCGACTTTTCCATTCACGTTGACAGCATTTTCCTAGGAATTGATGGTCAGCTTCCTACAACTGCCGGTAATTGTAGTCGGGGCTGGTCGCGGTGTGGCCGCTCCGTATAATGCCCGGCATTGCCACTTGGTATGGATGAACGGATTGCATATGACTGAACAGCGCCCGATTGCGGTCCTGGGGGGCGGGAGTTTCGGTACCGCCGTGGCCAATCTGCTGGCCGAGAACGGCCACCCGGTGCGGCAATGGATGCGTGACCCGGAGCAGGCCGAGGCCATCCGGGTCAATCGCGAGAACCCGCGTTACCTCAAGGGCATCAAGATCCGCCCTGAAGTTGAACCGGTGACTGATTTGCAGGCCACCTTGCAGGACTGCGACCTGTTTTTCGTCGCCTTGCCGTCCAGCGCCCTGCGCTCGGTCCTGGCGCCCCATGCCGAACGCTTGAGCGGCAAATTGCTGGTGAGCCTGACCAAGGGGATCGAAGCCCAGACCTTCAAGCTGATGAGCGAGATTCTCGAAGAAATCGCCCCAAAGGCTCGAATCGGTGTGATTTCCGGGCCGAACCTGGCGCGCGAGATCGCCGAGCATGCGCTGACCGCCACCGTGGTCGCCAGTGAAGACGAAGAACTGTGCCAGCGGGTCCAGGCCGCGCTGCATGGGCGAACCTTCCGGGTCTACGCCAGTGCCGACCGTTTCGGTGTGGAACTGGGCGGGGCGCTGAAGAACGTCTATGCCATCATCGCCGGCATGGCGGTGGCGCTGGGCATGGGGGAGAACACCAAAAGCATGCTGATTACCCGGGCGCTGGCGGAAATGACCCGTTTTGCCGTCAGCCAGGGTGCCAATCCGATGACCTTCCTGGGGTTGGCCGGGGTCGGCGATTTGATCGTCACCTGTTCCTCGCCTAAAAGCCGCAACTACCAGGTCGGTTTCGCCCTCGGTCAGGGGTTGAGCCTGGACGAGGCTGTGTCGCGCCTGGGTGAAGTGGCCGAAGGAGTGAATACGCTCAAGGTGCTCAAGGCCAAGTCTCAGGAGTCCGGGGTCTACATGCCACTGGTCGCGGGGCTGCATGCGATTCTGTTCGAAGGGCGCACGCTGGAGCAGGTGATCGAACTGTTGATGCGCGGCGAGCCCAAGACCGACGTCGATTTCATTTCCACCAGTGGCTTCAACTGAGCCTCTATTGATCAGAAGCGGGAGCAAACCATGAGCGATCCAAAAGAGCAGGCCCGATACGAGTCCATCCTGCTGCGTGTGTTGTGGATGGTGATTTACCTGCTGGTCTGGCAGGTGGCGCAGTTCATCCTGGGCGCGGTGGTATTGGTGCAACTGATCTACCGGCTGATCTATGGCGCGCCCAGTGCCAGCCTGATGAACTTTGGTGACAGCCTGAGCCAGTTCCTGGCGCAGATCGGCCGTTTCGGCACCTTCCACAGCGACCAGAAACCCTGGCCATTCGCTGACTGGCCCACCCCGCGCACGCCGGAAGGTGAAGCGCCTCACGTGGTGGCGCCGGCTCCGCATCCGGTCCGGGACGAGGAGCCCAAGCTATGAAATTGTGGGTATTGCGTCATGGGGAAGCCGAGCCATACGGTGCCCGTCCCGACCCTGAGCGGGCGCTGACCGCTCACGGTCGCGAAGAAGCACTGCGCAGTGCCGCCGCGCTGATCGGCCAGCCGCTGAGCGCCATTTATGCCAGCCCGTACCTGCGCGCCCAACAGACCGCCCAACTGGTGCGCGAAGCCTTGGGCTTCGCGCCTGAGTTGATCACTGTTGATTGGCTCACGCCGGAAACCCGCCCGCAAAAAGTCCTGGAACAGCTGGTTGATCAGGGCGACGTGCTGCTGGTCAGCCATAACCCGCTGGTGGGCAGCCTGCTGGGCTTTCTGCAACACGGTCACCTGCAACAACCCGAACAGGTTAAAACGGCTGGCCTGGCCGAGCTGGAGGGTGACCTGCCGCTGGCCGGGGCGATGCAGCTCAAGGGCATTCAGCATCCCTGAGAGGTCTCTGGTCGCAGGGTTGAGCACAACAAAAAACATAAAGGAAGGACAACGATGAGTCTGTGGCGCACCACCCCCAACATCGAGCAACTGAACGCCGCCGGTAAAAACACCATCAGCGAAGTGTTGGACATTCGTTTCGAATCTTTCGACGACGAGTCCCTGACCGCCAGCATGGTGGTCGATCACCGCACCCACCAGCCATTCGGCCTGTTGCATGGCGGTGCATCGGTGGTGCTGGCTGAAACGGTCGGGTCCATGGCGGCCTATCTGTGCGTGGACACCAGCAAGTTCTATTGCGTGGGCCTGGAGATCAATGCCAACCACTTGCGTGCTGTGCGCAGCGGTCGGGTGACGGCCACGGCCCGGATGGTCCATCTGGGCCGCACCACCCAGGTCTGGGATATCCGCCTGACCAACGACGAAGGCAAAGTCAACTGCGTGTCGCGCCTGACCATGGCCGTGGTGCCGCTGGGTGAACAGCCGCCGGCGCGTTGAAACCCGAATGCATGTTTGTGACTGATGGGCCGCTCTTGTGGCGAGGGAGCAAGCTCCCTCGCCACGGGTTTACATCGCTCATACAACGCCATAGCCCAAGCCCGACTGTCATCATTGCTGTCAGTTACGGTCATTGCCGCGCCACCGGGATGTGCGGACAATCGGTTCCAGTTTCCCCATGGATCCACTGTCATGTCGCAACAGGTGTTTTTCGCCCACGCCAATGGTTTTCCCTCGGCCACTTACGGCAAGCTGTTCGCCGCGCTGGCGCCGCAGTACGAGGTCGCGCATCTGGAATTGCACGGCCATGACCCGCGTTTTCCGGCAGACGATAACTGGCACAACCTGGTGGACGAGCTCATCCATCACCTGGAACAACAACCTGAACCGGTGTGGGGCGTCGGCCATTCCCTGGGTGGCGTTCTGCATCTGCATGCCGCATTGCGCTGTCCACAGTTATATCGTGGCGTGGTAATGCTCGATTCGCCCGTGCTGACCCGCGCCGATCAGTGGGTGATCCTGGCCGCCAAGCGCCTGGGGTTCATCGATCGTCTGACTCCAGCGGGACGGACGTTGGGCCGGCGTGAAGAGTTCGCAGACCTGGAGTCGGCCCGGCAGTATTTTTCCGCCAAGACGCTGTTCCGCGGGTTTGACCCGGAATGCTTCGACGCCTACCTGCAACATGGCTTGCAGCAAGTCGGCGACCGCTTGCGGCTGCGCTTCGATCCGGCCACGGAGATCAGCATTTACCGCGGCGTGCCGCACACCAGTCCCGGCCGGGCCCGTATGCTCAAAGTGCCGTTGGCGGTGGTGCGCGGCCGGCAGAGTCGCGTGGTGATGCGCCATCACACCCGTTCGGTGGGTCGAATGCCCCATGGCGAATCCCTGAGCATGCCCGGCAGCCATATGTTTCCCCTGGAACGTCCGCAGGACACGGCCAGGTTGCTCAAGGATCTCTTTCAGCGCTGGGAAGGGCGCAGCTTATGAGTGGGGTTGAAGAAGTCCGTCTGAGCCTGCCCCACATTGAACTGGCGGCCCACCTGTTCGGGCCGGAGGATGGCCGGCCGGTGATCGCCTTGCACGGTTGGCTGGACAATGCGAACAGCTTCGCCCGGCTGGCTCCACGGCTTGAGGGCCTGCGGGTCATTGCACTGGACATGGCCGGTCACGGTCACTCCGGGCATCGCCCACCCGGTGCTGGCTATGCCCTGTGGGACTATGCCCATGATGTGCTGCAAGTCGCCGAACAACTGGGCCTGGCGCGTTTCGCCCTGCTGGGGCATTCCATGGGCGCCATCGTCTCGCTGGTGCTCGCCGGAGCCCTGCCCGACCGGGTCACGCACCTGGGGCTGATCGACGGGGTGATCCCTCCCACGGACAAAGGCGACAACGCCGCCGAACGCATGGGCATGGCCCTGCAGGCGCAGCTGGATTTGCAACAAAAACGAAAACCGGTCTACAAAACCCTCGACCGGGCCATTGAGGCCCGGATGAAAGGCCTGGTGGCGGTCAGTCGCGAAGCCGCCGAATTGCTGGCCCAGCGCGGCCTGATGCCGGTGCCGGGAGGGTACACCTGGCGCACCGACAATCGCCTGACCTTGCCATCGCCGCTTCGCCTGACCGATGAGCAGGCCATGGCCTTCGTGGCGCGAGTCGCTTGCCCCGCGCATCTGGTGGTGGCTGCTGACGGCATGCTTGCCCGACACCCCGAGTTGCTGGAGCGTCTACCCTTCAGTCATGAACGGTTGCCCGGCGGTCATCATCTGCACCTGAACGACGAGGCTGGCGCCGCGCTTGTAGCAGACTGTTTCAATCGGTTCTTCACCGTTTCTTGACTTGCGCCTGGCAACTGTCGAGGCTGGGCGGGTTGAAAAAGGGAGACAACCATGACAGATCTCTGTTTAGCGGCCTCGCAGTGCATCGATGACACCGGCCTCACCCCAGAGACCCAGGCCATGCCGATCCGATGAAATTATCCATTCATTCACTCGCCTTGCTTACGCTGGCCTGCTTCAGCCCGGCATCGTTTGCCGCCGATGTTCCCGGCAGCCGGGACCTGGAGCGGGTGCCCCGCATGCCCGACGCGCAAATTGTCGATTACCGGCAAACCACTGACCTGGAACGAATTTATCCCCTGGGTTCGATCCGCAAGATCAGCGGCCAGTTGCGCTTCGATGGGCAGGTCGATGCCCGTGGGAACACCACGTCGGTGACTTACGAACTTCCGCCGGAACACTCCGCCATCCAGGCCTTTACCGCTGCCCGCGAAGCCTTGCAGAAGCAGGACGCGCAACTGTTGTTCTGGTGCCAGGCTCGTGATTGCGGCGAAAGCAGCCTGTGGGCCAACGAAGTGTTCGGCAATGCCAAGCTCTATGGTGCCGATAACGGTCAGTCTTATCTGCTGCTGCGCCTGGCGCCGCCCGCGGACAACACACTGATTGCGCTGTATGGCATTACTCGCGGCAATCGTAAGGCTTACCTGCATGTCGAGCAGTTCGAGGCAAACGCCTCGCTGGGGAACCTGCTGCCCACATCGGCCACGCTGTTGCGCCAGCTCAAGGACACCGGCGTGCTGGACTTGCCGCGTCTGGTCGGCGAACCGGACGAAACCTGGTTGCGCCTGCTATCCCGGGCGCTGAACCTGGACACGGGTCTTCGAGTCACTGTCGCCGGACCCCAGGCCGAGGCCTGGCGGCAAGCATTGATCGATCAGGGTGTCCGGGCGGCGCGAATGGAGGCCGCCAGGGGCGATGCGGCGGGCCTGCATCTTGAGCTGCTGCGTTAAGCTGTCTCGGGTGACGTGCTTCACGCCGTCAGCCCGGCCCTGTTTTTTTTTCGAGACCTGACATGCTCAATAACGATCGGCTGTTGGTGCAGATCCTGCTCCTGGTGTTGTTCGGTGCAAGCTTCTGGGTGATGGCTCCGTTCTGGTCGGCGCTGTTCTGGGGCGCGGTGCTGGCGTTTGCCAGTTGGCCGCTGATGCGCCTGTTGACCCGCTGGGTCAATGGTCGTGAGTCGCTGGCGGCGGCTTTGCTGACCGTAGGCTGGATGGTGCTGGTGGCGGTGCCGCTGGTGTGGCTGGGCTTCAACCTGGCTGATCATGTACGCGACGCCACGGCATTTATCAAGAACGTGCAGGTCGATGGCCTGCCTGATCCCCCGGTATGGCTGGCGGGCTTACCGCTGGTGGGGGGGCGGTTGGTGGGCATCTGGAACAGCATCGATCAGCAAGGTGCAGCCATGATGGTGTCCGTCAGGCCGTACCTGGGTCAGGTCGGCAACTGGCTGCTGGCTCGCAGTGCCCAAATCGGCGGTGGCATTCTCGAACTGACCCTGAGCATTGTGTTCGTGTTCTTTTTTTACCGTGACGGCCCGCGCCTGGCGGTGTTCGTGCACGGGTTGCTGGAGCGTCTGATCGGCGACCGTGCCGGTTACTACATCGAACTGGTGGCCGGTACGGTGCAGCGTGTGGTCAACGGCGTGATCGGCACCGCGGCGGCCCAGGCGGTGCTGGCGCTGATTGGTTTCCTGATCGCGGGCGTACCGGGGGCATTGGTGCTGGGCATCGTCACCTTCCTGCTCAGCCTGATTCCCATGGGGCCGCCCCTGGTCTGGATCCCCGCCACGGCGTGGCTGGTGTGGAAGGGTGAATACGGGATGGCGGTGTTCCTGGGGATCTGGGGCACCTTCATCATCAGCGGTGTGGACAACGTGCTCAAACCCTACCTGATCAGCCGTGGCGGAAACCTGCCGTTGGTGATCGTATTGCTGGGGGTGTTCGGTGGCTTGATTGCCTTCGGCTTCATCGGACTGTTCATTGGCCCGACCCTGCTGGCGGTGGCCTACAGCTTGCTGACGGACTGGAGCAAGAGCCAGGCGCGATAACCCCACTCCTGAGACCAGCACCAACCTTTTTGTAGTGAGGGGATAGATCCCCTCGCCACCAATGGGCTTCTATCCAGCAGGCAAGCCTGGCTCTGAAAAACCAGGCTTGCCGGTCAATCACGTCGCCACGTTCAGGTATTTCCCCACGGGGGCGACATCATCCAGCGAGTATTGTCGACTGAGGTTGGCGATCATCCTGTTCAGCGCTTCACTGACATTGGTCTGGTCGGTGGAGCTGTCGCTGGTGCGGTTGGCCTGTACCGCGCTGGTCAGTTCGCTGGTGCCGGTGTTGCTCTGACCATCGGCGTCGAGCTGGCTGAACAACGCCTCAATGGAGGCCTGTTGTGGCGGTGGCGGGGGGAGGCTGGCGGCGAGTTCGTCGAGGCTGACGGTACCATCTTCATTCTCGTCCAGGGCCGAGAACAGTTCCTGGCTGTCGGCAGTGCTGCCGGCGCTCGCCAGACCATTGCTCAGCTCCTCGCTACTGACCTCGCCATCACCGTCGGCGTCCAGGGCGCTGAGCAGCGCATCGGCCAGTTCAGTCGTCGGCGCCTGGTCCCGTGGCGGCGGAGGCGGTGGCGCCATCGCGGCTATCTCATCACTGCTCAGGTCACCGCTGCTGTCGCTGTCCAGGTCGCTGAAATTGTCGCTCAGGCTGACCAGGATGCCGTCGTCACTCTTCTGCGACAGGGCCGTGCTCAATTCTTCCTGATCGACCGAGCCGTCGGCGTTGCTGTCGAGTTTGCTGAGCAGCTCCTTTTGAAACTGCTGGCTGCGGGCACTGCTGGTCGCGGTACTGCTGGTGCTGGTATAGGGCGAGTAACTGCTGACGCTACCGATCATGGGCGCTCTCCTTGGGCTGGAATGCCGGTGGGTGCACCGGCTTATGCAGCGTCGGCGGGGCAGTTGTCGTGGGTGTGTGGAGTTTGTACCGGCGGGTGTACAAACTCAGCTCCCGGCGCGGCTCCCACATGGGATTGAGGTTGTTTCAGGCGCGGGGCAAGCGGATCACTGCCGTCAATCCACCCCCTGGCGTTTCTTCCAGGCTCAATTGCCCGCCCAAGCGTTCGGCGGCTTCCTTGGCGATGGTCATGCCCAGGCCGACACCGCCGGAGTTGCGGTTGCGTGAGCCTTCCAGGCGATAGAAGGGCTCGAACACTGCTTCGCGTTTATCCGCCGCAATCCCGGGGCCGTGGTCAATCACCCGAATCACTACCTGGTCGCGCTGGTCTTGCAGCGTAATCAACGCATGGCCGGCGTAGCGCAAGGCATTGTCCATGAGGTTGTTGATACACGAGCGCAACGCGATCGGCTGCACCTGTAACGGCGCGCAACCACCGCTGGCTTGCACGTCGGCACCCTGGTCCTGGGCGTTTTCGCTCAGCGATTCCACCAACGCCTGCACGTCCATCCATTGCAGCGCTTCGCTGGTGCGCTGCTCGTGCAGGTAGGTGAGGGTGGCGTCGAGCATGCCAATCATATCGTTCAGGTCCTGACGCATCTGGCCCTGCAGCTTGATGTCATCGATCTGTTCCAGGCGCAGCTTGAGCCGTGAAAGCGGAGTGCGCAGGTCATGGGATACCGCACCGAGCATGCGCGAACGCTGCTGCACCTGCTCGCGAATTCGCTGTTGCATGAGGTTGAACGTATGGGCAGCCTGGCGGGCCTCCCGAGGGCCGGTTTCTTCCAACGGTGGGCTGTCGAGGTTTTCGCTCAGGCGTTCGGCGGCATCGCTCAGGCGCTGGATTGGCCGGGTCAGCAGTTTGGCGCCGTACCAGGCGGCGACGATCAGGCACACAAACTGAAACGTCAGCGGTACCACCGGCCCACCGAACCATGGGCGCGCAGGGCGGTTGGGTGGGGGCCCCGTGGGCCCAGGGTGCTGGCCTTGCCGGGAAAATTCGGGGGGTGGTCCCAAAGGCGGTTTGTCGTATTGAGAAAACCAGGCAAAGGCCAACAGGTGCGCCAGGACGATCGCCAGTAACAGCACGCCAAACAGGCGGCCGAACAAGGTGTCGAGGCGCAAGCGCATCAGCCGATGTCCCGGGCGTCGAACAGGTAGCCTTCGCCGCGCACGGTCTTGATCAGTTGCGGCGCCTTGGGGTCGTCACCCAGCTTTTGGCGCAGGCGCGACACCAGCAGATCGATGCTGCGGTCGAACGCCTCGATGGAGCGCCCACGGGCGGCGTCCAGCAACTGTTCGCGGCTCAGTACCCGGCGCGGTCGTTCGATGAATACCCACAACAGCCGGAACTCGGCGTTGGACAGCGGCACCACCAGCCCGTCGGCGGAGATCAACTGGCGCAGTACGCTGTTGAGTCGCCAGTTATCGAAGCGAATATTGGCCCGTTGCTCGGTGCGGTCGTCGCGTACCCGGCGCAGGATCGTCTGGATCCGCGCCACCAGTTCCCTGGGTTCGAACGGCTTGGCCATGTAATCGTCGGCGCCCAGTTCCAGGCCGATGATGCGGTCGGTGGGCTCGCACCGGGCGGTGAGCATCAGGATCGGGATGTCCGATTCGGCGCGCAGCCAGCGACACAATTGCAAGCCGTCTTCGCCCGGCAGCATCAGGTCGAGCACAACCACGTCGAAATGCTCGGCCTGCATCGCCCGGCGCATGGCCGCGCCATCGTTCACGCCGCTGGCGCGTATGTTGAAACGGGCCAGGTAGTCGATCAGCAGCTCGCGGATCGGCACATCGTCATCGACGATCAACGCCCGGGTACTCCAGCGCTTGTCATCGTCGGGCGCTTTTTGATCGTCAGAATTTGCAACAGGGGTGTTCTGCATGGATGCATCATCTGCCAGATAGGCTGCCAACCGCAAAGAAGGCGGCGAGGTTGAGGCTTCAGCATAGGCTTCGTGCCGCTAGGCGTGAAGCGCTGAAAGGACGGGGGTGCGGCGCCAGACGGTAGCGTGCCGGCGTGTTGTGCGCGTGTCATGAGTGTATCGACTTCGACACAAAGGCCGGCATCGTCCATGCTGTCCGGACGCGATGAGGATTTACCGATCATCGGGTCCCGCACGGGCGCTGGTTCCGCTACAATGCGCGCCGATTTCGACTTGCCTGAGAGCCCACTCATGTCCGCCTGCCAGACGCCCATCATCGTTGCCTTGGATTTCCCTACCCGTGACGCCGCCCTGAAGCTGGCCGACCAGTTGGACCCCAAGCTGTGCCGGGTCAAAGTCGGCAAGGAGCTGTTCACCAGTTGCGCTTCGGAAATTGTCGGGACCCTGCGTGACAAGGGTTTTGAAGTATTCCTGGATTTGAAATTCCACGATATTCCCAATACCACCGCCATGGCCGTCAAGGCGGCCGCCGAAATGGGGGTGTGGATGGTCAACGTGCATTGCTCCGGCGGCCTGCGCATGATGGCGGCCTGCCGTGAAGTGCTGGATCAGCGCAGCGGGCCGAAGCCGTTGCTGATCGGCGTGACCGTGCTGACCAGCATGGAGCGCGAGGACTTGGCCGGTATCGGCCTGGATATCGAGCCTCAGGAACAGGTGCTGCGCCTGGCGGCGCTGGCGCAGAAGGCTGGCCTGGACGGTCTGGTCTGCTCGGCCTTGGAGGCCAGCGCCCTGAAAGCGGCGCACCCGTCGCTGCAACTGGTGACCCCGGGGATTCGTCCGGCGGGCAGCGCCCAGGACGATCAACGCCGCATCCTGACCCCGCGTCAGGCACTGGATGCCGGTTCCGACTACCTGGTGATCGGCCGACCGATCAGCCAGGCGGCTGATCCTGCCAAGGCACTGGCGGCCGTAGTCGCCGAACTGGCCTGATCAGACCTGAAGATCCCTTGTGGGAGCGGGCTTGCTCGCGAAAGCGGTGTGTCAGTTGGCAAAAATGGCGCCTGACAATCCGCCTTCGCGAGCAAGCCCGCTCCCACAGGTGTTTTTGTGACTAGACCTTCAATACCAACTTCCCGAAATTCTCCCCACTGAACAATTTGGTCAGCGTCTCGGGGAATGTCTCCAGTCCTTCAACGATGTCTTCCTTGCTCTTGAGCTGCCCCTTGGCCATCCAGCCGGCCATTTCCTGCCCGGCGGCGGCGAACTGAGAGGCGTAGTCCATGACCACGAAGCCTTCCATGCGCGCCCGGTTGACCAGCAGCGACAAGTAGTTGGCCGGGCCTTTCACCGCTTCTTTGTTGTTGTACTGGCTGATGGCACCGCAGATCACTACGCGAGCCTTGAGGTTCAAGCGGCTGAGCACCGCATCGAGGATGTCGCCGCCGACGTTATCGAAGTACACATCCACGCCTTTGGGACATTCGCGCTTGAGACCGGCATGGACGTCTTCATTCTTGTAGTCGATGGCGCCATCGAAGCCCAGTTCATCGATCAGGAATTTGCATTTGTCGGCCCCGCCGGCGATGCCCACCACGCGGCAACCTTTGATCTTGGCGATCTGCCCGGCGATGCTGCCCACCGCACCGGCGGCACCCGAGAGCACTACTGTCTCGCCGGCCTTGGGCGCGCCCACGTCCAGCAGGGCGAAATAGGCGGTCATGCCGGTCATGCCCAATGCTGACAAGTAGCGCGGTAATGGCGCTAGTTTCGGATCAACCTTGTAGAAACCACGCGGCTCGCCGAGGAAATAATCCTGCACACCCAGCGCACCGTTGACGTAGTCACCGACCGCGAAGGCCGGGTTGTTCGAGGCGACTACCTGGCCTACGCCCAAGGCGCGCATCACTTCTCCAATGCCTACCGGCGGGATGTAAGACTTGCCTTCGTTCATCCAGCCGCGCATGGCCGGATCCAGGGACAGATATTCGTTCTTCACCAGAATCTGGCCGGCTGCCGGCTCGCCGACCGGTACTTGCTGATAGGTGAAAGTCTCGCGGGTCGCAGCGCCTACCGGGCGTTTGGCGAGCAGGAACTGGCGATTGGTCTGGGCAGTCATGGCTGGCACTCAAGATGAATGAAGCCTTGTTGATAGACCTTCGAAGCGTTTGTCGCAAGGTTTGCTGATGCAGCGAATGCAGTTCGATCGAGCCCAGTGATAATGGCGCCGGGGCCGTTATCACTGGCGCCCATGAATACTCAAACGGTAATTGGATAGTGCTGCCGCATCGTCCGGACCTGTGACTAGACTGGCGTCATCTCCCGCACTCTTCGAGGATTTGACAATGAGCATGACGTTTTCCGGACAGGTCGCCGTGGTCACGGGCGCAGCCGCGGGCATTGGCCGTGCGACCGCCCAGGCATTCGCGGCAGAGGGCCTGAAAGTGGTGGCGGCCGACCTGGACGTGGCGGGTGGCGAGGGCACAGTGCAGTCGATTCGTGAGGCGGGCGGTGAAGCGCTGTTCGTGCGCTGCGACGTAACGCTGGAAAGCGACGTGCAGAACCTGATGAGCGAAGTAATCAATGCCTATGGTCGCCTGGATTACGCCTTCAATAACGCCGGGATCGAAATCGAAAAGGGCAAGCTGGCCGACGGCACCCTCGATGAGTTCGACGCCATCATGGGCGTCAATGTGAAGGGCGTCTGGCTGTGCATGAAGTATCAATTGCCTTTGCTGCTGGCCCAAGGGGGCGGTGCCATCGTCAATACCGCCTCGGTGGCGGGTCTGGGGGCGGCGCCGAAGATGAGCATTTATGCAGCGTCCAAGCACGCGGTGATCGGCCTGACCAAATCGGCGGCGATTGAATACGCCAAGAAGAAAATCCGCGTGAACGCGGTTTGCCCGGCGGTAATCGACACCGACATGTTCCGTCGTGCCTATGAAGCGGATCCGAAAAAAGGTGAGTTCGCCAACGCCATGCACCCGGTAGGACGCATCGGCAAGGTCGAGGAGATCGCCAGCGCGGTGCTGTATTTGTGCAGCGATGGCGCTGCATTCACCACCGGTCATTCATTGGCGGTGGACGGCGGCGTCACGGCTTTCTGAAGAACGTTGTATTTAGCGTGTAGGACTAGGCCCGCACTTGTTGTGGGCTTTTTCTTTGGGGGTTAAAAATGCCCCGTGTCAGCCCCTGAATGTGTTTCAAAGGGTGAGAATCGACCGTTTTGGTGACGTTGTCGTACATCGTCTAGAGACGGCCTGTGCTTAACTGTTTCCAGAGATAAAACAGTTGCTTAGGAGCTTGGTTACTCATGGAGTTGAGAATCGACCGGCAGGCCCTGGTGCCTGTCGTGCAGCAAATTGTCGACGCGCTGGCCGGCTGGATTCGACAGGATGCGGTGCAACCGGGAACCCGACTGCCCTCCATTCGCCAATTGGCCCGGGAGAATTTGCTCAGTCAGTCCAGTGTCAACGAGGCGTGTGAACGCCTGGTGGCCCAAGGGGTGTTGGCGGCGCGCCATGGTTCGGGTTTTTTTGTCGCGCCGCCCCCGTCGTCCAGCTACGAGCCCTCTGACAAAGACTGGCTGGAAGACACGCAGATCACCCAGGAAAGCGTGCCCCATAGTTCGCAGTGGGAACTGACGCTGGGCTGTGGCGGGCTGCCCGAGAGTTGGCGCGAAAGCGATGATCTGGGCTACGCGATCCGTCAGGTCACCCGCACCGATATGGCAGGGCTGTTCAGTTACAGTACGCCGATGGGGCTGCCCGCTCTGCGGGAGCAACTGTCCAGGCGCCTGAAACAATTCAATATCCACGCCGATAAAAACCTGATCCTGACCACCACGGGCGCGACCCACGGTCTGGACCTGATTGTGCGCACACTGCTTGAGCCTGGATGCTGCGTTGTGGTGGAGAGTCCGGGGTATTCGAAGCTGTTCGACCTGCTCAGGTTTCATGGCATCGACATGATCGAACTGCCCAGGACTCCGCGCGGCCCGGACGTCGATGCACTCCAATGTCTCTTGGCGACGCATCGGCCCAGCGCTCTGTTCGTCAACAGCGCCTGCCACAACCCGACCGGCAGCAGCCTGGCCCCGGTCGTGGCCCAGCAACTGCTGCAACTGGCGAAAAAGCACGCCATGTTGGTGGTCGAAGACGATGTCTATGCCGACTTCCAGAACTCAACCCGGACCCGACTGGCAGCGCTGGATACCGACGTGGTGTACGTGGGCAGCTTCTCGAAAACCCTGAGCAGCTCATTGCGAGTCGGTTTCGTCGTGGCCGGATCGTCTGTCATCGCACGCTTGAGGGACGTCAAGGGCATTACCAGCATGGGCAGTTCACGCTTCTGTGAGTCAGTGCTGGCCAATCTTCTGGCCAGCGGCGCCTATCGCAAACTGGTCCAGCGTCAGCGCCAGCGTTTGAGTGCCGACATGGCAGCGGTGTTGGAGGTGCTAGAGGATGCGGATTGGGAAGTGTTTGGCAGGCCGGCCGGCGGGCTGTTCATTTGGGCGCGTCCACCGTTATGCGACTACGCTGCATTGCAGCGCTTGGCCAAGCGGTTCGGTGTGGTGCTTTCTTCTCGTACAGCGTTCAGCCCGTCGGGTGCTGTCAGCGACTGGCTGCGGATCAACGTGGCCCACGCCTGCGATTCGAGGGCCCAGGCATTCTTCCGCGCGGCGGCTCTGGATCGACCTCAATTGTCCTGAAAACGACGGCGCTGTAGCTTTTTGCCATTATTCCGACGCCAGCATCTTGTGTTACAGGGCATCTCGTTGCGAATCTGCAATCAACACACACTGGCAGAGGACTGGGCGCAATGATTTCGGCCGTGCAAAGACGTTTTGCCAACCTGGGTATGGCAAAGAAACTGGGCCTGGGGTTTGTCCTGGTGCTGCTGCTTACCGCCGTGGTGGCGGCCATCGGTGTCTGGTCCCTGCAGACCATCAGCTATCGTTTCGATGGCCTGAAACAGATGTCATCCCTCAATAGCGGCTTGCTCAAGGTCCGCCTGCTTGAGCAGGAATACGCCTTGCGCTCGGACCCGAAAACGGTCGATGCCTTGCGGCTGGGCGTGGACGGACTGATTGCCCAGGCCAACGAGCTCAAGGCGCAATCGGCGGCCAACGTGCCGGTGATGAACGACGTGGAGCAAGCCTTGGCGGCTTATCGCAAGGCGTTCGACGAATTCGTTGAGTTGAGCCAGAGCAAGGATCTGGCACTGGAAATGGCCAGTTGGTCAGTGTCCAGCGTTGCCAATAACCTGGATGTGCTGCAAGCGGGCCTGGCAGATGATGGCGCTTATACCCTGAAAGAGTCCGAAGGCAAGGAGGGCGGCGAGTTCATTGAGCAAGCCAATCAGGTCAGCGAAGTGTCTCGGTTGATGTTGCAGGCCATGAACGAAGCGCGGGTACGCCTGGATCAAAGCCGCAAAGGCTCTGAAGAGGGCGGCCAGGGCACTATCGAACAGGCCGAGCAAGCCATGAAGCAGGCCGAGGTGCTCAAGACCGCCGTCAAGGACCCGGGATACCAGACCGTGCTTAACGAAGTGGCCGGGCATATCGCTGGTTTCAACGAAAAACTCGCTGAATACACCGGCCTGCTGGCCCAGGAGAAAATCGTCTACCAGCAACTGCACGAGCGTGCCTCCCAGGTAGTGGAGCGGGTTGACCAGGCTTACACCGCCGAGGACGGTGCCATGCAGACGGAACTGAAGAAGAATTCGCTGCTGATCATCGGCTCGTCGGCCCTGGCGCTGCTGGTGGGACTGATTGCGGCCTGGGTCATTACCCGGTTGATCGTCGGGCCGTTGCGCAGCGTCATCCGTGTTGCACAGCAGATTGCCTCGGGCGACTTGAGTGCAACGGTGCAGGTGACGCGCCAGGATGAGATCGGTCAACTGATGCTCGCCATGCAACAGATGGGGGCGGGCCTGAGCAGTATCGTCAGCGGTTTGCAGGCCGGTATCGAACAGTTGGCCAACTCCGCCCAATCGCTGTCGGCCGTGACCGAGCAGACCAACCTGGAGGTCAGCAGCCAGAAGGAGGAGACCGAACAGGTCGCCACGGCCATGAACCAGATGACCGCCACCGTGCACGACGTGGCGCGCAATGCCGAAGAGGCGGCCCAGGCGGCCCAGACCGCCGACGATAAGGTTGAAAGCGGTCAGCAGGTGGTGCGTCAGAGCATGGTGCGCATTGAACAATTGGCCGACTCGGCCACTTCAGCCAGCAGCAGTATCGAAAGCCTCAGCGCTGAGATCCAGAACATTGGCACGGTGTTGAGCGTGATCAAGAGCGTGGCTGAGCAGACCAACTTGCTGGCGCTCAATGCGGCCATCGAAGCGGCCAGGGCCGGTGAGCAGGGCAGGGGCTTTGCGGTGGTGGCCGATGAAGTGCGGGCCTTGGCCAAGCGCACGCAACAGTCCACCGAGGAAATCGAACGCCTGGTGAGCGCCTTGCGCTCAGCAGCCCAGACCTCCGTGCAGCAGATCCAGAGCAGTGGCGAGCTGGTGAAGATGGCGGTCAGTGATGCCCTGCAAACCGAAAGCGCCCTGGGGAGCATTGCGGCGGCGGTGTCGCTGATCCAGCAGATGAATCAGCAAATTGCGGCGGCGGCCGAGCAACAGAGTTCGGTGGCTGAAGAGATCAACCGCAGTGTCACCAGCATCCGCGCCAGTGCCGATCAATCTTCCCTGGCGATGCAGGGCAATGCCGCGTCGAGCATTGAGCTGGCGCAGCTAGGGGTTGAGCTCAAGGGGATGGTGGGGCATTTCAGGCTGTGAGCTGTCGACGGACCCTGTGTAGCGAGGGGATAAATCACCTCGCTACACAGGAGTCAGGCTTGAGAGCCTAACCCGAATATCAGTCGTAAACCTTCTTCTTCTTCCACTCGTCGTTTACTTCGGCGTCCTTCAGCCCTTCGGTCAACTGGTTGACTTCGCCTTCGACCGGCTGGGTGCTGGCCAGAACCATGGCATTGGCGCGGGCCAGGAGTTTTTCCAGGTAGTCCAGTTGTTCGGCATAGACCTGCGGTTCCTGTTGCTTGCGCAGGTACTGCACACCCCGTTCGAACGCCAGGCGGGCCTGCCCCGGTTGTTCTTGCTGCAAGGCGTGTTGGCCGAGATTATTGAAGAACTCGATGTGCAACAGCACCAGGATGTGTCGCACTTCGCGGATCCAGCGCTTGGCTTCGTTGGGCGGCAGGAAACCATCCTGGGCGGCGCGGGTAATCTGACCGTGAAGGGCCTCGAGCAGAAACCGCACATCCTTGGCCTTGGCTTCGGTCTGGATCGGTGCCGGTGGGTTGTTCACCGGAATCGATTCACCCTGGGCGGCCAGCGCATTCAGTTCGTCCAGGCGCGCCTTGACCGCTGTATTGGTTTTCTCCAGGTTCAGCAGGCGCTGGCAGACGTTGATCTCAAGACGCGTGATCAACAGCTTCAGGGCCGGGGTCATCAATTGTCCGGGAAAGGTTTCAGTGAGCTCGCCACAACGACGCAAGCGGTCGTTGAGTTCAATCTTGGTACGGGCCTTTTCCAGCTTGTTGTTTTCCACCACATGGTTCATGTAGCCAATGGCGATCAACAGTGCGATCCCGGCTACGACGAGCAGGGTGATCATGAGTGGTGTCACCGGTAAGACCTCTTTATTGGGGTTCGCATATCAAGAGTGTAGTGGCTTGGCTTTTAAGCGCATAGGCCTGTGCGATGCGATTAGACAGGCGTGGCGCTGCGTATGGAAGTGCGGCGAATATGGATGCACATTGCCACTATTTGTCGGACACGACTATAACGTCTTGGCGGATGACAGAATATAGGCGCCAGAGACCGGACGGGCAAAATGTGCGAACAGCCCCTAAACCGGGCGAAGTCATTGATTTAAATAAATTTATATCTGGGGGTTGACGACCCAGCAATCCATCCATAGAATGCGCGCCACTTACAGCGTAAAGCACTTAGCCAAACGCGATAAGCAGTGAATGTTGTACGTGTGTCCCCTTCGTCTAGTGGCCTAGGACACCGCCCTTTCACGGCGGTAACAGGGGTTCGAGTCCCCTAGGGGACGCCAATGCGGGAATAGCTCAGTTGGTAGAGCACGACCTTGCCAAGGTCGGGGTCGCGAGTTCGAGTCTCGTTTCCCGCTCCAATTTTAAACAGCGTTGCCTTCGGGCAGGGCTGAGTGAAACCAGAACCGATATCTTCGGGTACGGATCTGGGCACTGGAACACACACCATGTGTTCCGGGCAGCGTGTCCCCTTCGTCTAGTGGCCTAGGACACCGCCCTTTCACGGCGGTAACAGGGGTTCGAGTCCCCTAGGGGACGCCATTTGCGGGAATAGCTCAGTTGGTAGAGCACGACCTTGCCAAGGTCGGGGTCGCGAGTTCGAGTCTCGTTTCCCGCTCCAAATATTGCGCTACAGAGTTCCACTGAATTCTGTAAGTGATTGAAATCAGGGCCTTTAGGCCCTTTTTTCGTTCCAGCGGGAACCACTGAAATCCAGCTCCATCCAGTGCTTTTAAGTCCCGATTTAAGTCCCGAATGAGGATCTTGGATTTGGATGTGCACTGAATCGGTTTTTTGCTGTAGCAGCTTGGATAGCGAGACGAGCATCTGGCCCTGACTCTGTTCAGGAGCTCGCGATGGCACTCTCAGATACCACCGTTCGGCAAGCCCGAATCACCGGCAATGACTACACGATAGGCGACACGGATGGGCTCGCGCTCAACGTGACCGCACGCGGCGGGAAAATCTGGCGTTTCAGATATTACTGGGCGGGTGTGCAGAAGCGCATGTCTCTCGGCAGTTATCCGCAAATCAGTCTCAAAGAAGCCCGTACTCGACGTGACGAGGCGCGCGCCTTGGTCGCCCAAGGCATCAATCCCTATGAGCACCGTAAACAACAGCGTCGTGCTGTTCGTTTTGCGGCAGAGCATACCTTCGAGGCCGTGTTCAATCAGTGGGTGGAGTTTCGCAAACTGAGCCTGAAGGAAGGCCGCCAGAGCACGCTCTCGCAAATCTTGAGAATCTTCAATAAAGACGTCCTGCCCACGCTGGGTGGGCGGTCCATCTACGATATCAATCGTCACGATCTGTTGGATTTGCTGAGCAGGATTGAGCAGCGCAAGGCCTTAACGACCGCCGAAAAATGCCGGACCTGGTTCAACCAGTTGTTCCGCTATGCGCTGGTGAAGATCGAGGGGCTGGAACACAACCCAGCTTCAGACCTTGATGTGGTCGCACTTCCCAAACCTCCCGTGACGCACAATCCATTTCTCCGAATGGATGAGCTTCCGGCATTGATGGCTGCTCTTCGAAACTACGGTGGCGCCAACCAAACTCGGCTTGGCCTTCGGTTGTTGTTGCTGACCGGTGTCCGCACGGGCGAATTGCGCTTGGCGACACCCGACCAGTTCGATCTGGAGAAGCGCTTGTGGGTCATACCGGCGGAAGTGGTGAAACAACTCCAGCTAGCGATGCGGAAGCCTGGTAAGCAGACTCAAAATGTACCACCTTATATAGTGCCGCTGTCAGTTCAGGCGCTGGAGATCGTGCGTCACTTGCTGGACCAGGTTGTCCCCGCACAGCGCTACTTGTTTGCGCATCGAAGCGACCTGAGCAAGCGTATCAGTGAGAACACGCTGAATGGCGCGTTACGTCGGATGGGGTACGCCGATCAACTTACCGGGCATGGGATGAGGGCGACGATCTCGACGGCGTTGAACGAGATCGGATACCCGAAGGTTTGGGTGGATGCTCAGCTTTCTCATGCCGATCCGGACAAGGTGAGTGCGGCCTACAATCACGCGGAATATGTCGAGCAGCGCCGGACCATGATGCAGGATTGGGCGAACCGTCTGGATCTGTGGGGGCAGGGCCAGCTGAAAGCGGCAAGCTCTCCGCTTACCATCCGTTTGGAAGGGGCCCCTTCGTTGCCGTCGCTTGAAAACGCGAGCGCGAATTCCATTCAGTTCAACGTCACCTCTCCAATGACAACCGTCTCGGCGTCCAAAGCGTCGATTAACAACGAGCCGGCTCTTGTCGCGTCGCACCAGTCGCCTGTCGTACCTCTTTCGGTGCCGACTGAAAAACCGCACCAATCTCACGTGTCTGACATCCAGCGCGAACGTGCCGAGATGCTAGCCACTTATGAAGCTTTGAATAATTTGCCGCTGCTTGTCTTCGCCAAACTGGCAGGCAAATCCAGAGATCAGATCAACCGCGATATCAAGGCTCGGCGCCTGCTGTCGCTGAGCCTGGGGAATCGCGGTCAGCGCATTCCCGATTGGCAGCTTGATCCATTGCGGCACAAGTTGGTACTTGCTGCATTAGAGCGGTTTCCGGATGTCGATGCGTGGCGGCTTTATCGGACGGTCTGTGAGCCTCATGAGCGATTTAAGGGTCGTTCGCCAATCGATGCGCTCACTCTGGAGAATTTCGACGTGACTGTGCGAATCGTTTGCAGTGCGCTGGGTTCAAGCTGAGGTGCTGTTTTCGTGCTGTGATAACGGATGTCGCTGCTTGCTTGGGTCCATCTAGCTCGGGCTGCCCTAAATGCGTGGACTTCACGCGTTGCCTGAGGTGCGGCGGAGATGGTCGGCAAGAGGCGTCTATTACGCAGGAATACATCCTTTTGGCATCTTGCTCCCGCCCTCTCTTGTCAGCTCTTCATCCCGAAGGAACTTGACGCACACGGGTTCAGGATCATGTTCGTCAAGATTTTCGATTCGTCCGCTCGGCATAAAAACGGCCTTTGCAATCAGCGCTTGTGAAGTGCTGTTGGAGGCATTGGTTGAAATAAACAGCTTGGGTGTTTTGCTCATGGCTTCGGCTGCAGACCGTAGACGTCACACCCAGACGCTGATGAGCCGGTGACACGATCATCAGCGCCACAAAAGCGTGGTTGAAGAAGTCGTGAGTGAGTACCATATAGCCTACGCAATGTCCGGCATCGATTGCTATCAGGCACTGCTGACGAAAGACGGCTTCATAGATAAAGACGTGACGAGTGCAGAGGGAAGTTGCGTAGGTATCCAGTTCGATCAATATGCGTGAACATCGTCGGGCATCGCCTGGCGGATAATCCAGCGGGTGCTTGAGGGAAGGTTATCGATGCGCAGCACTGGAGTTATCCTCCTGAAATTACCCGGTGGGAGATTGCGTCAGCAAATGTCGAAAAAACAGAGCCTATGATGAAGTGCAATCGATGATGGTCCAGCCCGTCTTGCGAATGAGGTCGAGTTCTCTATCTTTCAGGGCATCCTTTCGCAGGGCAAGACACAGTAAGTGAGACGGGCGCGTCATTGCAACGTAGTGCAGTTTGAGGCGCTCCATTAAAGCTGAGTTCTCGCCTGTGTTATCGGTGGAGATCTTGGGTTTTTTACCTGTTAGCCATGGAATTAGAGTTTTTAATTGGTGAGCCTTTTGAAAGCTTTCTAGCACCAGTGTTGCCGTGTGAGTTTCACCCTTTACACCGTGGATTGATCCTAGGCGTATGGTTACTTTCGGATCGATTCCAGGGTATAGAAACCTATTCTCCCTGCCTAACGGGCCGACTGCGATTGCATCTGTGAAGGCTTCTGAGTCTGTCCATTCAAAATAATTGTCGTGCTCTGCGATTTCGACACGTGCAATGGTTCCGGCGATGGCTTTTATGGCGGATGTGAATTCTGGCCATTCCGATTTCTTGGGTGCGGATTTGCAGGCGATCAGATATTCAAGAGCGTCTTGGTACTGATGACGGGCTGCATCATGTTCGGATAGCAACTCGAGAACATGTCTGTGCGGGGATTTTCTCGTCTGAGTGGCAAAGTCGCTCGTGCTCAGGTGGATCGCGTGAAGAATGCCCTCAGCAAATCTATTTACTACGGGGCTGGTGCTGCCAGCGGTGGATAGTTCCATTCTGGCGCAAGCGAGGTACATGCCAAGTGTGCTTGGCTTGGGCTGTTGTCCAGCCAATTGCGAAGTATAGTCGGGTGCGTAGTGACCCATGAATCGCGGAAGCTTATCGGTCTTATCTGATCGGTGAACGGCTGCTACGGCTGTGAAATCGCCATGCACCAGTGCTTCTGGAGTGAATGCGTCTATGAGGTACTGGGCATATGTGGGAAGTACTTGCAGAATGGATTGATCATCGAAAAGAAAAATGGCGTTTTGACAGCTTGGGTGATTAATTTTGCTCGTCGTCGGACCTCTGCCAATCAGTGGTTGCGGCCTTAATCCGAGTGGTGCTGCAATGGAGGCTATTGACTGACCAAATCGGAAACTGTTCGGCAGATCTATTTTGTTTGTGCCCGGAAATGGATGTGTTGTACCACCGGTATCAGTCGAGGTGCCACCGTAGATCGCCTGATTTGAGTCGCCATAACGTTGCCAGATGGAGGGCGCGTCTCCATCGCAAAAGAGTTTGTGGATGAACTCAGATTGGAGTCTGCTGTTATCTTGCACTTCGTCTACAAGCACGAGTGGAAATCGCTGTCGGATTGTAGTGATCACTTCGGGGTGTTTGTTAATCAACTCATAAGCCCAGACAAACATTTCGTCAAAGCAATAGAAGCCTGCTGCTGTGGACTCCCGGCAGGCTTTCTGGATTGATTTTGCTGTTGCTGTATGGGGTGGATGCCTATTCCCCGAAAAATCGGGTTTTGTATAGATTAATGGTGTGTATTCATATTGATTCTCAAGGTACGTCCTTGTGCCATACGGTAGCCGCCACCGACGATCCTTCTCGGCAAGCTCTGTATCGATGATCTTGACGTTCTTGCCGTTTGAGCGAAGCCAGGGAAGCGCCAAGAATTCGTTCACGAACGAATGAATCGTGCCTATAAAGTGTGGGTGCTGAAGGAGGCTATAAGATGTGCTATTGGTGCTGAGGCGTGCGCCAATTTCTGCACGAGCAGCATTAGTGTGGGAGATTACGCAAATTCCCTGCCCTTTTTGCTGCCAACGATCGGCAAGGATTCCAAGCTTCGCGACGAGCAGAGTGGTCTTCCCGCTGCCTGGGCAAGCTTCGACATCAAGTGTATCTAAGGAGCGGATGACTTCCAGGCGGGGATCATCTCCGTCGGGTCCGGAAAATGCGTCAGATGGCAGGCCCATACTAAGACATGCCCGCTCAACGTCAGCCTGGGAGATCGTGCCTATACGTTCTATTCCATATGCCACTTTCGGTCATCCATTTCGATAATGTATAAGTGCTACGCTATAAGGTTTTGTGGGCAGGCTAAGCTAACGCCGCCGCGTTTACATCTGCACTTGGTGACGGTGGCGCGCTACTTTCCGATTGAGGTACCGTTGGCAGGGGTTCGGTAACATGAGCGATTGCTTGTTTAACATATTCAGGCAGAGACACGATTAACACTTCTGCAGTCAAAGAACCTTCAGAGATTGAGTCTTCAAGTATTTCACACAAATATTGTGCGGCGATTGCTTTTGATACACTTGAGCCGGTGAATGGTCCGTAGATATTGGAGCAGTGGGCATCCTTTGGTAGATCAAGTGCTTTCAGTGCGTTGTATCCTAAGTTTGCAGTCTTGATTACGTCCGCTTTTGTGGTGGATGCATCGTTTAGCTTGTCATCATTCTTCGCGAGTTGTCCTGCAAGATATAATTGTTGTGCAAGCCCCGAGAATGCCAGGTCATACTCAAGCGTCCACTCATCTGCCACAAACGTTCGGACCCATTGCTCGTTCGCCTTGTCGCGTATGGTGAGTTTTTTCGCTTCAAGCTCGACAGCTGTAAAGTCAGACTTTACCCGCCAGCGGCGGGTTGAAGTAGTCAGGGGAGGTGTGGGCGCGCCTTTTTCTACTTTTCCGATGATCTGCGGGGCGCAATCTGGCATGACATCAAGGTCTGTAATGCACGAAACAGGAATTCGAAGTTCTCCCGTCAATTCGGGTTCTTTGCGCATAAAAATGCGCCCATAACGCCCGAGCCCCACGCCCCCGACATTTACAACCGAGACGCCGTAATGTTCAAAGTCTCTACCAATAAGTTTGGCGATTACAGGCAGTAGGATGTTCTCGGCATCGCCTTCTACAATAACTACGCCGCGTGCGAAAAATAGATTTGCTTTTGTGACGTCAAGAAAGCGTTGGAGAAAACGGTAGTCCGATGAAGTGAGCTTCGTATGGCCTTCCGTCAGAGGGTAGGCGCGCCCCTCTCGGATGAGCACGAGGTTGTTGAGTTTGACGTCTGCGCCAAGATTTGGGCTGTGCGTTGTGACGATGATTTGTATCTGTTGGTCGTCGATTCTTTTCTTTTCAGTCTGTGCTTGTAGGAATGAAATTAGCCGTAATTGGCGCTGTGGATGAAGATGCGCCTCAGGTTCCTCAATAAGAAGCAGGGGGAAGCCGTCTGCTTCGGTTCCCATCAACAGTAACTCACAGGCCATAAAGAGAATGTTGTTTGAGCCAAGGCCGCGTAGATAGGACTCTTCCTGATCATTGCTGAGGTTGACCTCTAGCTTTTCCAGAAGCTGTCTAAGCCGAACGCTGTCATCACTGTGCCCGCTGATCTGTACTCTGGCGATCAGGTCATCGTCTTTGAATGAGAGAGGCTGCAAATAGTCCTGGTTTAGTTTTTCGCGTGTTGTTTTCACCCCATGTGCATTCGCGATTAAGTGGCTGGAATAGTCACCGATACCAAGTACGCTGAGATCTTCGGGAACCGGAGTGGGGTTGGTGTTTGCATCAAATTTGTCACCGTGATCCTTTATGTCCTTGGTGTGCTGAAGTATCTGGGAGAGGCGTGAGCCGCGACCTGCAGCCATTGCGCGCTCGGCATCGCGTAATGGCCTCAGGTAGGTGGCTTGCAGCATAAAACGCGCCCCTGAGTCCATTAGTGGGCCGTCGCTGTCCCTGCCAGTCCGCCACTCGATCGGTATGTACCTTCGCGTCGAGGTGCCCAACTCGCTGCGCCGTGCAATCCAAGTGATGATCAGTGACGTATGGGGGCCATCTTCATAAGTGAGGTACTCGGCAAAGGCGCTGCGGTCACTTTTCGTCAGCCCAGAAAACGTCAGTTGTATTTTTATTTCACGTGAATGGCCTTTGACTGCGCAGTTGTGGAAGTCGGTGAACTCGAGGCGTAATGACTCTTGATCCCGGGTGCCCAGCACGAATCTGAGTGCATCGATAAATGCTGTTTTTCCTGCATCGTTCTCACCCACAAGTGCTGTTAGCCCGGGGTTTAGAGAAAGCTCGAATTTTTTGTCGCCGGACCCAAAAAGACGAAAATTCTCAATATTAACTTTGGCTATATACAACGCTGGCGCTCCTTGCAGGTGATATTCTTAGTCTTCGAAAGGCATCTTGCCACTATGCCATTAGCGGTTTTTTTTACCAGCCCTACTTTCGTCAAACAATGACTCAGGGAGGCCCTACGCCCGCCGATGATGCCCTTACGGCCGACTGCCCCAAAACCCCACCCTAGTGGCAGCTGCGGCATCAACAGCAGATGCCAGTAGATGTCGCCCTTCGCACCCTTGTTGAACAGCTCGACCAGTGGCGAGGTCGACCCGCGTCAGTACGATGGCTGAGGCCACCGCCCGGTCGGGTATCGCGTCCAAGCACATATAACACCACATGTCCGGGGTGCTTGGTCTTTTCGATATTCATGGTCGGATGCGTGTCGTTGGGGTCGATAATGACCTCTAGCGGCAGGCTGCGGCGCTGAGGTTGCTGGAGGTCAGCATCGACAGAAGATTGCCTGGGACGCGGTCAACGTGGCGCAGGCAGTTACCTCTCGCCGCCCAACACCATCGCGGTGGAGGAACCACCAACTATCCGCCCCCGCTGCGGGCAATGGCGTGTTTCACCTCTAATCGCGCGGCGGTGGTGGTGCCCCCTCCCGACGGTGTGACAGTGCGCCGGGCCGTCACGATTGCATCAGTACCGGTGGGCCGCAGGCCGCCTGAGCGGATCAGGTTTCGGGCGGAGGGCTCGCCCATCAGCAGGTCGATGGACACGGCGCCCCACTAACTGGAAGGGACGCCGATGACCATGCGCTCTGCCAGCAGATCCGCGAGTATGTGAGAGCTGGATGCCAAGCAAGGTTGCAGTTTCGATGAAACCAGCAAGTGCATGACGGCCAGCCTGCTGGTTCTGGCCAAGGACAACGTGCTGGATCGGATCCATATTTGCGTCGGATTACGTTATAAAGACATCCAGTTTGATTCACACTTAGCAGCCCTTAACTCGGGAATATGGAAGGAATCTATGCCTATAAGTGACTATTGGAAGGGCCCAGCGCATCGGCAGCGGGCGGATGATCTGGCAAGGCAGCTTGCAGCCTTACAGGTGCGTTATGCGGAACTGGAGGCGCTCTCCAAGGCGCTCGGCGCCATGGAAGTTGTGGAAGTCCGAGGGTTGATCGAACAAGAGAAAGCGAAGCTTTCAGCTGTGCGCCAGGAGGCTCACAGTGCTGAGCGGGACGTGGCGGCGCTCGCGCAACGTTCCTCTGAATTGAAGGGTGAGATTCTTGTCTGGGAAGAAGTGCTGCTTCTGGAAAGCTTTGCGCTGTATCAGCCCAAGTTCAAGCTGACCACCAGCCATGAATACAAATCCCGCCTCGACAGTGTTCGAGAGCGCCAGAAGGCGATGATCAAGAGCGCAGAGGCTGCGACCGGGAATATGGGTTGGACGGTTAACAACAGTGAGGCGCAAGGGCGCAAGCTGGTCAACGATATGATCAAGCTGGTGATTCGCTCGTTCAATAACGAAGCCGACAGCTGCGTAGACAACGTAAAGTTCGACAACGTCGAATTGGGCGAGAAACGAATTCTCAAATCATTCGAAGCCTGCAACCGCCTCGGCAAGGTGATGAGCGTGGAAATATCACGCCGATACATGAACCTCAAACTTGATGAACTGCACCTAGCCCACGAGTTTCAGATCAAGAAGCAGGAGGAGAAGGAAGAGGCAAAGCGCGCCCGAGAAGAGCTGCGGGAACAACAGAAGCTTGAGCAGGAAATTCGCGCAGCGCGGGAAAAAATCGCCAAGGAGCGCAAACACTTCACAGCGGCAATGCGTGACCTTCAAGCGCGCTTGGACAAAACCGAGTCCGAAGAAGAGCGGGCTACCCTCTTGGCGAAACTGGCAGAGGTTGAAGCGGGCCGGGCCGAGCTGGAAAGCGAAGAAAAGCTGATTGACTATCGCGAACAGAATGCCAAAGCCGGCTATGTGTACGTGATCTCCAACGTCGGTGCGTTTGGGGAAGGGGTCTTCAAGATTGGCATGACACGCCGCCTGGAACCCATGGACCGCGTCGATGAGTTGGGAGACGCATCGGTGCCGTTTTGGTTTGACGTCCATGCGATGGTCTTCTCAAACAATGCCCCGGCATTGGAGGCGAAATTGCATGAACGCTTTGCGGCCGGTCGCCTGAACAAGGTCAACGGTCGCAAGGAGTTCTTCCGTGCGGACATTGCTGAGATCGAGTCGGTTATTCGAGAAAACTACGATGCTGCTGTCGAGGTTAGCCACGAGGCGCCGGCTGAGCAGTATCGCGAAAGCCTTCGAATGGCGTTGCCCAACCCCGAAATCCAGCAAGCAGAGCGGGCCGTAGCTCAAAGCTAAAATTACCGTCGGACGCCCTTGATTGGCCGCTTCTGTCTGAGCAAAGGGCATTCCGACGGGAACATTGAGCGATCCATCAAACACCGCTTCCGGCTAAAAGTTGCTGCTCGCAGGGCTGCTTCCGAGTCACTGGGAAAAAAGTGCAATCTTGAACTCAAGAGAGGTTGCTAAACTTCGGACTTTCTTTCATCGCTGTAAGGAGCAAGCATGTCTTTTGATGACTTTATGACGGATAACATCATCGTTCGAAAACAGAACGGTGACCTGCTCGAAGGGTTAAAAGCTAGCGTACAGAGCGACAAAATTTTCCTAGAGCGTTCGGATGTACTCATTGAGCCCAGGGATTTGATCGAGCGGCGTATGTCCAATGGCGCCGTTGAAACTTTCGAAGTAATTGACCCTGGCTTTTTCGAAGCCTTTCAGGGGTTTCAGGCGCACTATCAGATGTCGGTGCGTAAATTAGGTCTTCCGGAGGCCAAGCAACGTGTTGAAAGTATTACTTACAACATAAGCGGTCATAACGCCCGTATCAATAATCACTCGGTCGACCAATCGACGAACACAGTGAATATGGGCGCTGACCTGGGGGAGTACATCGAAGGTTTACGTCAAGTCATACAGAGTCTGACTGACGCCCAGCAAAAGCAGGATGCGCTGGAAATTGTTAATGCAGTTGAGGTTCAGCTTGCCTCGCCGAAACCCAGTAAGGCTGTCGTATCCTCCTTGTTGAAAGCGTTGCCCAACCTAGCAAGCATCGCCACGCTGGCTTCTGCAATTATCTCCGTACTCTGACAGGGATCGAAAATACTGAGATGAGGCTGGGTCATTCAGTGAATGTCATGGTGAGCCAGCCAACGTTCCTCGTACAGGCGCTAGTTCGAGCGGTTTTCTGCGTATCGCGAGAGGCAGAAAACGGCCAAAGTCAATGGGATACGTCCACGGAACTAGGGGCGATTCATTGAGTATCATCACGCGATCATATTAGAAGCGGAGTCTTTGTCGTACAAAGAGCTCCATGTCGCTCTGACTCGTGGAGTCAAGACGATCATTATCGTTACGACTGCAACCGCCATTCCAGGGTGACGGAACACTAGGGAACGATTTTCTTTGTACCATTACCTTATCTCTAGCATGAGGTAGGGGTTGTCCGGGGGGAGTGATTTTAAGATTAGTTCGGGATCTTCGAGTAGATAACCTTTGAGTTTTGCCCTCTTGCGGGGGCCTTGGATCTGGCAAGTCCATATGTTTAGACCATTATCACGCTTTTTGTGAACCTTCAATTTTTCAAACTGCTTCTGCACCCAGCGCCATTCCTCACCTGCGGAATCGGCCCCCAGTGAGATGCCCGGAAACTCCTGAACGTAGCGCTGAAAAAGGCCAGGCGTGACCAGGAACACAGTACCGCCCACCGTATGGATTTTGGCCCTGCTGTCATTGATGATCAGCTTGTGACTCAGAATGCCTTCCTTGACCCAACTCAGGAACGCCAGGCCTGGGTTATCCGATTGAAGCGTTGAAGTATCGTCAGCATTTTCTGACAGTGCATCGTTGGCCTCAGGCTCGTCCAACTCGAACATGTCCAGCAGCGTGCCGAGGTAATCGGCATCCTCTGCTGTCAAGGTATCCGGCTGCGGTTGGCTTTGACCTGATCCTGCACTGACTGTCTCGGGCGCTGGTGTCGGTGCCGGGATGTCAGTTGAGTGCTCATGGGCTGTAAAGCTCACCGTTCCGCTGAAAACCTCGGGCCGGTTTTCGTTCCTCCAAATCAACGCCGGTTGAAGGCGCAGAAAAGTGAAACTTTGCTGCCAGTTGCCTTGCGCGACAAGCGCAGTCCAGATGGCTTTGCCTTCCGGCGTGGACTCAACCAATCCATGTGACTGCAGCTCGTCAAACACCGCGAGATTGGACGAGGGAATGCCTTCAATCGATTGCGACAGCAGATAGGCCCGCAGCTTGTCCGTGACCGTCTTGCTGACCAGCCAGAGCGCGTCCGGGGTCAGCCATCCCGCGGCCCCCGGCTGGTTAAGTTTGAGCTCGTGCTGAACCAGATGACGCAGTCCGCTGATCAAGTGATGTTGCAGCGAATGAATCGGTGCTTGCAGTGCCTTGCTCGGGTTACCACCGATGTTCTGCGCGGTGGAAACACGGTCTGCCTGCATTACCAGCTCACCGAGCACGCCGGCACGTTCATACTGACCTGCTAGGACATACAGTAGGTTGGCCCAGAGCGATGGAAATCCACTGAGCCAGTCGAGGATTGAGCGGTCGAGAATCTGGGTGTAGAGCAAGCCCGCGGCTGCGCCGTGCAGGTGGTAGTCACGATCCTTGAAGTAGCGAAAACGGTAAGGCTGATCCAGGGGGCCCTGCCAGGGATGCCAGACACGGCCATCCTGGCGTTCGACCAGCAGGTCCACGGCGATCTTGCCGATGTCATGCAGCAATGCACCATAGGCGATGCCAGCGGACCAAGCGTCGGTCTGGGCTGCTTGGTCTTCGGGTGCGGCGCCGGTGGGAAGCAGATACGACTGACGCAATTTCAAACTGCAAGCAACCAGCTCGAGGCCATGGTCGAGCATGCCGCCAAGATAAGCATGGTGGTGCGTCTCGCTGGCTGGAAGCTGCTGGACCAGCTCGGCGTATCGATGGATCGGATTTAAATAGAGCTGGCTGAATTGCGGATGGGAGAGGGCGGTGTACTGCCAAATGCGATCAAGCAACTGGCGGCGATGCTCGGCTGCTAACAAGCTCTGGGACGATTCGATGGGCAGGTACCCATCGGCGACGTTTACGGTTGGTGGCGGAGGAGGCTTTTGCCTTTTGTGCCGAAACAGACTGAGCATCATCGTCCTCCCGGGAACTGGCAGAGTCAGTGACCTTTTAGCCTTTTCGGATAGGGCTCTTACCCTTGACTCCCCATTCCCTTCCAACCCTTACCGGTCCTTTTGACGCGTTTCCCTTTGTGCGGCAATCGGAATATCGATTTGTCCTGGCGCCGTTTTGTTGGATGCGCATGCTGGTACGAAAAAGGAAAGTGTCGGTACACTGCGGTGCGAATTTTATTGGGTCTTGCCATGAACCTCACTGACGCCACGCTCATACTGCTGCTCGCGGCACGTATCCATGGAACAGACGAAGCCGTCAGGGCCTCGGCGAAGAGCGTGGTCAAGAAGTTGCCGCGCAGCAAACGCGATCTGATCTACAAGGTGATCGACAGCCGAAGTCCACTCGAGCTGGTGGATTACCTGGCTGAGAATCTGGATACGTAACGGCGTACTGCGGTTACGGGATTACCTCATGTTCTTTGCGTCAGAGCTCCGCAGTGTGGGGATTGTCCTGGGTATAGAAAAAGGGTCCAACTCGTGTTGGACCCTGTGAAGCGCTTGCAGCAGTGAGGTAACGATCAAGCTCCATCGTTCATGCATCGCGAGTCATCCATTACCGTCTGCTTCCGTTGCTGCTCCAGGTTGAGCACATACTCCGAAGCGCATCGGGCCTGGCCACTGGCGCGGAAAATCGCGCGGTTGTCAGCCTTGAGCAGGCCGAGCCAGGAGTCGATATAGCCTTCGTGCCGAAGCTCTCCCCGTATACCGGCGTAGGCACATAAAAAAGCGGCGCCCATTTCGGCGATCAACTCTTCAAATGCATAGCCTGGCGAGCCAAATGGACACGGAGAGGTCACGCCTTCGCGCTGCAATCGAGAGTGGTGCCCGGTCCAGTGCGTCAGCTCGTGAAGTGCGGTGGCGTAGTATCCACCTTGATCGTGGAATTGCGCTTTTGTTGGCAGTTGGATGAGATCCCTGATCGGGTGGTAAAAAGCTTCGTCGGCAATTCGATGAATGATGTTTGCGCCCGAACTTAACAATAGATTTTCCGCCGCGCTGTTGGGGAAGAAGGGATCGCTCGGTTCCGTCTCGAGTGAGTTTTCGTTGAGCGTTTCGAGCCCCTCCGTTTGCTCGATGTTGAACAGAAAGTGCGTCCTGAGGATGCCAAAGTGAGCGACCTTGGGCTGGCCGTTTTCATCGAGTACGGGTTGGCCTGATTCGTTCTGTTCCTCGCGCTCCATCGGTTTGTAGAGCACCGCCAGGGTGCTGTGCTCACCCTTACGGATGTGCCCGCCGGCTTTTTTGGCTTGGTTGAAGGTCAGCCAACAATCTTGAGTGAACCCCTGCAACCTGGCCTCGGCCCAGAGCAACGGTAAATTGATGCCTGAATAGGGACGCTGCGTGATGGCGTTGATCGGGTAGGGTTGGTGATGAGCGACGTCAGTTGAGCCATTTGAGGACCAGGGTTTGATCCAGGGCGCTACGCCTTGGTCTAACGCGGTAACGATCTTGTCAGTCACGTCTTGGTAGATATTGCGCATGGCATTTTCCTCGAAAAACCGGAGGAACGCCTTGCCCGTCGGGGAGGGTTCCCCGGTGGGTATTGGTTGGATTGGTGCAGGACTGCGTATAGCCTGAGTTGGATCAGTGGCCGGGTATGGCCGTTTGCGTTTAGCGTTGCTGTTCTTCCGCAAGCGCTATCAGTAACGCGTTAGGTTGGTCTGATGCCTGAAGTAGGCTGAGGCTCAGTCGCAGCAATGGTTCATGATCTGCATCACTCGCTGAGACGAACTTGGCTACTTCAAACACCACGTAGGGTGCGTTTGGATCGGCCAGGTGAGCTTTGAAGGCTGCGCGTACGATGTTGCTCAGCCTGTCGAGCTGCAGTTTTTCAGGATGATTTGAACCATCGAGCAGTACTGCGTGTTGCCACGCCTCTGGAGTGAACACAACGGACAAGCGCAGAGTGTTCAGTGCTTCGCTTGTAAGTGAGTCGGACATGGTGTGCCTCCGTTGATAGCGCGAAGAAACCTGTCCCATTGGGGAAAGTGTTTCCCCGCAGTGGGTTGAAGAAAAACAAGAGGGTTTGGGACGAGCTGAGCTCGAACGGCGCTCGGAAAGAGCAGTAGGCGTTCACCACCGTAGAAACGGTGATCGTGCGAGCTACCGAACGCTAATCGCACTTGGGGGGAACCATCACTGGAGTGACGTAGCCTCAAAGGCTCTGGCTACCTGGGAAGGTGCTGTCGATAACAGCGATCCGTATCCTCTATGTAGCTGGATGATTTGGATGGGTCAACGGCCAGAGAAGCGCTGTTGTACGAGGTGCGTCTTTTGCCTTCCAGTGAAGAGTTTTCGACCGAACAAGCTGATAAACGGTTAAGCATGGGCGGTTTTCAGTAGTAGGCTGTAATCTCGATTTCTACAGGAATACGCTCAGAAGAGGGCGCAATCATGCCGGCTCAGCAGCCACTTCAAATCTCCCGCGCACACCGCTGGGCATATGCATGCGGTATGTTCGCCAAACGTGGTTATCGCAGGTTGAAAGGGTTTGAGTCTCGTGTGGCCAAGCGTGCAGTGACGGCAGGTTTGCCTGCGGGGAATTTACTTGTTCGCGGGATCTTTCTGCTTGCCCAGGTGGCCCTGTTCGGTGCACTTCTTTTTGTTAGCTTTTGGTTGTTTCTGCTGGTGTGCACATTCGTCGCATTAGCAGCTATCCCAGTTCAAGGTCCAGACACTCCAGATATTGATGATCTCGATGATCCAATTCACAGAGCGTCTTGGCCTGAGCGGTACGATAAATGGGGTTCACTGAAGTAACCTCCCTGGTTACTTTGAGCCCGATTTACCTGAAACCATTCTTGCTCCGCTCATCAACTGAGAGGTCCCGTTAGAACTCGCTGTCTGCGCAGCCTGGGTTCCACGGCTGAGCATTCCTTCTACACCTGAACCTACGCTATACCCAGCCCAGCTCATAGCGGCTAGAAAGACCATCGGCAGTACGATGAACATCGCCCCCATCACATACTCAATCACCTGTGCCGTGACGGTTCCGTCCATAAAACCGGATGTTGGCAGCGACAGCAGCACCTGATTGGACGCAGACACTTGGTTGTACAAGGTATCGAGCATGCTAGAGTCGACCCAGCGGGCTAACTCCCACCAGAAGGTCAGCATGTGCAGCGTGAACAGCGCGAACGTCACCGTCATGACGGTTTTCAATTGGTAGGTACTGACCAGCAGGATCAGCGGCAAGCTGATGATGACGCCCATGATCAGGAAAGCCTGCACCATCGGCAGAGCGGCGCGTAGCGCGTTCATCGCTGGGAAATTGCTGAAGGAGCCGAGAGCCAGCCCAGTGTTGGTGGCCAGGTTATTAAGCCCCTGATTGATCGACCCACCGCGAGCACTGGAGCCATAGTCCTGGTACACCTGTCCGGGCGACATAGACATCGATTGTTGGCGCGGGCTGACCAGTTCGCGCAGGGTGGCATCCTCAATCTCGTTACTCGAACGGCCAGTCAACCAATCTTTTAGCTGAGTCAGCAGCGAAGGATCGACCTGCTTGATCAAGCGCTCGCGCAACCCGACACCACTGTCGCTCCACCACTGTTTGCAGGTGGGATAGCCTGCACCACTCTCCAGCCGTGGCAAGGATATATCGCGGGTTTCATCATAGGGCCAGCTGACTCGCGGTGTCCGTGAGCGATCGGTGTCGTAGTAGCCGGGAGTGTCGAGAAAATAGCTTGAGCCGATCCAGGACGCATCATGACTTTGCGCCTTATCCAGCTGCGGACGATTGGTGAACAGCCGAGAGCGGGAATAGCCGTAGCAGTCACGAGTGAAGTCGGCGACTTCCTGCAGCAATACCTGGTTATCGATGCGCGAACTGTCGATCTCCATGCGCATCTGCCGGATATCCGGTGCGCAGGGAATGGAGGCGGTTGCCGCCGCCGTCACCCCTTTGCTCAAGGCGTGCACCAGAAACCACCAAATTGGCACGTTGGCGGAGCGTTCGCCGATGGTATTGAAGGTGATCCCCCAGGCGGTTTCTGCTGGCTTAGCCACACTGATACCGCAGCGCTGGCTCGCTGCATCATCGAACGTCATTGACGTGAGGCTCAATGGAAAGACCGGCGCGCAGCCGAACAAGACGACGATGTAGGCCAGCCACAGCCGGTTCTCTATCCGCGGTACAGAGAGCAATCCTTTGTTGCCTTCATCCGCGCCTTGCTGACGGGCCGACAACCATTCTTGCAAGATGATTGCACCAAAGGGCGCGGCGAACAGCCCAGTATCGGATAGGACGTTCCAGATACCGTTGTTGATGATCCATGCCAGCAGGGAGAGGTAAAACTCCAGGTAGCTGTTGGTGCTCATGAGCATGGTGGTGACCTCACAATCGAGTGAGCTCGACGCAGGTAAAGAGTAAGAGCCCTAATGTCCCGGCGCGTTTCACGCGCAGTCGGTCCTGCGGTCGATGTCGGTAGCGCCTTTGCAGGTCCCACCAGAGCGCAAAGAGGACGCAGTAGAGCAGGGCGCGCCACCACCGCAGATAAGGCCGTATCGATTCCAAGGTTTGCTGCCAGACCTCGAAACTGCCCAGCGCAGTGCGGCCGATCCAGGCGACCAGTGCGGCGGTCAGGATCATCACTGCTGCAATCCAGAGACTTGAAAGCAAAGTGAATAGCAGTGAGCGTTTCATGGCTCACTTGCGCCTGGCGTCAGCGTCGTTGAGTCGGCCAGGTTCAGGGTCGCCTTGCTCGACGGTGCGCGACGCATCGGCACCTCCGGCATGTCGATCGAGCACGAGGCTGGCGGTATTGGTGGTGAGCATCTGCCGGACCTGCAACTCGGTCTGCAGCAGGCGTATCTCGCGCTCCAGTGTGTCGATGTTTTTCGTCAAGGCCGTTTGGGCCGGTTCGGCGGAAGCGACGTTAGGTTCGTGGCTGCCTGCCAGCAGCGTGCGCAATAGCAGGAGCGCTTTGTCGAGCACGCTGGACAGGGCCGTCTCACTAGCCAGGCGCCGCGCTAGGAGTTCCTGATCAGGATCGTCGCGCAGGGCTTCGATCACACCACGGGTCACTGGCAGCATCGGGCTGGAGGCTTTGCTCAGATTGTCAGGGGTAGGCGGCAGAGAGCCGGACAGCAATCCTTGCAGGGCCTTGAGACGTTCGCTGTACGCCTCCTGGATCAGCGACGTCAGTCCGCTGCCAGCGGTAGCCCGCAGAGTCTCGCAGGTGTCGCAGGTTGCGACTTCGGTCTCGCCCAACACGCGAACAGCCCATTCGGATTCCTCTTGGGGTGAGGTCCATGCCTGGCAAATAGCGCCGCCCAGGCAATCACTGCTACTGATCGAGGCGCTGTCATCCACGGACCGGTTATGCAGCAGGTTGTAGCCCGCGCGCACCACATCGGAGGTTGCCCGGATGGGTGTTTGTCCGTTACCTCCAGCCTTCTGCCCGCCGACCCATGACACCCCATTATTGCCGTTACGGGCCTCGGTGTTTTTCACCGCGGCCACCGCATCACCGCCGGTTTGTTCGAGGTTGCCCTGCATCTCCTGGTTCTTGGCCAATGCGCCCCAGCCGGCTTGGCCGACCTTGTCAGCCATCTTCTCGGCCATGGCCTGGCAGGTCAGTTTGGAGCGGTCGAAGTCAATACGTCCTTGCATCACCCCGTTACTCAACAACTCGTAGAGACCGGGATTGGCGCGCTGGATGATCAATGCTGGCAGCGACATCACGGCTTGGGTCGCGTTCTGCACAATGCTGCCCATAATCTGCTGGAAACCTTCGGTAACGCCGTTTAGCTGGTTTTGCAGGGTGTTGGTGAGGCTCATGTTTCCGCACATCATGTTGGCTTGCCATGAGCCGCCGACGCCGAGCCCGTTGGGGCGATAGAGCGAGCTCGGCGAGCCCGCTGCCGAGCCGCCACCGATGGTGTACATCACCCGGTCGTCGAGCACTTCGCCTTGAGTGCCTAGACGGTAATCGTCCTCGGCGGCATGGGTATGCGTGACCACGGCGAGCAGCCCGCAGAACAAAAAACTCATCGGGCCCAACCATGATCCTGCGAGAAGTCGACTCATGACGTACCACCTTCGAAGTCGATGCTGAACAGGAAGGTCTGTCCCTCACGCTTGCAGCAGCTATAGGGACGCCACAGCGACCAGGAGTAGCCGCCATCCACGCTCTGCACCGGTTCACTGGGGAAGATGGCACATTTGGGTTGAACCCCGGGGGAGAGCAATTGCCATTTGTGGGTCGAAGCGTCGTTTTCAACGATTGGGCCAGGCGGCCAATAACCATCGCGTGGTACGGGTGTGAGCGGGACATACACGTGCGGTTGCCAGTTGCGGGTAATGACGTCACCCGCTCGCTGCGCCATCACCGCAGCGGCTTTGAAATCGTCGGGTTGCACCAAAAATCCTTGCCGGGGATAGACATTGCCCCACATGTTTCCCGTGAGCTGACGTCCGATCTCACGGACTCCCGGCAGGAGCGACTCGGGGTAAAGGCTTTCCGGGATGCCATGACGCCAGGCCAGTGAGTCCAAAGTGCTCAGGTAGTAGGGCATGAACGCAGTGGCGCCGCTGGCGCAGGCGTAGCCGGATTGCGAGGCAAGTTGCGTGGCGGCCCAGCCGCCGGGATGGCCAATGCCATCAACATTTTTGAAACGAGGCAGGTTATCGCGCTGAGTGTTCGGCGTGATCAGGTTACCGCCTCCTTCCGCACCACTGATAGGAGAGGATAGGGCGGCCATCTCGGTCCAAGGATTGGCACCGGTGGTGGCATAGCTCGAGACCACCAGCTCAGGAATGAAGTGACGAACCTTGGTTGAGGTTTTAACCGTGCAGCCGAAGGGGGTGCAGAGCAACCAAAAGCAGATGCCGACGACTCTGTACTCGAGGCAGTCTGGAGAAAGTACGGAGGCGGTAATGTTGCCGGTATCCAGCGCTACGCTTGACCCGGATGCCAGCAGAATGCTCAGCACCAACGGATGTAATTTCTGGGGCGAAATGTGCGGGCAGGCAGCAGACATGATCCAGGCTCTGGGTGTATGGCCTGGACAGGTTCAACAATCGAGAGAGGGGTGTCAGTGAGAAAGCCGAGCGCGGGATCGTCGGTTTACAGCGACCTTCTAAATCGGCAGATGGTCATTAAGCGTTCTGTGTACGAGCAAGCGCGTCAGATTCGATGAGCAACTGATCCGTTTTGATCTCGAAAATGTTGGCGAGTTTGCAGAGAACCAATAGCGACGGGTTGCCTACCCCTCGCTCGATTTGACTCACGTACGTACGATCCACCTCGGCCATGAGCGCCAATTGCTCCTGGGTAAGGTTCTTCACGCGTCGCATCGAGCGGATGTTTTCCGCAAGTTGCAGACGGAGCTGTTCGAAGTCTTGAGTCATGCGCGCAAACTGCGCCTTGAGGGACTCTCAATCCACGGGATATAGTCTACATTGGCTTTGATTCGGGCTTTTTTTATGCTTAAGCCGAGTGTCAATTTTGTTTCTATGCTGCTTGAACAGACCCAGCGTTAATAAATAATCGAAAGCTAAGGTGTCTATGACCGAAAATTACGTTTCAATTCCTGCGGCGGATGGTTGCCCAAGTCTTCTGACACCTTGGGGCAACGAATTTGCCCCAATGATCGAGCGTGGCGTGCAATGCGCCCAGGCTTGGCTCGATACGCCCGGCGAGATTCCCCTGTGGTGGGAGCTGGCCCAAACACGCAAGACCTTTCCTGTCGGTGACTGCCAGGATGCTTTTGAAGCCGGATTCTTGTTGAGGATTCAGCAGCGGCTTCAGCGCGGTACACGGATACCTGTATCGACTTGACTACCCGTTTGCATTTAGCCTGTCCTATCGCTTGGAATAGGCCAGCAGGATGCGGTCCTGAATCACTTTTGGTTTTTAGGTGCAGCGTCTTTGTCCGATGTTTGCTCTGAGACTCGCGCTGCCCTCGACGAAAGCGAGTGGGTATGGGGTTACGCAATTAGTCCACATATGGGAGCAATCCACCGATTTCTCTTATTTTCCGCGCGGCAACCGCACCAGCATATCTTCAAGAGGGCACAACACGATGGTAAACAAGCTCGATTTGCATTTTGAAATGAAAAAGATGCTACGCGTAAAAACTGCCATTCTCGGTCGCTCACCAGGTGACTCCCTCTTAGACATCGTCGCTTCTGATCGTGAAGCGTTCTCGGGCATTCGTGTGTTGTTCGCGAGCGATGAGGGAGGGGTTCCATTGCAAGGTTTGGGCCGGTCAGATAATCCAAATGTGCCCGTGGTTCCTCTATTTGCTGGAAAGGGAATTTTTGCATTTTCCGATGCTATCGAGAAGCAAATGAGCAGCGGTAGTGCGCCGTTGGAGTTTCCATTCTTCTCATTACTGGATACAAATTTTCTTACCGAATTACCAGGCTTTTTTCGTCATGAGAATTCGAAGCACCGCGAAAAGGTGCGGGCCACCCTACAGTTTATTGGAGATCAGGGCGGACGCGGTTTCGATTGGATGTTTGCATCGTTGGAAAACCTACGTGAAGTGGTAAAGCCTAATAATCCATGGCCGTACCAGAAAGTTGCGGCTGCAAAGATGTTTGATGCCATGATGCATGTCCCTGAGGTCAGGGAAAGGGTGCTAAAGGGGCACGCTGAGCAGATTCAAGATTACATATCCGCAGCTGAGGAAATGTGGGATTCATTCCTGACCAATCGGGAAGTATGGGCCTGCATCCAACGGCGAGATATGATGCAATCGATAATGTTACGTGCGCTGCTGGAGTGCTGGAATGGTCGAAGCGTAGATGATGGTATTCGCTGCCTAGTGGATTTCTGTCTTGATAATTTTGACGCCATGCCCTTGAAGGAGCTTTACTTTGGCTGGAAGGCTCTGAGCGGATTCGCTGATAAGCAGACTAGAATGCCCATCTTTGACGAGCCCGCGTTGCGGAACCCAAACGCGGATTCGACTGACAGGATTTCTGCGCTTGCGTGGGATCTTTATATGTTTCGACATTGTGAAACGCTGATGACAGAAAGGAAGGGTAATCAGTTCATGATTCCTGTTGTAACCACGCTTGATGATGGTTTGTTAAAAGCCATTAAGAGCTGTCCTCTAAGGGCGCTTTTGATTCACGATGAGGCACGAAAAGTAGAAGCGATATTTGACGATGAAATTGAGTTTTCTACTTGCCTAGATCGCGCGCTTTCGAATAAAACAAAGATGCGAATTAATGACCCAGTACGTATAGCCAGACCGAAGCGTATCTCGAAGCATGATCTGAGTTATTTGATAAACAGCTTGGAATCAGAAGTGAAGAAGGCTGCGAAAGCAAGAGTGCAGCCAGGGTCTCATTATTAACGGCGGAAAATTTATATTGAACTGACAGATATTAAAAATGCTGAAAACGCCCCGCGCGCGGTGGCCAGTAACAGACCGGCCTGCAAAGTGTAGAATACGAATACAATCGGCTTTTCAGTTGTCGTGCAAGCGCCTGGTCAGCTGCGATGCAGTTTCGGAGTTCAATCTCTGAAAGAGCAGTAACTGAATAGCTATTCCTATGTTGATTTTATTCCTCGTGCTCTATCGATCCGTTCAGCTACCCGGTAAGCCGCTTCCAACTCTGAGCAGCCGTTCTCCTGCATCAATGTCCAGCGCTCGGCTTTTTCCTCGGGCTCCGTCATGGCAAGGGCGAGATAAAGACTCGGCGGCACGGCCCGAAACAGCGTTTCGAGCTTCTTCGATAGTACGACCCCTTCGGTGTACTTTCCCGGCTCCTTGCTGGCGGAGAGCAGCAAGGCTTTCTGTGCCGGCGTGAGTTTCTTGAATCGTGCGATCTCTTCGATTTCCGCGGGCGGCATATTCAAGCAAATCCACCACTCGATCATGTTGAGCATGGTCTGCGCGGCAGAGGGGAAATCGGCAAGGTTTTGCGTCGCCAGCCAGAACCAAGCGCCGAGCTTGCGCCACATCTTCGTGCCCTTGACCACGAACGGCGCCAGCAACGGGTTCTTGGTGATGATATGGCCCTCGTCGGTGACCATGATGATCGGTCGGCCCAGGTACTGGTCGCGCTCGGCAAGGTTGTTCACGGTGTTCATCAGGCTGATGTAGCTGATGGACATCTGCGCCTCGTAGCCTTCGCGAGCGTAAGTGGCGAGATCAACAATGGTCACATCGCTTTCGGGCCAAGGTGTGCCTTCGCGATCGAACAGTTCACCCTCGAAACCCTGGCAAAACAGGTCGATGGACTCTCCCATTTCCTGGGCACGCTCTCGACGCTTCTCCGGCAAGTGCGTGTCGGCGGCGACTCGCAGCAACGCGTCGCGCACGTCGCGGGTCAGTACCTGGCGAATCGCCGCGGCACAGATCTGTGCCGCATCGAGAATGCACTCGCGGATTAAGCTGCGATCGGCTCGACTCAGGCGGGCTTCTTCCTTGGCCTCGCCACCGGTGATCATCAGTCGGGCAGTGATTTCCAACTCGCCGAGAACATCGCGCTGGTCCTCACGACTGGCTATCGCCTCATCGTCCCACTCGTCGATCGACAGACTCGCCACCTGATCCGGTTGCTCGACCAGGCGCCAGGCATCGGCAAAGGGGGCAAGACTGACCGAGGAGCCTGGTTTCAATTGGACCTTATTGACCGACAGGCCCTGGGTTGCGAAGTAGTCGCCCTGCAAGCCGAATGAGTTACCGGCCTCGACGATAAACAGGCGAGGGCGGTACACCGCCATGACTTGCATCAGCAGGGTGACCAAGGTGGCCGACTTACCGGCGCCGGTCGGGCCAAACAGCAGCAAATGTCCGTTCATGGCCCGGTCTAGTCGAGACAACGGATCAAAGCTCAACGGCGAGCCACCACGATTGAATAGAGTGATACCCGGGTGGCCGGTGCCGGTGCTACGGCCCCACACCGGAACCAGGTTTGCCAGGTGCTGGGTGAACATCAGGCGGGTGTACCAGTTGCGTGTGTCGCGGGCCGGGTTGTAAGCCATCGGCAGCCAACGCAGGTAACTGTTGCAGGCGGCGACTTCATCGCCTTCGCGCACCGGTTGCAGTCCCGCACCAAGCAGAGCGTTGGCCAGGCTGACCGAGCGCTGGTGCAATTGTTGCTCATCGTGACCGCGCACGTAAAACGCCAGGGTGCCTCGGTACAGCTTGTGCTGGCGGCCGATGATCGCGCGAGCCTCTTCGACATCCTGACGGGTTTGGGTCGAGGCCAGGTTTTCACCGATGGCTTTGCGCGCCAGACGGTTCAACTGCTCCTCGAGCGCATCTTGGGGTTTGACCACCAAGGTCAGGCTCATCACCGTGCCTTCGGGCAACTGGTCGAATAGGGCATTCACCGCGTCACCCTTGCGGGTTTCGCCAGTGAGTTGGCCAATTAAGGGAGCCCGCCGCAGCTTGTCCACCACCATGACCCGATGGGGCTGACCATCGAAAAACCAGAGTCCGCGCTGCACATCCGAATGCGGTTCGTTGAAGAACAGACGCTCGGCAAAGTCGTGATCGAAGGGCAGTTCCAGCGACTCACCGTCGCCCGACTCCGGATAGGCCACTTGGTGGTAGAAATCTTCGGGCGATTCATCGGTGAGCTTGGGGGCTGGATTGAACCAAGGCAGCAACCAGGCATACAAGCCTCGGCCATCGACTCGCGTCGATTTCACCCCACACGCTTGCAACGAAGCCGCGATACGTTCGCAAGCCTGATGCAGGGCTTGCACTGGGATAAGTCCGGTCTCCTCAGCATCAGACTCGAGCCAACGATAGACCACCAGGCGCACCCGGCGGTTGTTGCCCCGCCAGGGCAGGCGCATGACTGTCTTGTCCTCGAACAGCCCTCCTGGCTTGGCGATGGTCTTCAGATGACGGCGAGTAAGTTCCAGGTACGCTTCGGTGAAAACCGTGCCTCGCGCGCTGTCCCGAATATAGCCAGTTAGCTGGGTTAGGTAGGGGGTGAAGTCATTGTCGTCCTGGCAGAAAAACTGCGCCACCCAAGGCGCTTGATCCAGTTCGTCAAAGCTATCCTGCAGGACGTCTTCGAGTGCATCGCGGGCGGCCATCAGCCAATCGGGTTCGCGCCCTTCGGTGCCGATGGGCAGCAACTCGAACACCGCGCCCACCGAGCGATTGTCGTCCAGTAGAAAGCATTGTTCTGTATCGAGGTATTCGACCCAAGGCAAGTGGTCGGTGAAGCTGGGGTTGTGCGCATAGAGTGCAGCTTCATCGGCCAAGGTGGCGCGAGGACGTAATGGGGTGCGCCAGGCTTTCCACGCGCCAGTGCGGTTACCCGAATCGTCGCTACGCATTACAAGTCTTCCTGACGTTCACCCGGCAATGCGTACTGCACACGTTGGTAGAACGGAAAGACGGTCGAGTAACCTGGGATCGGCGCCTGCTCGGTACCACTCAGGTGCGGATATACGTACAGCACCAGATCGGGATTGGGCAAGCGAGGGAACAGATTGCGAATCTCGTTCGCCGCTGTGCGCGTATACGGTTTTTGGAGAGCAACGGAAAAATCTGCTTGAGCCAACGGACGGCGTAACTGCTGCCGAGCATCCAACAGTTGCTGCTGAGTGCCTTGCGACCCGGCACCGTTCCAGATGTCCAACATGGTTTGCTCGCCATGGGGCAGCAGCGTGTCCTTGTCGGTGGAACACCCCGCCAGGACCCAGCAAAACACGCTAATCAAGGTCAGGCAGAGAGGCATGGTCTTTTTCATGGCGAACGCTCCGGCCCTTGGGCTCGTAGTCGATGGTGATTTCATGATCGAGGTGCAGTGCGACTTGGGCGGCCGGAGGCACGTACACGGCAGCAAAGGCTTCGCCATACAGTTTGTTCACCCACTCGCGGATGTCGCTGACCCCACCACTGAGAATTGAATTCAGTGCGCTATTGCCACTGCTGCTGGTGACTCCTAGCGTACTGCCGCCCGAACTGATCACGCTGCTGTTGTTCCGCTCATCCCCGAGCAGCGCTGCGACACCGGCACCGGCGGCAGTGATCAGGCTCTGGCTGCCGAGGTATTGCTGGGCGTTCGAGCGGCGCTGGCCAGCGATGCAAGGAATGCCATACGGATCGGACAAGTAACCGAGCCCGCCACGGATCTTGTCGGTGTTCGAGCTCTGGGCGGTGGATGCATTGCGGCTGGCGACTGCCTTCGGCTGAGGCACCGTGCGGATACTGCCGTCGGTAAACACAAAGGTAATTGACTCGACCTGTCCGCGTACGCACGACAGGGTCCAGTCGCCGGAGGCTGTACCACTCATCACGGCCCCTGCGACGTCCGGCAGGTCGATGCCGTTGGCTGTCAGGTTCTCCGGACCGACCAGCACCTTAAAGGGGTAGGGATCATTCACGGTGCCATCCACCGGGACTCGGCCGATCAGCGCAGTCATCGCGACGGAGCCCATCAGCGTGGCGTTTTCGGGAATGGTGTAGACCGGCTTCGCGCCTTCGGTACGATCAGCGGATCGCGTCAGGTCACGCTCCCCGTTGGTGACCTCGCGTAACTGCTTCTGGCTGCGGTCGATGGCATTGTCCTTCAAACCCTCCAATGAGCTGAAGGCAGTAGGCAGACTCAGAGCGGACGCGGTCTTAGTTTTGCCCCGGGCGTCGGTGGACGGAGCATCCGAGGGCTCAATCCACTGCAGCGCATCATTGGCTGAGTGCTGCCCTTCGAACTGCGCCCCGTCGCCCGGCTCAAGCCCCAATCCGATCGGCATGTCCTTACCTTTACCATTCAGCCCCGACAACTGTTCCTGCAATTGCGTCAGCAGACCGCGAGCCTGACGACTGTCTTGTTCTGCTTTGAGTCGGGCTTCGTTAGCTTGTCGGCGGCCTTCGTCGACCTGCTGCGTTACGCTGCCCAGTGCGGTCTGAATACGTGAGTCGACACTGTTTTCCCGCTCGCGCAGGCGATTGTTCTCCGTCAACAACGAATCGTTGTGTTTCTTCAAACCGAGCATGTCGCTGCGCATGGCCTTCACCTGGCCGACCAGGGTGGCGACCGTGTCGCGTGGGGTGTCGCCCGCAATACCGAGCGACTTGGCTTGCTCGGCGGATAATTGAATATTGCCCTGATCAAATGGGTGCTCTGGAGAAGGTGTGCTGCCACCCGGGACCCAGGTTTTCAGGATGATCAGCACCACGCCCAGCAGCGCAGCCGGTACCAGCCATTTGAGCAAGGCGTTAGCTTTCATCGTCAGCACCTCGCGCAACGGGCGGGAGCAGCACGGCGTGTTCGAGGCCGGCACCGCGAGTGACGAGGTAGGCGATCGTGGTGTCTTCAGCACTGCCGACCGGTCCGAGGAAAGCATGCTGGAAAGCCGCGGCGAACAGTGTGGCTTGCAGCCGACGCGGATCGAGTTGCACCCTCGCTGAACCACGATTGCGCAACTTCACCGCCGTCACCCAGTAATCACCGAGTCGCCAGGAGGCGATGGGTGTGCTGGACACGTTTTCGGTCGGCAGCAGGGTCGGCAGTTCGGTGCGCAGCTTGAGCGGGACGCGGCGTACACCGGGCAGGGACTCCACGGTGCGCAGCGGCGCGTACAGGCTTTGCGCGGCGTAGCGTGTCAAAGCGACCGGGATCGGCGTACGTTCTGAAACAGGTACGGCGCTGGTTTCAACCTCCGTAGCCTGCATCTGAGCATTCTTGAGAATGCGCACGGGCTCCAGCGGTTGATCGCCAGGCGTGGCCACGATATCCAGGAGGATGATCTCGCCCGTCGCGACCGATTGCAGTTGCAGTCGGGTCGGGGCAATGGCTTCCGATGCGCGCAGGTACAGCGTGCCGCCGGTTGATTGCACGCGCAGCTTACCCGTCAGGGTTGAGGGCACGCCGACTCGAACATCCTCATCGACAAAGACCACTCGTTCCTGATTGATCACCAGCGGAACTGCGAGGGGGAGGCGTTCCCAGTGCATCAACTCAACGGCCCGCGCTGTAGCTCCCCATAATACCAGTACGACGGTGAGTCCCAGGGTAGACATCCGCTTCATGGTTCACCTCCAGGCAGGGAGATTTTTTGCGGAGTGCCCTGATAGCAATCCAGTGCCAGCCCCCACTTATTGCGTTCGGGGTCCAGATCAAAACGCACCACGCGTAATGGATAACGCACCACGACCCGTTTCACCGGTTCGGCGGCGTAATACTCATCGGCGTTGAGGTCGAGCGTGACCAGCCAGCTGTCGCGGTCGAGTTGCTTGACCCTGAGCTCTGGATCTTCGCTGTAGCCGCGGCCCAGAATTTCGTAGACGCCACGCACCCGCTGGCGGAGTTCGCCGGCGGCCTTGCGGTATTCGTAGTCGCCGTCGAGGAAGGTTTTACAGGCGGGTGTCAGGTAGGACTGCAAGCTATAGATGGCGCGGCGATAATCCTGCTCGCCATCGGAGGGCCAGCGGTTAAGTTGGCCGAAGATGTACAGGGCAAATGCATAGACATTCTCTGAGGGGATATCCCACCACTTGCGCGTGCTACCCGAACGCAGGTCCGGGGGCACATGCACGGTCAGATCAGTCGGTGCCGAGCGCCAGCCATACCAAAGTCCAGCACATACCAGAGCGAGGATTACTACAGCCAGGCGCAGGCTGAGGATATGAGCCTGTTGGGCATCGACTTTGTTCCGAAATCGGCTCATGGCTGCCACCGGGACAGGGCAGGGCGCAATCGACGCGAGCGGCGAATCGTCCAGACGCCGGAGTGGAGGATCAAACTTCCACGGCCCAGGCGCCAACGACTGGCCAATATCCATTCGAGCTTGCGGTACAACCAGGTCTCGGGGCGAGCCCGTTTGGCCCGACGCAGTAGCGTGCCACCGGCAAATAACACTAGCGCCATGCCAGCGATCATGCCAGTTGGCGCCACGGCAATGGAGGCAGTGGCGATCGCCAGAGGAACACCCATCAGCAGGCCAGTGACGGCGCCGGTGCCGAGCGCCACCCACATCTCATCGTTGGTCAATCCGCGCAAAACGGTAGGATCGCGATTGAGTCGTTCCGGGAGAAAAACCAAAGTACCGTCGGCAAGGCGTTCGATAGCGTCGTTCATGCCAACCTCACAGAATCGCGGCAGCCTTGGTCAAAAACCAGATAATGATCACCACCAGCAGGGCACCGATGCCCACCACAGCACCCAAATCCTTCCAGGTCTTGCGCTGATTCTGTACGTCGGCATAGACGGTCAACGAGTGCCAAGCCACGCCAAGAAAGGCGAGCAAGGCGATCAGTAGACCGAGCAGGATGCCGCCGTCGTAGGCGTAGTTTTTGATCGTCTCGATCAACCCGGAACCTTCACCACGTGAAGGGGCTTCCATGGTCGGGAGTTCAGCAAAAGCCAAACTTGGACCGAGAACTAGCAGCAGACCGATCAAGCGCTGACTGGCACGATCACGCAGGTTGTTTTTCAGGGGGATAAGGCACTTGAGCATGACGGTGATCTCCGGTGTTAGGACAGGGTGAAGAACATCAGGACCAGCAAGGTGAGCAGCACGCGCGCAGCACTGCCGCCGAAGGCTCCGAAGCGAACACTGCCGGATGTCCACCCCCGGTAAGCCGTCCACATCACCCAGGCACACCACAGCAAAGCCAGGACGAGAACCAGGGACAACCAGAGCGTGGAACTGCTCTGCGGTGAGAAACCGGCGGCGTTTTGGAAGGCCGCGGTCTGGGAATCGGTCATGCTCATGGCGAGGGCTCGGCAGGCGGAGTGTCGAGGCGGTAATCACCGACCAGTTCACTGGGGTCACGGGGTTGAGCGCGAGAGGGGGACAGATAGTCCAGCAGGCCTTGGCGAATACGTTGGATGTCCTGAGACAGGCGGGGATAGTCGAAGCGATAGCGATCGTCGGGTTGAGGCATGCTGACTGCCTTAGCTTTCGTTGCAACGCGTTCGATTATGTCGAGTTGCTGCTGGACTTGGCTGAGCTGATCCTGCTCATGACCAGATGTGGCATAGCTGCTGTCATCGACGATAGCCAACGAGAGTAGTAAGCAGCGAAAGACGGTAGTAGTTGGCATGATGCTGCCCCATATGGATCTGAGGGCAGAATCAAGTCTGAGATCGATTTATTCAGCAGGAAATATGAGGTGTGATGGATCGCTTTTTGAAGGGAAGTACTGAGGATGTTTACTTGCAGTATCTATCCCTGCAGCTTTGGCGGAAAGCGCTGGAGGGCTAGGAGATTTCACTTCCAATGCGCTTCGATGTGTTGCTCGCCGAGCATGATGCGAAAGCGAATGCAGCAATTCTGTAATCAAGGCAGAAGTAGTAAATCACCCTGGGTTTGTTGATCTCCGATGATCGGGGAAAAATTTAACGGCACGGCGGGGCTCGTCAAACGCGTAAGCGTCGCAGAGCTTTTTTGTTCATGATAGCCCGAGTGGCTAGCAAGCATCATTGATTCGGCCGTGGGCGTATAGACCTGCAATTTGAACGTGATCGATTATCGCAACCAACATTACCCCCAGGTCACATCCGAGCAGTGCACTCTGACAGGCTGCTCGGATATGCAGAGGAAGCACCTGGGTGTTAGAAAATAGTCCTATAGATACAATGCGCGGAATCTCCTATCGGCAACGGAATCCTGGTAGGTACACGTGCCGCCAGTAGACAAAATGGCTCTGGAAGTGGGCGTGTTGCTACCGGCGTGCGCTTCGCGGCCGCTTTCACCTTTGCATCTGACACTGCGATGCAACGATCGGAAAAAGCGTCAAGGAGCTTGAGTGAAAGTCCGGCGTAACGTCCCGGACATAGAAGTAGAACGTCGCCAAAACGGAATTGGCGAAAGGCGCTCACGCTGTAGAGACCCTCTGTGCCCTCGAACGACTGACGCTCCCAGGGCGTGGACTCAAATAGGGCTTTAGGATAGTCCTTTGCATCCAACACATAGCCGAGAGGTCGATTGTCACGAAGTTTAAGCAGGTTGGCGGCTGAATATACCCAGATATCGAAAATCGCGGGCATTAGCATGGCATTGAGAAAAATAGCCCCTAACATCGCAAGAGATGCTTTGCCTGCGCGTTGTACCAGACTCCCCTTAAACGAGTAGAACAAAATTACTGGGACTAGATAGATCATCATTACGAGTAGACAGGCTCCAATGGCTGCTCGCGCCTCCCAGCCATTTTCAGCTCCTCGCCAAGCCAGAAGCGCGATTTGCGCAGGTAGAACTCCGCTCATTGCAGTAAACGCAAGCAGGAAGCCCAATAGCGTCATTCGTAGGTATCGATGAGCTTTATGGTGGACCGGCTTTTTTTGACCTTGAGGTACCTCAAATGCCGCGTCGGCGAGCTCCTTGTGCGTAGACAGCAATACCTTCGCCGCCAACATTGATATGACCGTCACCAGCGCGAACGTCAACCATGGTGTCAGCTCAAGATCAAACGTGGAGGCCAGAAGATTCAACGCCATTATTCCGAAGCCCAATGCGATCACCCAGCTCAAGCGTTTGGCAAGCACCGGTTCTAAGTCGCGTCCAGGTTCAACCAAGCCCATGCAAAGCATGAATGACAGCGACGGTACTGAGAAGGTTACTAGCAGTAATAGAAAACCAAGTACCGTAAAGATCAGCCAAACTAGCAGATTCGAGGGGCTTCCAATGGAGCTCAGAATCAATTCTGGATGACCGATGACCCATAAATACTTCGACAGAAGTAAGATCGAAATTAGGCTAGCCATGGGAGCCAACCACCACTTGCCATCATTCAGAATTCCCAAGAAAACCTGAATGTAACCTATCGAACTTTGATTTTGTGCTTCAGTGTTTTGTGCCCTGATCGCTTCTTCTGAAGCGTTTGACTGTGCGTTCATCTACTGCCCTGCTTCCGTTGGTTTTTGAGTCGTCCGCTGTAAATATAATTTGTTTCGGCAGCTTGAGTTGAAAGCGTAGGGCTAATGGGAAAATAGCTTCGCTAAGCGTCTAGAGATATTTTTTGAACGTCGTCGCAGTGATCGCTACTGCCGTTCCAAGTACTACCGCGCAAGGCAAAAGAATAGCTATGGGATTGAGTGGAAAGGGCAGGGACAGGTAAATGACCCAAGGCGCGATCAGCAGTGGTATCACTGCTCGTTTAGCGCGGTGATAGACAAAACTGCTTTCTCGCCCAGCTCCAAATTTGCGTAGGTCGCGGCGCATCAAGCCATCGACAAAACCGGTGAACGACGCCAACAAAAATAATGGTGTGGCCAGGACCAGAGTGGTCAGGCGCACCACGAAGGTAAAGGTCACATACACTGCAGCCAGCACGAAATCTTCGATGTTCACGTAGAGCTGATTGGTCCAACTCCAGAAGCCGTTGCCCTGGCTTGACACCCGCGCTTGCCGGGCAAAATCCGCAAAGCCAGTCTTGACTAGCAGCCACTGATTGAGGAAATCCAGCCACTGGACAATCGTTGGTCCGGGTTGTTGGAGGATGAGTGAAGCTTTGAAGTGCTCGTTGAGCCATTCCAGTTCGCTATTCAACATGGCTTGGCTGTGTCGCCAACCTTGGTCGCTCCAGAACAACAGCAGACCGGCGAACTCGATGAGGATAGAGAATAGCAACGAGGCGATCAGCAAACCGATGATGCGTAGAACTAAGCCAATCAGCGAGACGATTAATCCTGGGTGCTGGATCGGTTGTGGCGGCGTGTTAGGTGCGTAAGTCGTCATCGCTCACTCCAATGCGTTGCAGGGCTAATGTCGTAACGATGTTTTCTGGATCGTTTTCCGATGAATCAAAACCTGGAGCGAGGCTGGCTACCCCACCTGATCCAGATCGAAGTTGGTTGTTGGGCCGCCACCGCTTGCGCTCCACCATTGCCCCGCTTGCTCGTTGTAGGTGGCCCGCATCCGCAGGGTAAGCTCCTGCAGGTCCTTGGGCATGGCGTCGTCGTTGGAGGGTTTTGGTAAGGGCATGCGGACTTTCCAGAGCTGGCCACCGGCCTGGAAGGAAAACATTTGCCCTTTGGGCAAGCTGACGATGTGCGCAGGCTCGATCAGCGGCACGCTGGTGCTGCTGACACGGTCCTGTGAGGACGAGGTGAAGTCCGTATTGGCCTCAGGATCGGAGGTGTCGGTGGCGCCCGACACGAGGGTTTTGGTCAGCACGTTAACCTTGGGCAATTGCTGGGTGAGCAGTTCAGCGGTGGCGGTTTCGCGCACGCGGAGCATTTGCAGGGTGTTGAAATTACCAATGACTTGGCCGGCCTTGGCGCGGTTACCTATGCGCGCTTCGATATCGCTGAGGGTCTGGGTGTAGGCCGTCACCTGGATGCCGGCACCGCCACCCTTATTGATCAGCGGGATGAACTCATCGCCCATCAACTCGTTGAACTCGTCAGCGTGCAGGTTGATGGGTAGCTTGGCGCTGCTGTTGTTGCCCGATTGGGGCAGGCCATGGTCAATGCCGTGTTTGTAGATGTGTCCGGCGACCGAGACTAAATCAGCGAACATGGAGTTGCCCACGGCAGCAGCGACCTCAGCATCGGTCAGCGCATCGAGGCCGACATAAACAATGCCGCGTTTTCGGATGACTTGCATCCAGTCGAAGATCGGCCGCGGGTCATCCAGGTCTGTGTAGTTGGGAGCCAATAACTGGGCGGTCTTGCCTGTGGTGAGTTTCTCCAGCAGCGGCAGTAGCGAGGCCACGATTTTGTCGAAGTAAGTACGGTCGTAGCGTACCGCCGAACGCAGCCCGTCCAGAACCGGATCAAATACCCGTTTCACTGCCAGGTACTGCTCGATGGCCACCACGCGCTTTTCGCGTCCCACCATATGCCGGGGAATATTTTTCTCGGTGAGCTTGCCTTCAAGCTGTACGATCACTTCCCACGCTTTCGGATCGGTTCTGGCGAAAAACTGCTGGGCGTACTCGATGAACAATGCATCGATGTTGACCACATGCCGTTGGATCTGCAGGTAGTCCGGACGTCGGCCCAACTCGATCAGGGCGCGGGCGATGATGTTGACGAAGCGCCAGGCGAACTCACGGAAGGCCGCCGAGTTACCTTCTCCACTGAGCTGCCCGGCGATGCGTGATGCCACCTCGGAAATACGTCCGAAACGCCCCACGGCATTGTAGCGCGCGGAGATCTCCGGCCAGCCCAGATGGAAAACATAGAACTCCTTTTCCCGACCGGCGCGTTTGGCTTCAACGTACATGCGTTTGAGCAAGTCGGCATCGCCCTTCGGATCGAAGACGATGACCACCTCATGGTCGATGCGATGAATGTCCTGAGTGATGTACACCTCGGCGAGTCGCGTCTTGCCGACACGGGTAGTGCCCAGCACCAGTGTGTGTCCGACCCGTTCGCCCAGCGGCAGGCTGACTTCCGTTTCGTCGGGCTCGACCCCATGCAACAGCGGCGAGCCACCGACCGGGGGCAAAGGGCGCAACGGATTGAAGGCGCTGTCCCAAGCCGTGACACGGGCCAGTGTCGAGAACGGAAACGGTGCATGTTCCAGGCGACGTTCGAGTCCGCGTGCCAGCCGGTAATGGGTCGGTTGGTCGACATAGTGAGCGACCGCCGGATCCTGGGCCTCTACCAAGCGCTGTGTGTGCAGACGGGTCCAGTGAAAGCCGCGGCCCATGAACAGACGTTTGCCGCTCACCGGAATCTGCCGGCTGGTCAGCTCGTAGCGAGGCAGCCGGCGGATATTGCGCCGATAGCGCAACACCTCCCAGGCTTGTCGGAGGCGGATCAAACCGAACAGGGCATAGGCCAGAGCCGCAATCAGACCGATCTCGGGTGATAGGGCCACGGCCCAGGGCGAGTACACGCATAACACCACCGCGGCGACGCAGATCGCCACGGTATACAGCTCGACTGCGGGCCGGAGTTTGGACTCCATCGCATGCTCGGCCATGACCCAGACTCACTGTTCCAGTGAGGTGGCTGTGATTAAGACAGGGTAGTGCTTAATTTTCAGGCGAGAGGCGATGTCGTTCCCGTTGACCGGCAGGATGGTGATGCCCGGCGCGGCTGCTCGAATTCGGGCCAGGGCTTCAGTATCGGTCACTTCGACGGCGAGGCCGGCTGCCCCCATTTCTTGCAGTTCAGTCGCACGCTGATGCAGCCAAGCCAACGATTGGGGATCCTCCCCGACAAGGAAAAATGGCTGCAAGCCCGGCATGTCCAGGGTGCGAGTTGTGATTTGGCCTGGGCTCAAGTGAGAGCTGCGCACGGGCAGTATCCAGGTTTCATCGGCAAATGCAGATAGGTCTGCATGTATGGCCCGAGCAGGCTGGGTCTTGTTGTTTATTGGCGGCGTGGAAGCTTCAAACTGGGGGCGAGTGTGAACTTCTGCAAACGACAGTACCGGCTGGGCGAACGCTGCCAAGAGCATGGCGAAGTTATACGCACTGGGAATTCGCTTCATGGTGGTGTGCCCTCTTTAGAGGAAACCTGCAATCGTTCGAGTTGTCGGGAAAAGCCGACGCGGTAACGCGCGGCCGGCGTTCCTCCTGCCGGGCGGTGATAGCGGCCAGCAGCTGACACCCAATCACCGGTAACGGTGTGATGTTCTTGCAGCAGCGCGGCAGTCACGGCCAGATTGCGGTAGGGTTCAAGGGCTTCGCAGGGACTGGAAAAATGCTGTCCGTGATAACGCAGGTTGATTTGCCCAAGCCCGGCATCGACGCGCTTGGCGTCATACCGAGCAAGCGCCTGAAGCAAGGCGTGACAGGCGGTCTGATGATTGGCGAAACGGTAAGGGCTACCGGCAATATTCAGCGTCCAGGGCCAGGGCAGCAGTCGACCACGGAGGCGGGCGCCACTCTCCTGCAGGGCAATCGCGAACAACACCGTGGAAGGAACGTTGGCGTCATGCGCTGCCAGTTGATAAGCCGGAGGCGGAAGTTCGTCTGCCCGGACGGCGTGCACCGTCAGCAGGAGCGCAATAGCAATCAATCGAGACGTTGCCATTGTCCGTTCACCTGCTGAAATGTGACGGGTAATGGTCTCGGGGCTCCCAGGCTGAACCAGCGCCCGCGATCATGGTTCAGGGTGATTTGCCGGTGTTGGACCTTGCTCGCATCAATGCCTGCTTGCCGCGCCCAGCCACGGACATGTTCATCCTCACCATGGCTACCCACCAGGTAGATATCGAACGCTGTATCACTGCTTTGCAGACGCTGCGCTTCAGCGGTGCACGCAGGGCAATGGTCTTCGACAAACAGAGCACGGCGGGGCTCTACCGGTGAGCTAGCAGCGGGCGGGGATGCCATACCCTGAATCGGCAACAGTCCAGGAAACAGCTTGGCCCAAGCTGCGGTGTAGGCGTTTTGGTAAGCCAACTCGCGCTCGGCACGTTTGGCTTCCAGCGCTACCTGCAATTCGGCATAGCGCTGGCGCTCTTGGTCGGTCTCTGCCTCTACCCCAAGCGCGGTCAATGGGTCGAGGCTCGGGCTCCAGAAACCGCGCGGGCCGGCTTGAATTTTTTCGAAGCGTGTCCACTCCTGCTCCGTGAGACCCCAGCTTGCAGCTTGTTCAGAGTGCGAGCGCTCCAAGGGAATGGACTGTGTGTCCCGGTTCTGTGACGGTGCCGTGATAGGGTTGCTCATCGCAGCGCCCGTGCTAAACAGTGAAACGAGACAAACGACGGCGGGCAGCAGCGCTCTGTTCATGATCGTTTCTCAAGGAAGGTGCACGGTCTGGTCTGAGTGATTGATCACCGCGAAGATGGCCGCGTTCGGCTCCAGCACCTTCAGTTGCCATGTGCCGAACTGCTCGCCGTTGTGCAGCAACTGGATATCATTGAGCGAGCGACTGTCAGGAGGTGCGACAGCCAGAAAGCGCTCCCCACCGCGGTACTCGACGCTCAACACTGAAAATGGCGGCAGGAGCGGGGCAGGCTTGGGCTGAGCGGTTTTTTTCGGCTTGGCCGAGGAGTGCGTCGGTGGTGGGAATGGTGGCTGGCTTTTGAGGTCCAGGAGTTGCTGTTCGACGTGCTCAAGTCGTGCGCGTAGCGCGATCATGTCGGCTTCGGTGGCACGGTCTGCCAGACCGTCGCGTAGCTCCTGTATCTCTTGCGCCCATTGATCCAACATCGGATCGAGGGTATTGGCCTGTTGCTCACCGGTATCGACCATCTGCTTCAGGTCTTTCAGTGCGTACTGCAGCTTTTCCTGGGCATCCAAGAGGGTGCTTGAATCACGTTGCAGGGTATCCAGGGTCTGTGCGCGTTGGGCGTTCGCATTTTCCAGCTCGGTCATGCGTTGATACTGGTAATACAAGCCACCACTTAGCCCGAAGACCGCCAGGCAAAGTGAGCCGACAATGAGAGTTTGAAATGTTGAGGCTTTCATGGACGAGCCTCCGACTGATGGGACGAGGTTGGCGTGACCCGCACCGTGCCGCTATTTTTCTGCGGTTCGAAGCAGACCGAACGGCTAACTTCATCGGTCGTGAGTTGCCAGGCGGGGCCAGCCAGCACTTGGAGCGCGCTGCGTAATGAGATTGGGTCGAGCCGGTAATGGGCGGCGGGCAGAGGCCGGGTAAACAGTATTTTCACTGGCTCTTCGGCAGGACAGAGCGAATAACCCGAGCGCAGCAGCACGTAGTGCATCGCTTCCTGTACCGAAGAATTCAGGTGGGACGGAATGCTCACGTCAACGATTTGAGCGAGAAGATCACGTTGTTCCGTGGTGGGGTCGGTGCTGACCAGCGTATAGCGGCCATAGCGGAGCTCTGACGGATGGTTTTCGTCGGCTGGGCTCCTCGATAACTGAGGCCGATTGGAGCCACCGTCAATCTCTGGATGAGTCGGCAATGGGGTTGGGATTTGCGCGGTGCAAGCACTCAACAAGCCCAGCAGGCAGACAGGCGTGAAAAAACGCTCCATGGAAAAAACCTCATGTCAGATTCAGTGCAGAACCTGACATGAGGTGAAGGAGCCAAGCAGTGAGAAAGTCGATTCAAGGCGAGTCGCGTTAACGCTGAAGGCATTACTACTGATCAAAAATGGCTAGCCCATCCAAGACGGCAGCGTCGGGGTCGAAAATCAACAACCTCACATCCGCCAATGCCGCCAGATACAGCACGTTGATCAAGGCCTCCGGCGTATCTGCGTCGAGCTGCTCTTGCCTCAGCGAAGAGTAAGGATTGCCCTCGATCTTCACCAAGTTATCGTCGGTCCAGGGCGTCCCGATCAGCTTACATCCGATGCCATTGCAGTCTGGCAGGGCAAAGGGTTCAAACAGCAGTCCGGTTGGCTTGGAGTCGAAATTGCCAACCCGGCTTGCCAAGTGGCGTAGTGCTTCGTCAGTGAGGTGTGCGGTACTGAGCTCCCAGGTTCGGCTGTAATGTCCTGTGTCGAAGCTCAAACGATGGACCAAGGCTTGGGCTTCTTCCAAGGAGTACAGATCACCGACGTGATGTCGCTCGTTGAGCATTTCGCCAGTCACGTCATAGATCACTTGCTGTACCAGCCCGGTGGACTGGAAGCGTTCATCCAATTCATCCGGAATGGACTGACCCTCGCTGATCAGAGCCACGTCGTCATTGAACAGGCAGGGAAATAGTTCTAACGCATCATCGAGCAGATGGGCTTGTGCGTCGTGTACGGGGCGAAAGCAGGGAGGGCAGTCATTTGCGTAAGTGATCTGTAGCAGTCGTTTGATATGCAGTTTGTCGTAGCCGCGAGCAAATGGATTCGAGGTTTCCGGCAGAGCTAAGGGTTGGGGTGTTGGGTTCATGAGGATTCTCCAGAAGGGAAATGAATAAGGCGTCCGTAGACGCCTTTGGGGGGGGTTAAAGCCAGCCATGCTCGGCAAGAGAGAGAGGACGACCTTCACCGACGATGAAGTGATCCAATAAGTGCACTTCAATCAAGTCCAAGGCCTCTTTCAACCGTGCGGTCAAGGCGCGATCCGCCAGGCTGGGTTCCGTGCAACCGGAGGGGTGGTTGTGGCAGAAAATGGCAGCTGCTGCGTTATGCGCTAGGGAGCGCTTGACGACCTGGCGGGGGTAAACGCTGGCGCCATCGATGCTTCCGTGAAAGAGGATCTCGAATGCCAGAACGCGATGGCGAGCATCGAGAAAAATCACACCGAAAACCTCATGCTCTTGGGGTGCAATATGCAGTTTTAGGTATGAGGCCACGGTGTCAGGTGACGTCAGGTTCGGGCCGCGGGTGAACAGTCGGCGATCCAGAATGTGCAGCGCCTCGTTGATCAGCTGGTTTTCCTGGGCGATACGATCAGCCTCGACATCCGAGGCTTCAATCAGGGTGAGTTGGGTGCTCATGGGGTACCTCCGAAGGGAACAATCCGGGGGGTACACACCCGAGGGGAGTGGTGTCCCCGAGGTGGATATAGAATGACGGGCATTGCGCGATGACGCGCTGTTTACAGCCGAGAGAATCGGTGGCGTTGTCCATGCAGGTGTGAATCGCAACCGTCGCAGGGCAATGGGGAGAAGGTTCTTATGCCACGGCCAGTTTCGGGGTCGAAGTCGGCACTGATGGGCATTAGCCGAACCAGCCCAAGATCGAGGCCGGCGATGCGTTTCTCGATCTCATCCGTCATGTAGTAGAGCGATAACGTGCTGTAGTCCTCGTAAGCCGTAGCGAAGAGGCAGTCGTCGCAAAGCCAGAAGGATTCCATGTTGGTTCTCCTGTGCGGACTGAAGAAAAGGCGCTCGATTGAGCGCCTTGATGTAAAACAACGTGGACTGTTCAGGCGGGCTGAACAGTACGTGTGGCGTCACGGCGGGCCGTGCGGGGAGTGGATGGAGATTCAGGTTCAATCCTGGATTCCTTTGGGTTGTCGGTATCTTCAGCGTCGGCATCAGCTGACGTGGAGGATGGCTCACTGGTTGGCGCTGGCTCAGCAGGTGCTGTTGCCTCCTGCCTGGCAGGCGCTTTGTATTCGTACGTGCCGTTGACCTTGATCCAGTCGATGTACAGCAAACGACCTTTCAGGCTGGCGCCCGGTTGGCCTTGTTTAGCGCCTTTCTCATAGAGAAATGGGTCAATCCACAGGTCGCCGATACGGAATGACAGCAAAACCTTTTTCTCGGCATTGACTGCATCCATATAGAGGCGGATCAAGCGTTCAGCTTCGCCTCCAGCGACTTTGCAGTCGAAGCGAGTGTATTCGACCGCATCCGTGGCACCGTGCAGGGCGGCGATATCGCAGGCCATGAACGGCTGGCCGCGGCGGACTTGTACTTCGCGAACACGGTTGAGGTAGCCGATGCCGACGGTGTGCAGATTGAAGTAAGTAGTTGCTTCTTGGGATTGGTTGGCGTGGGCCATGGTGGTTCTCCTTTCAAGGAAAAACGGCGACGCACAGCCCCTGACGGGAAAGTGAGCCCCGTCAGGGTGGGTAAGGTGAAGGCAAGCGATGAACGACACGGCACCGGCGAGCCGATGACCATCAGTTCGATGCGCCTGGAGAATAGAGGTGCAGCAGAGGAGAAATCCGCAGCAGGTCTGCGGACCTAGGGTAGTGGGCATTCATCACCGCTGACGCGGTAATCGTGCGAGCCTCCGAATGCTGATCGCACTTGGGTAAACCACCACGAGCGTGGCGTAGCCTTGAAGGTTCAAGCTACCTGGGCTGTCAACGACAGCGAACCACACCTTTTGTATAAGCCTGTCATAGGGGCGCGTCAAGATACCCCAAGCCGTTTTTTTATGGCCGGAATACAGTGGCAAACACTGGACGGACGAAAGTGAAAAGTGGGCCTGGTGGGGTGCCAGGCGAGGAAGAGAAAAACCACCTTTGGCGAACTTTGCAGTCGAGAAGCTCCTCGCAAAACTTGCTTTAACTGCATCTCGATTCGCCAACCGACCCTTATCGTGGCCTGGGTCGGAATACGCTGGCACGCATCCGCGCACAAAGGGTGCCCAGTGTTTCCCCGGCGGGCTCCGGGACTGAATGCGATCGCCGTAGCGGATGACCGCTGATGCCTGGCAGAGGCAACAGCGGTCATCCGCCACAACGATCAGGTCGAGCACGAAGCGGGAATGAAATTCCGCAGAAGAGAAGGCTCCGAACTCAGGGAGTCCGACCGAGCTACCCGGAGCGAATCGGTCTTGGGTCGCCGTAAGCGATGATCCTGAGGCACTACAGCAGAGCGGGTGTGACGACGTCAAGCCAGTGGACGAAGCGGTTATTTGCTACTGAGATGAGCGGCCAGCTGTTCGACGGTCGTGAGGATAAAGGCACGGTCGCTTTCTTGCAGGCCGCTCAGCAGGCCCGCGATCATCTGGCCCTGGTCGTTGGGGCGATTGCTCGACTCCGTCAGCAGTTCATCCATCCGGCAATCGAAGATGTCCGCCAGTTGCATCAGCTTGACCACGGAAAGCTCCACCACACCCCGCTCAAGGCGCGAAATGGCTTCGCTGCCGATCCCCAGGCGCTCAGCCACCTCTTCCTGGGTCAGATTACGCTGAGTGCGGTGCTTCGCGATCATGCGCCCGATTTGGGCTTGGGTTGGATGTTTATATGCCAAGTGATGAGTTCTCCAATTCAACCCGAATGGTTGAGCAAAGACCCGTTGACATGAACATCCTTAACGGTTGTGTATCGACTTATAGGGTTGTTATATTGACTGAAATACCTGTTTGTCGCGACGTGACATGTGTTCCTTCAGGAATCAGAGCCCGTAGTGACCAGTAAGACTGAGCGGTCTGATAGGACCAAATGGAGGAAAGGTTGAGCATGGATGAGCAGCGCGAGAACGACATGGACTTGATCTGGGATCGAACACTGGAGCTGTTCATCAAGATCCATGATTGCCCTGATAACCCCGCACACCTCGACAGCCTTGTTCATTGGCTCAACGAAGATCCTGCTCACCTGAAAGCGTTCAACGAACTGGGGCAAATATGGGTCGCGACAGGCATCGCCTTGGCCCGTGAAATCGGACGACCGCTAGACGAGTTGGAGAAGGATCAGGCGCCGTTGATGATGCACTGACAACACCCCCGGGGTTCATGTGAACGCCAATGGCGCCTCATGGACGACGCGTACCTTTGCTGATCGGCACAGTGCCTTTGCAGTCCGGGTACTGGGAGCATGACCAGAACGGCCCTGGTTTTCCCTTCCGCCGGAGCATTGAGGCCTTGCAAATGGGGCAGACAGGCCCGGCTTCGACCGGTACCGACAAAGTGAGCGCTCCGCAGTTTGCGATCAGCTGCGTAATCCAGTGCGCCTGCTTGGCAACGAATGCATCCAAGGTCAGACGTCCCGCTTCGATTTCATCCAGAGCCTGCTCCCAGATTGCTGTCATACCCGGATCCGCGACTGCAGCGGGCACCGCCTCGATCAGGGTATGGGCCGCTGCGGAGGCCATCAAAGCTCGTTTTTTCTTCAACAAATAACCGCGATCAATCAACCCCTTAATGATACCGGCACGTGTGGCTTCGGTGCCGATACCGGTGGTGTCCCGAAGTTTCTGTTTCAGGCGTGGATCGTTGACCAGCTTGGCCACATTTTTCATTGCCTTAATAAGATCGCCCTCGGTGAGCGGTTTGGGCGCAGCGGTGCGCATGGATTTGAGTTCGACGTTGTCCACTGTGCACTTCACACCCTGTTGTAGAGCGGGCAACACCTGGGATTTTTGACTGGGTTCATCGTCTTCGGTGCTGTCGGAGAGCAAGCCTTTCCAGCCTTGGACGAGGATCCGTTTGCCAACAGCAGTCAAACGCTCGGCGCCGCACTCCAGTTCGACCTCGGTTCGATCAAACTCGTGATGCGGCAGAAATTGCGCTAGGTAGTGGCTACGAATCAATTCGTAGACTTGGCGCTCTTGTTCAGACATCCGCCCAAGGTTCGCCGGCTCAGTGGTGGGGACGATGGCGTGGTGCGCGGTGATCTTGGCATCGTTCCATGCTCGTGAGCGCAATGATCGATCGACGCTTCCGAGCGCTGGGCGTAACGCGGGATCCATTTTAAACAGGGCATCGAATACCGCGGCGACCTCGTTGAACATGCTCTCTGGCAAATAGCGGCAATCGCTGCGCGGATAGCTGGTGGCTTTGTGGGTTTCATATAAGGCTTGGGCGATGTTCAGGGTTTCCTGAGCGCCGAGTCCCAACTTGCGTGAACAGACTTCTTGCAGTGTGCTTAGATCGAAGGGCAGGGGTGGCGCTTCGCGGAAATGCTCAGTCTGCAGCGAGACTACGGTGGCGGTCTTGCTGTTAAAAATCGCTTGGACGGTCTGTCTGGCAAGCGCCTGCTGCAGGCAGCGACCGGCTTCGTCACGTCCTGAGCTGGGCGGTATCCACGACGCGATGAAGGGTTGCCCCATTGAAGACAGGTGCACATCCACCACCCAATACGGCACAGAAACGAAGCTGGCAATCGCGCGGTCTCGTTCAACCACCAAGCGCAAAGTGGGCGTTTGGACGCGTCCAACCGACAGCACGCCGTCATAGCCCGCCCGCCGTCCTAGGAGGGTAAACAAACGACTGAGGTTCATACCAATCAGCCAATCGGCGCGGCTGCGGGCGAGGGCTGAGTGATAGAGCGGGAAGGTCTCCTGACTAGACTTCAGCGAGGACAGTGCTTTGCGAATCGACGCCTCGTTGAGTGCGGATAACCAGAGGCGCTCAACAGAACCACGATAGTTGCAGAGCTCTAGTAACTCGCGGGCAATCATTTCACCTTCGCGATCGGCGTCGGTGGCGATGACGACGGTGGTAGCTTCGCTGAGCAGCTGTTTGATGATTTTGAACTGCGCGACAGTCTTGGGTTTGACCTCAACCCTCCACTGCGCGGGAATGATCGGTAGGTGGTCCAACGACCAGGTTTTGTACTGATCGCCATAGGCTTCAGGTGGGGCCGTTTCCAGCAGGTGACCGATACACCAGGTGACGGTTGTCTCGCGTCCGATCAAGCAACCATCGCCACGTCGGCTGGCTCCGAGAACCTTGGCGATGTCACGACCTTGGGAGGGTTTCTCGCAGAGAAAGAGACGCATAGAACTGCTCCGGGTTGAGTTCGGAGCAGCGTTGTTGGAAACAGCAGTGGCAAGCTATGAGAAACCTGAATGGCAGGCTCCTCATATTAGTCGGTGAGGGCGGTCTTGATTGGGGGTGGGCTACTACCTGGTAGTCATGTGAACGACAGTGCTTCACGAGCAGCGAGTAATGACAGACCAGGAACTTCGCGCAAAGGCGCAACTTTTATGCCTCAAGTCCGTCATGCCGATGGTGGCTGCCCTCTGCGCTTTTTGGACTTCGACGCAGGCGAGCTGGCGTGGTCTGTAGCCTGCCCGACGTGAGCCGCAGGTTGGGCTGGTTCACTGGAGCGCTCCCGCATGGCCACGTTCTGCACGCGATGAGGCAGGATGCCGACACGACGCGCCTCGATCTTGAAGGTGACCCGCGCATTGTCTTCACTGTCCTCCCACTCATCGCGCACGGTGCGGCCCTCTACCAACACACGCATGCCTTTCTGGTACAGCGTGCTCCAGTGTTCAGCCTCGCGGTGCCAGAGCTCGACCGGCGCCCAATAGCCGCCTCGATCCTCATAGCTGCCATCGCGTGGCACGGGGTTGTCGAAGTACACATTCAGGCGCAGCAAACGCCGTGGCTCGTCATTGCCTGACGGGAACTCCTGGAACTCTGGCGCGCTGCCGATGTTGCCTTCGCCGACGAAAAAAGTACTCATCGTGATATCTCCGCTGCTGGTGTGGACTGGCGCAGCAGCCGTTCGGCGCTGGCCATTTTGATCGCGCAGGTTGAAGCCTGACGGTAGAGCGAATGCACCACGCTCATCTGCAAGTTCAGTGCAATGCGCTCGCATTCGAAACGGTGCAATCCCTCGCGTACGGCTTGGGGCAAAGCCTTGTTGGAGACCTGGCGTTCCCAGGCCGCAACGCCCATGCGGGCAAAGTCGCGGGTGCGCCATCGCAAAAAGGTGCTGCCCGCACTGGTGTTCTGCAGCACCAATCGAATATCCAGCAACGAGTAAGGCGGTTGTCCGGCTTGCTGCACCACAGCCTCCATCAGACGACGTAACTGCGCCTCGGTTTCCCTCGCCACCTGCGCCAGGTATTCCAGCTCCCCCTTACCCTTAAAAGGTTTTAAAAGGCTTTTTAGGGAGGCAGAATGTTCGAGCTGTCGATAGGCATCCGGTGTGAGTGTTTCGAGGGGGATTGGCTGAGTCGAGATAAAGGGCTTCATGCTTCGTCCTCCGGCTCATCGACTGTCGCAGATGGCTCTGCCGCGTTCTCCGCCAACGCGTCCGCGTCATCCACCGCCACAGCACCACGACGAATGATGGGCGGCGCGAACTGGGAGCGGCGATGTCCCTCAAGGATGTCCGTGGGGGGCAATCCAAACTTCTCTATGGCTGCCAGACCGCGAGCATTGTTTGTGGCCATGTCATCGCGTGTGACTCCTGCAAGTCGATAGCGCTGCGCCTGGCCAAACAGGCTGCGCAGCAAATGGGCACCATCGTCGATCCAGGCTTCCATGTCTCGGCGACCAATCAAGGCGGTGTGATGGGCCAACAGGGTGTGGCGCACCAGCGTGTCGTAGTCAGTCAGCAGGTAGACGGCGAGAAATCCCAGTTGGCTGCCGATGTACAAGGGTAAGGTGACTGGGTGGATATTGAGGTTGTCGCTCATGTCGATCTGCGTCGGCAGGTCCTGTCTGATCCGGTCCAACTGCTGGGTCAGTTCCAGCATCCCAGCCTTGGCCTGCATCAATTTTTCTTCGAGCTGCACGATCGCCCAGTCGGCGTAAGGATCGTCCTGCGCTGCGGCTTGTTTGATCAGGTTAGTGACGCTGATGTAGCCGGCCATACCCATAATCGAGTGGACGCCTTCGCGTGCGGTTCGGCCTTGCCAGATCCTGGCGGCGTGGTGCGTGTGCAGGGTCAGCGTGATGCTGCTGCGCAAAGAACCCAAGTTGAGCTGATAGTGATCGGCCACGGTGTTGTCCTCGCATAGGCTTGGACGGGAACGTTGCGACAGATGATGGTCAAGGACAGCCAAAAAGCTGAATGCGGTCTGTTCGGTTTGCTTCGAAACGGCCAATCTTCGAGACGCTCGACAATGATGCCAGTGGCATCAAATCTACTGATGTCCAGAGCGTTTGCTGCGCAGCTGGCGCAGTTCATCCAGGCACGCTTGGGCGAGGGCAGAGGCGGGCTCGCCCTTTTTCCTAAGCTGGCGCGGGGGAGCGGGTGGCGGTTCCGCAATGGGTAACGATTCAGCCTGACCTGCCCAAGGGCGGAAATCGCCTTTCAGCGCCCGCTGGATCAGGCCCATCAGATACGCCGACGGTTTGCGGACGCGTCCTGCCGCACACCGCGCGGCCGCTTCGTTGAGCACCGCCTGCCGATCCGCTGGTTTTAGCTTGTTCAGCGTCACGGTGACGGCCTGCCGCTCGCTCGGACTCAGGTGCAGCGGATCAGGCCAGTGCAGGTTATCCACTGCTGGGGTCGCGCGCGGTACAGTACATATACTTTCTTTTAATACAGTACAGGCGGCATTCGCATTCCGAACGGTGCCGGAAACATGGGCGTTCAGACCCGGCTCGGAATCCGAACGAGGTCCCGCATGATTCCGAACGCGGTGATCGCCACCCCGTTCGGAATCGTGTAACGCTTCATCGGTCGTCTGATCCAATCCTTGTTTTGTCCAATGGTCGCCCCAACTGTCGAGTCGGGTGGGGAGCCGACCCAAATCGATATCGGTGTCCTGACGAATTTCTTCCAAAACATGCCGAGCGACAATTCGCACAGCCTTGGTCGCGTGAGAGAGGGCATGGCCGACCAGCTCCAGATAATCCTGATCCACCTCCATGGCTTCGGCGGGGGTTAACGGTTCATCGTGCAGGACGTACAGAGAACCTTGTAGGCGCCCGCTGAGCTGATCGCGGCCACGACTTACCAAGCTGAGCCAGCGGGTCAGCCGGAGCATCGTCAAAACGCGAGCGATGGTTTCACGAGAGGCTGACGCACCGTAGGGCACGCTCGACAAGTAAGGTTGCAGATCTTCATAGCGCGGCGTGACCACGCCCTGGCCTTGCAGCATGAGTCGAAAGACTTGCCAGGCATTCCGTTCCAATGGCGTTAGCCGACTATCCAGCAGCAGTCGACGTGGCACGACTTCGTTAGATTGGCCACTGAACAAAAAGCCCGCCTGCAGGGCCTGGTTGGAAGGATGTTCAGTGGTGGGGCGTGCGGGCCAACGTTCACTTAGTTGTTGGGTGCATTGCTGCAGAACACGTTGCCAGCGACTGGAAGGGGTAGTGTTCATGTTCCGTTGCTGTAATGGTCGATCTGCTGCCAAACGATGGTCAAGCTGATTTGTTGCTCCTCCGCCAACATCATCATGGCGTCGAGCTGATCCTCAGCATCGTCCTCAGCGCGTAGCTGGCACCAACGCTGCCAGAGCGCATGTTCCTGCGCTTCGCTCAAGCTCTGGGGCCGGCCCTTACGGGGTTCTATCTTGAGCAGCCGTCGGCGCAGGGCGGTCTCCGAATGCGCCAAGCCGAAGCACTGATACATGATGGTACTGCTGGCACCGAGCTTGAGCGCTCGGTTGATCAGGCGCTCGTTCTGTTCGTCGCGTTCGGCCTGGTCGATCAAGCGATGTAGCACCGGCGAATCAATTTTGATCTCAACCCAGGGGACGGTGGCGTGGGCTAGGCGTGACAGCGTGGTAGGCGGTAAGGATTGCAATAAGTAAATGTCCTCCTCACCCAGCCCGAGTGCTTTGCAGCGTTGCAGGTTACCCAGGCGCAACTCGTGAAGGACCTGAGTCAGCATGGCCTGGTTGAGCACGTTGAAGGACAGGTTCATGGCTCCTCCCTTGGTGAATCGACTTCAGCGGAAAGCGATAAGTCGATCAGGCGCCGGGCTAAGCGAATGAGACGATACAGTTTGATTAACAGACTGTCGGGCAGTCGCTCCAGTCCTACGTCCATGGCGGGACGATCTGTCAGCGGGAGTTGATAGACCCCCAATAGCAGTTGTCCGAACAAGGCTGAGGGCAATTGCTTACGATCTTCCCAGTTCACTTTGTCTTGAGCGCGCAGCAGGGCCAGGAGCAATAGGTGAACGCCGGTCGCGCGGGGCGCTGCAAGATCAAGTTGGTCGATGTTCAGGGCGAAGCCCAAGTCGCGCTGCTGATCGCTGACGCTCTCGGGATACCCGGCATAGGTCGCCAGTTCCCGAGCCAGCCCAGCAATGGCTAAACGCAGCTGCTCGGGGGTATCCAGTGTTGGTGCGATGATCCAGAGGTCGTCGATCATGCAGGTTTCGACGGTCGGTGCTGGTTCGGGGGCAGTGTCGCGTTCAATCTGTTCGCGAATTTGTTGGACACGTGACCGAGGGCTGACTGCTGATGCGACATTCGTTTCGGGCAGCGTGAGCTGCTCCTCTGGCGCTGTTTCGGCCCGGGTTCCGGTTTCAGTTGATGGGGGGCGGGACTCGGAGGAGGGAGGTCCTGCTGCGGCTTCATCAATGCTTGGCAGATGGCTGTTCTCTAAGGAAGTGCTGACAACGCCAGGCCGTTGTGTGGAGCTCAACTCCAAGGCCAACATGCGGTAGGACTGGCCGAGTAGGCGGCTCATGCGTTCGAGCAGTTCATCCTTGATTTGCTCAAGGTGGAAAGATTCGGGATCGGCATCAAATTGCCCCAAGGTGTCGAGCCAAAACTCGGGGAACGAAATGATGTCGGTTGGGTAACGATTCCAGGTTCGTTCAGCCTGGCTACGCAGAGCGATCAAGCGTTCAATTTTGGGTTTACCCAATCCGGCATACAGGGTCTGTGGAATGGCGGGCAGGAGATGTTCGAGGGTGTCGAGCATCCGGCTGATGTGCGACTGTGAAATTGGGTAACCCCCAGCGGCAATACGTCGCGCCAGCTCACGTTGCGAGAGTGTCGCTCCGTCTGATTCGATCATGGTTTTGAGTTTGGCCACCGCCAGAGCCCGTTCGATGAAGGTGAGTTGACCGTGCAGATCGCTTTCGGCCAGATGGCCGAGCAGGGTGGTGACTTCATTGCTCCAAGGCCGAAACAGACAATGAATGCGAAAGAAGCGCTCGTCGCGGGTTTCCTGCCACAGCTCGCCGAGAATTGCCAACCGCGTATTACCGCCGTTGCGGATAATGAAATAGGTCCCACCCGGGCGGCGGGTAATCGGCGGTGGTTGATCCAGCCCGCGTTCACGGATGGAGGCTTTAATATCGTCAAAAAGCGGATTACGGATGAAGCGTGGGTTGTGTTCGTAGGGTCGTAACTGCTCCAGTGTGACCAGCATGGGAGTGTCGACGACCGGATCGGAGAGTCGCTCCAGTTCTGGACCTCGAGGAAAATGGTTCTGGTGCAGTTTGTCGGCGACCTCCTCCTGACTGAGCTTCTTCATTTGAATAGTCTCAGTTAGCGCCGGTTGCGCAAATGGTCACCGACCTCGAATTTGACGATCTTGAGAGTCCGCGCATCTTCGAAGTGACTGGAAAGTTCTGTTAGGAACGATCCCATGGTAGAGCGTCCGCCCTGCAGGTGAAATACCACGGTGCAATACTCTTCGGACGGCGGAGGGGGCAGCCAATCGGATGGCTGAACGACGATGGGTAGTTTATCTAACATCGAAGAGATCCTTGCCAATGCTATTGGCGTCGAGGCCGGTCAAACAATATGGCCGGGCGAGAAACACCCGCTTGGTAATTCGTTTCATTGAGCCTCCTCACACGTGGCTATCGAGGTTGACGGCAACCGTGGGTTTACCTGTTCCACCTTTAGTGGAAGCCACCGACACCTCGCGCGTAACATCAGCGCTGCTGCGCCAAGCGATCGGTGACCCATCGCTCGATCTCCATTGAGTCCCATCCCACAGCACGCAATCCAATGCGCTTGGCTTGTGGGAATTTGCCCTCCTTCATCAAGCTGTAAATGTGCGCGCGCTTGAAGCCGGTTTTTTGCTCCACCTCTTCACGCCGCATAATATGGCGTTCGACTTGTGGTTGATGCTTAGCGATGGGGAAGGACTGGCTGGACATAATGGTCACTCCTGGCGTCGATTGGCGCGTGATAAGACGTGACCTGAATTGAATCGTTGAAACGGGTTGGCGTCATTGCGCTGCAACTACAGCGATTGCAGCGCAATCTGCCCTAGCGCTCCGAGAGGCTGCGTTTGGCAGCAGCAAATTTCTCATCCAGATTTCGCTTGGATATGCCTGGCAGCTTGTCATAATGGGCGGTCAGTGCGTCGACAATGGCGGCTTGGGAACGGAAAACTGAATGAGGTTTTCCTGAGGGAGAGTGACCGAGCAGTAGACTGAGCATCGCTCCGATGATGTGGAGGTAAGTGGCCTCACTTCGGTCGCTTACTTTGCCGTTAATTTTGATGAGATGCTCGATGTTCTCCTTTTCCAAACCGACAGCTTCAAGTTCACTCAACAGTTGTTGATAAGCTGTTTCTGTACTCCTCACCTGTAGTTGCAAAGCATCACGATCGGCTTGTAGAGCCAAGTAGGTACCAATGCTGATTGTTCCGTTCTGGTTCAATGGTTGATCGAAAAGGAAAGCTGGCTTTTGTTCAGGGTGAAAGCGAGACATCCAAAGTTTAAGATCAGCGTGGCGGATGGTTACTTGAGTGCACTCGACGCGAGTCCCAATGGCTACCTGTATGCCGAGGCAGCCGTAGGGAAGTTCTCCATGACGAATAGCATCGAAAATTTTCTCAGTGTTTGCGTACAGACATGGCCATTGTGGGAAGGCAGACCTGAGCATGGTAGGTGATCGCCAGGCTACCTCGAGAATCTGCGTCTCGTAGGCCATTAAGTTGCACCAACGTATTGCTGCATCGATGGGGCGATAGAATACCTGTGCCAGTGGGTTACAGCTTTGAGATATGTACACCGAAGGAACCTCCTATTCCTGTAAATCATGGACTCCTAGAATAAATTATACGTCGAATCCATCATTTTTCTTTCGTCCAGCCCCGGTGTCAATAGATTAAAAACTTTATACTATCCCCAGGTACGTACGGTCCGTTCCTGGCCACTATTGTAGTGTTCGGACCATCATGGGGGCATGAGAAAAAAATAGTAAGAATTTCAACTATTGATGTTGGTAACGATTGATGCGTTTGTTACCTGATCATAGCCAGTTGGCTTTCTTGCAGCGTTGAGCTACATACGTTCGATGAATATAGTCTTCACCCATAGCTCGGTACGCAACGTTCGGTTGTTCTTTTAGCAGATTTGCGGGCATAACCACCCCACTGTAAGTAGCAAAAGTGTTTCGCTAGGCGTTTCCGCGGCGCGAGCCGTTCGGATTCAAATATCGGTTCGTTACGCCGATCAATTGATTCACATGTTTGGGAGAGGGGGCATCGGGGATCTGCGCCTGCTAGTATCGAGGGGAGTTTTTGAAACGAGTGCAGACTAGGGCAGTGTTCACAGGAGCCGCGCCTGCTCCCAACAACTGCCCTCTGCTACGATGTCTTCCTGCAGTGGAGCTCCGAATAAGTTTTCTGGACTGCGGCGGGGGTATGAGTTTCCTGGGGGTGTTTTTTGAAACCAAGGCCAGGCTTATTGCCAGATGCCAGCGACCTCTCGATGGCGCCACTCACCAGGTTTTCTATCAGACTATCGTGCTCTCGTTCCTCCAGCGAATAGTGCGTCAGCCAACCGGGCGCGCTGTTAAGCAGCGTGGCAATGGCATGACCGACGGCTCGGCCCTGTTCACTGAGTCGGGAGCGGACACCGAGCATCATTAGCAGTTGGCGTTCGTACTGTTCGCGAAGTTGTCGGACCCGTTCTTGCTGTTCTTCATTCAAACAACCGCTGTCACGCTCCACCAGGCGAAAATGCCAAGGCATCTCCCGATGTAGATCCTGGTGGGCGCGGATCAATGGCTTGAGCCTGTCGCGTTTTGTCGTAGCCGTTTGCTTGATGCGCGCCAGGGTTGCCAGCAGCTCTTCGTAAAATTCTTCGATCAGGTCGAGCAGCAAGTGTTGTTTGCTGGGGTAGTGGTGATACAGCGAGCCTGGGGACAGCCCCAGGCACGTGGCAAGCTCTCGCATGCCGACCTGACCGAACCCTTTGCTGGCAAAAAGCTCCAGCACCTTGTCCCGATACTCGGCGAAGCGCGAGCAACGCTCAGGCATAGGCATGGAAGCCACGCCCTGTTTTGCGTCCCAGGTAACCGGCGGCAACCATCTCCTTGAGCAGTGGCGCGGGGCGGTATTTGCTGTCGTTGAAACCATCGTAGAACGCTTCAAGGATAGCGAGTAGGGTATCCAGGCCGATCAGGTCCGCCAGCGCCAGCGGGCCGATTGGCTGGTTGCAGCCCAGGCGCATGCCCACGTCGATATCTTCGGCGCTGGCCAAGCCTTCCTGAAGCACCAGGATTGCTTCATTGATCATTGGCACCAGGATCCGGTTGACCACGAAACCCGGACGGTTGGCAGCGGTGATCGCGGTCTTGCCGAGCGTGGATGCCATTTCCAGCGCCAGGGCACGGGTAGCATCGCTGGTTTGCAGACCGCGTATCACTTCGATCAGGCCCATTACCGGCACTGGGTTAAAAAAGTGCAGGCCGATGAAGCGTTCAGGCCGGCTCACACTGGCAGCTAATTGGGTAATGGACAGCGATGAGGTATTGGAGGCGATTACACATTCGGCGCTGACCTGCGCGGCGATTTGTTGTAGCACGCGCAGTTTCAGGTCGAGGTTTTCGGTGGCGGCCTCGATCACCAGTTGCGCGTTTTGCAGGCTGTGGTATTCAGTACTGGTGCGTATCCTGTCGAGAGCCGCGAGCTTTTGCTCATGTGTCAGGGTGTTTTTGGAAACCTGTCGATCAAGGTTTTTATTGACGGTTGCGACTGCCTTTTGCAAGGCACCCTCGGATATGTCAATCAAGGTCACATTGAAACCAGCCAGGGCGCAGACCTGCGCGATGCCATTGCCCATGGTGCCGGCGCCGATGACGCCTATATTCTGAAGAGTCATGCGTATTTCCTTATCAAACCCGTTCGAACAACACGGCGATGCCTTGGCCGCCGCCAATACACATGGTCGCCAGGGCATAACGGCCTTGACAGCGATGCAGTTCGTGAATGGCTTTGGTGGCAATGATCGCGCCAGTGGCGCCCACAGGATGGCCCAGCGAGATGCCCGACCCGTTGGGGTTGACCTTCTGCGGATCGAAGCCCAGTTCTTGCGCTACGGCACAGGCCTGGGCGGCAAAGGCTTCGTTGGCCTCGATTACATCGAGGTCGGCGACGCTCAGGCCGGCACGTTCGAGCACCAGGCGGGTGGCGGGAATCGGTCCCAACCCCATCATCGAAGGTTCAACGCCGGCGTGGGCATAACCTACCAGTCGCGCCAGGGGCTTGAGGCCTTGTTCGTGAACAGTCTGGCCCGTGGCCAGGATCAGTGCGCCGGCACCATCATTGAGGCCAGACGCGTTGCCAGCGGTGACGCTGCCATCCTTCTTGAAGGCCGGCTTCATGCGACTCAATTGCTCGGCGTCGACCTCGGCCCGTACGTGCTCATCCGTCGCAAACGAAACAGGCCCTTTGCGGGTCGCGACTTCGATCGGCACGATTTGCCCGGAAAAACGCCCTTCGGCAATCGCCCGGGCAGCCCGCTGCTGGCTCAGAAGCGCCAGTTCATCCTGGGTCTGACGCGTGATGCCATAGTGCTCGGCGATATTTTCAGCAGTGATACCCATATGGAAACCGGCAAATGGGTCCTGTAATACCCCAAGCATATAGTCGATGGCCAGCACGTTGCCCATTCGTGCCCCCCAGCGCGCCTGCGGCAACAAATACGCCCCCCGGCTCATGGACTCGACGCCACCGGCCAGCGCAGCACCCGCGTCTCCGAGCATCAAGCTTTGCGCGGCACTGACAATGGCCTGGAGACCCGAACCGCAAAGGCGGTTGACGTTGAAGGCGGGGGTTTCTTTCGTCAGGCCGGCATTCATTGCGACAGCCCGAGAGATGTAGGCATCACGTGCCTCGGTCGGGATCACATGTCCCATCACCGCATGGCCGATGTGTTCGGGCGCCAGGCCTGACCGTTCGATAGCGGCGCGGGAAACCTCGGTTGCCAAGTCAATAGGCGGCACGTCCTTGAGCGAGCCGCCAAAGCTGCCAATGGCAGAACGGACGGCGCTCACGACAAAAATATCGGAATGCTTCATGTTGCCCTCTAAGCAGGTCTTTTATGTTGGACACGAGTTTAGAATCAGCAGCGCCACTGGCCTATGCCAGAACTGTTCAAGGGTGATGGCGTTTTTTGCCATATTCAGATGTGAGAGAGGCATTCAAATGCGGGAAACGGATTCGGTGGCGGCTTACTTCATGTTCCCCATGATCCATGCGCTGCGTGAGAAACCGCAGCGTCTGCGTTCAATACTGGAACAGGTGGGCATCGATCCGGCATTGCTGGGTCAACCGACAGCACGGGTACCGGCCAAGGCCTTCGCCGCGTTGTGGCTGGTGCAGATTCGTGAGCTGAACGACGAGTTTTTTCAATTGGACGCCCATGGCATGCCGCCGGGCAGTTTTGCCTTGATATGTAGGGCATTGATTCAGGAGCCGACGTTGGAGAAAGCCATGCGTCAGTGCCTGGCCAATTTTGCCCTGTTCCTAGGTGATTATCGCGGCACGCTAACTGTGCGTGGCAAACGTGCGGTGATCAGCTTGCAGAGCGGTTCGCAGGACAGTGAGGTCAGCCGGTTGGGAGAAGAAACGTTCCTGGTGTTGATGATCAGTCTGCTGTGCTGGCTGGGCGGGCGACGCATTCCTATCGATCGGGCAGACTTTCGTCATCAGCGCTTGTCGTTGCGTGATGATGCGTTGCTTTGGGGAGCCAACTTGACCTTTGGTGCCGAGCGCACCGAAATCGAGTTCGCCAGTCATTACCTGCGCTTGCCCGTAGTCCAAGACCTTGCCTCGCTGAAAGTTTTTTTGCGCACCGCACCGCAATGGCTGGTGATCCGCTTTCGCAACCAACATGGGCTGGCGTCGCAGGTTCATCAACGCCTGCGCCACAGCCATTACAGCGAATGGCCGACCTTGCAGGCCTTCGCCCTGGAGCAGCACCTGAGTCCCAGCACGTTTCGCCGGAAGTTAGGACGTGAAGGTTGTTCGTATCAGGAAATCAAAGATGAAGTGCGGCGCGCGCTGGCGTTTGAATGGTTGCGCCAGAGCAAGGCGAACATCAGCGAGATTGCCGAGCAGTTGGGATTTCAGGAGTCGAGTGCGTTTCATCGGGCGTTCAAGAAGTGGACGGGGGAGAGTCCGGGGCGATATCGGGCGCGGTTTCGGGTTCGTTCTGAATGAGCCATGCGCCTTGGCCGGCATGTGAGGTGATGAGGCGTCGATGCGCGTGCGCGCTCGCTGGAACCGGTCATTGATGGGGGGCAAATAGTTATTTTTATTCTGAAAGAAGAATTAAATACTGTATAAAGAATTAGGCGGGAGAGTTGCCTGCCCAGTCATGTCCCTATAAAAACAAAAACGGTACCCATCATGTCACTTCTCAAAGGCCTTTCTATCGGCGGCAAACTCCTCGTGTTGCCCGGGTTATTCATGCTCGCTCTCCTGGTTGTCTCCGGTCTGGCCTACCGGGGGCTTGCCAAGCAGCAAGCGGTGATTGAGGAAATAGACCAGTTGCGCTTTCAGCAGTATCGCCAGGTATTGGAAACCTCGGCCGCCTCGCAGGCGGCGATGGTCGGCGCTTATGCGGCAGGCGCGCGAATTCTCGAATCCAACGGGCAAGCTTCTGCTGAAGACCTTGAGTCCTATCTGGAAGACATGCAGGCCAGTGTCGACGATATGCGCGTGGGGCTGGACAAGGTAGCCCGTGAGACGCGCCTGGGTGACGAGGAGAAAGCCCTCTACCAGGCCGTGCAGGAACAGGCCGCGGTCGTTGGCGAGGGCCTTGCCGATTTCAAGCGCACCGCCCTGAGCGATCAGATACAGGCTGCTTCGCTGCTCGGAAGGGCGCGCGCCGATAACAATGGGCTACAAGGCCAATTCAGCCGCCTTCTGGGGCTGCAGGCGGAGCTGACCTCTGGCGCCTTTGCCGAGGCCGGTGCCACGCAACGACAGGTATCGCAGATGCTGGTCGTGGTATTGCTGGTCGCCAGCATACTGGCTGTGGTGGTCAGTCTGTTATTGCGTTCACAGATCATCCGGCCCATCCGGGAAATCGAGCAGGCGTCGATCGACTTGCGCGACGGCGACCTGACCCGACGTGTGCGGGTCATGGGGCGAGATGAGGTTGCCCATACCGCCCAGGCATTCAACGAGCTCATTGATAGCTTCCAGCAGGCCATGCGCAAGGTAGCCGGCGTTGCGGCATCGGTTGGCGCGTCGGCGGAGGAACTTGTGGAAACCTCTGCTCGGGTGGCCGAAAGCTCTACCGCACAGGCCGGTGCGGTGGGTGCGGTTTCGATGACCATCGAGCAGATGAGCGACGGGATTGCAGCAATCTCCCGTCATGCAGAGAGCCTGCGCAGTTGTGCCGAAGCCAGTTTGCGTGGTGCGCAAGATGGACACCTGGCACTGGCACGACTGCTTCAGAAGATCGACAGCGTGCGCCTTGCGTTCTCAGCGATCCGCGGCTCGGTGGGCGACTTCGTCGAGAGCACGACGGCGATCACTACGAGCATCGCTCAGGTCAAGGATCTTTCCGCACAGACCAGTATGTTGGCCCTCAATGCGGCGATCGAGGCGGCGCGGGCAGGAGAGAGCGGACGCGGTTTCAGTGTGGTGGCCGACGAGGTGCGCAACTTGGCACAACGCTCTGCGACGGCCGCTAATTCGATCAACGAACTGACCGTGAAGCTGGAGAGTCAGTCTGAGGTTGTCGACGAAGCCCTGCGCGCCGGCACGGTGGCGTTGGATGATAGCGGCCGATTGTTGACTGAGTTGGAAAGTACGCTACAACAGGCAGCGGAACTGGTCGGTGATTCCACGCGCGGGGTGGACCAGATTGCGGACGCGGCGAGTGTGCAGAGCGAGGGTGGGCGGGGCATCACTGCGAACGTCGAGCACATCGCGCGCATGGCCGGCGAGGGCGATGCGATCACTCATCAAGTCTCCGGAGCCGTGGTTTCTTTGCGGGAGCTGTCCGATGAGCTGAATCTGGCGGTAGGACGTTTTCGCTTTGAAATATGACCGACCGATCCAGGGCGCCTACGGATGGGTGCTTGGTGGATTCCCGTTGCACCTAGCCTGCTGTGGCTTCGTCCGGGGGCAGGCTGCAAGCCGTCAGCAAATGTTCACGCATACGCTCTAGGTACTGCTGCAATTGGTCATACTCCTGAGGGGAGAAGTCTGCCATGGCCTCCAGTCGCGTCTGCTCGCCAATGGAGCGCATGAACTGCAGCAGCGGGTGGGCACTCGGGGTTAGGAACAACAAGAAAAAACGACGGTCAGTGGGGTGGTTGCGACGCTCAATCAAACCGCGCGCCTGCATTTTGTCCAGCAGGCGTACCAGAGTGACAGGCTCGACTTCCAGCAGATCGGCCAGACCTTTTTGGTAAATGCCCTCATGCATGGACAGTTTGGATAGAACTTGCCATTGAGCGCGCGTTAGGCCGGCTGCACGAGTCAATCGCTCGAAACGTTTTCGCATCAAACGGGCAACGTCATGGAGAACAAAGCTGAGGGTAGATTCAGTTGTCATTAGGGCACCTCAAGTCAATGTTTGAACTGAATGCCGCCATGCCTGGGCGAATCAGGTGCATCGCCTAGCGGCTGCGGATCAACTGCAAGAACTCCTGGCGCGTGTTGTACGACTCGCGAAAAGTACCGAGCATTACCGAAGTGCTCATTACAGAGTTCTGCTTTTCAACGCCGCGCATCATCATGCACATGTGTTTCGCCTCGATTACCACCGCCACGCCGGCGGCACGGGTGATCTGGGCAATAGCTTCGGCAATTTGACGGGTGAGGTTTTCCTGAATTTGCAGGCGGCGGGCAAACATATCGACAATACGCGCCACCTTTGACAGACCAAGCACTTTGCCCGTCGGCATGTAAGCAACATGCGCCTTACCAATAAACGGCAGCATGTGATGTTCACACAGCGAGTAAAGTTCGATATTCCGGACGATGACCATCTCATCGTTGTCCGACTCGAACAGTGCACCGTTGACGATCTCTTCGAGCGTTTGCCGATAGCCATGGCAGAGGTAATGCATGGCCTTGGCCGCGCGTTCTGGCGTATTCAGCAAGCCTTCTCGCTGCGGATCCTCGCCCACGCCTTGGAGTATTTCCCGGTAGTTTTTCGCCAGCTTTTCGTCCATTAGTCGACCTTGTTGTCAGGTTGAAAAAGAAGAGAACGTCATACCCTGCCACGTGGCAAAAAAACGTACACCCCGACGCCGCAGCGCCGGGGTGTCGAACTTAAAGTTGGGTGACGGTGATTTTTCCTGTGGTTCGACTGGCATCGTGAAACGCTGCCCCCGTGCCGTTGCGCCACTGCTCAAGCAAAAGTGCCTGGCGCTCTCGGGCGTGGGCGAGGAAGCGTTCTTTAACCGGACCATAACCGCGGACGCTGTCTGGCAACTGCGCCAGATCCTGAGCCAGGCCCAGCTTGTCCGCAGTCAAATCACTCAACACTTCGTCGAGGATGCTTTCATAGTTGGCCAGCCAGTTACGTTCCACCTTGCGCTCGTGGGTGCGACCGAATGGATCGAGCCAGGTGTTGCGCAGGAACCTGAGCTTGGCCAGCAGCTTGAAGCCTTGCAGCATCCACGGGCCGAAGCTGCGCTTTTTCGGCTCACGACCGGTACCGTTATCATTGAGCAGCGGTGGCGCCAGGTGGAAGCGCAGGCGGTAGTCGCCCTCGAAGCCCGCCTGGATTTTTTCCAGGAATTGACCATCGGTAAACAGACGTGCCACTTCGTATTCATCCTTGATCGCCAGCACTTTGAAGTAGTAACGGGCGACGCTTGCCGACAGCTTGCCCGGCTGCCCGAGCAGTGCCGTTTCCGCTGCCATGACTTGCTCGACCCGTTGTCGGTAACGTTGGGCATACGCCTTGTTCTGGTACGCCGTGAGAAATGCCACGCGGCGTTCCAGCGTTTCCTCCAGGCTTTGCGACAGCCGGCGATCTGCGTTCTGCACGTTGCCGGCTTCCAGCTTGCGCAAGACCCGTGGCAAATCTTCGGCACTGCGCCGGCCCCATGTAAAGGCTGAAAGGTTGAAGGGGACCGCAGTGCCATTCAATTCGATGGCCTGTAGCAGCGCCGCTTCGCCCACGGGCAACCAGCCTTTCTGGTAGGCATAGCCGAGCATGAAGGTATTGGTGGCAATCGAATCGCCCATCAATGCCGTGGCGATTTTGCTCGCGTCGACGAAGTCGGCCTGGGCCTGGCCAACCGCTTCGGCGATTTGTGCCGACATGCTTTGGGTCTGGAATGTCGGGTCCGGGTGTTTCTGCAAATCGCCGCTTTCGGCCTGTTGGGCAAAGGTGCGCACAAAGGCGCTGGTAATACTTTCTTCACTGTTGATCAACGCATGGGTAACGCCCTGGCGCAGCTTGGACAGGGTTTCGGTGTTGGCGCTGACCACCAGGTCGCAGCCCAGCAGCAGCGCTGCTTCACCTTCGGCAATCCGGGGCGCGAACAACTGATCCTGATGCGCGGCGATGCGGATATGCGACCACACCGCGCCGCCTTTTTGCGCCATGCCCGCCATGTCCAGGTTGAGTGTGCCTTTACCTTCGATAAACGCTGCCATTCCCAGCAGTGCGCCGATGGTCACCACGCCGGTGCCTCCTACGCCGGTCACCAGAATGCTGTAGGGCTCATCCAGGGTAACGGTCGCAGGGGTTGGCAGTTCCCAGACGTCATCCGCCGTAGCCGCCAGCGCCTTGGGTTTGCGCAAAGCGCCACCTTCGACCGTGACGAAACTCGGGCAGAAGCCGTTGAGGCAGGTGAAGTCTTTGTTGCACGAGGACTGGTCGATTTCCCGCTTGTGGCCGTACTCGGTTTCCACTGTCACCACCGACATGCAGTTGGATTTGCTGCTGCAATCACCGCAGCCTTCACACACCGCTTCGTTGATCACTACCCGGCGGGCCGGATCGGGGAACTTGCCGCGCTTGCGACGCCGACGTTTTTCCGCGGCGCAGGTCTGGTCATAAATGATTGCAGACACACCCTGGAATTGACGCAGCTGTTCCTGCACCTCGTCCATCTTGTCGCGACGCAGCACCGGCACGCCATCAGCCAGATCATGGATATGCTGGTATTTCTCGACATCGTCGCTGACCACCACCACGCGCTGTACGCCTTCGGCGGCGAGCTGTCGGCTGATCTGCGCCACGCTGAGGCTGCCGTCCACCGGTTGCCCACCGGTCATGGCTACGGCATCGTTGTAGAGAATCTTGTAGGTGATCTGCACATTTGCCGCGACGGCAGCCCGGATCGCGAGAATGCCGGAGTGGAAATAGGTACCGTCACCCAGATTGGCGAAAACATGTTGGGTGGTGGTGAAGGGCGCCTGGCCGATCCACGCCACGCCTTCGCCACCCATCTGGCTGAAAGTCTGGGTCTGGGGGTAGATCCAAGCGGCCATGTAATGGCAACCGATGCCGGCCAGTGCCCGGCTGCCCTGGGGCACTTTGGTCGAGGTGTTGTGCGGGCAACCGGAGCAGTAATGGGGGACGCGGTCCATCAGGTTGCTGAACTGGCCTTTGCTGGCCAGCTGCGCATCCAGCACGGCCAGGCGCACTTGCAGCGGGCCACTTTGATGTACCCGCAACATACGCTTGGCCAGCGCACGGGCGATCATCGCCGGGGTCAGGTCGTTGATGGCGGGCAGCAACCAATCGGTGTGCGGCAGGCTCCATTCACCTTTGTCGTCAAACTTGCCGACGATGCGCGGGCGGACATCTTCGCGCCAGTTGTAGAGTTCTTCCTTCAACTGGTATTCGATCATGTGGCGTTTTTCTTCGACCACCACGATTTCTTCCAGGCCCTCGGCGAACTGCCGCACGCCTTCAGCCTCCAGCGGCCAGACCATGCCGACCTTGTACACGCGCAAGCCGATCTGCTGCGCCAGGGCTTCATCGATACCGAGGATTTTCAGTGCCTGGCACACGTCGAGGTAGGATTTGCCGGACGTGATGATACCGATCCGCGCCTTCGGCGAGTCCATCACGATCCGGTCGAGGCGATTGGCGCGGGCGTAGGCGAGGGCGGCATACAGCTTGTGTTCCAGCAGGCGTTGTTCCTGCGCCAGGGGCGGGTCTGGCCAGCGAATATTCAAGCCGCCTTCGGGCAGCGGGATATCGGGAATGATCGGCTGCACGCGATGAATGTCGATATCGACAATGGCCGCGCTCTCCACGGTATCGGCCACTGCCTTGAGCGCAACCCAGCACCCGGAATAACGTGACATGGCCCAGCCGTGCATGCCGTAGTCGAGGTATTCCTGCACGCCCGATGGTGCCAGTACCGGCATCATGACTGCTTTGAAGATGTGCTCGGTCTGGTGAGGCAGCGAGGAGGAACGCGCGCCATGGTCATCACCGGCAATGGCCAGTACACCGCCGAACGGCGAGGTGCCGGCGGCGTTGGCGTGACGGAACACATCGCCGCAGCGGTCGACGCCCGGACCCTTGCCGTACCACATGCCAAACACGCCATCGTAGGTGGCGCCTTCGAAGAGGTTGACCTGCTGCGTACCCCAGATCGAGGTGGCGGCGAGGTCTTCGTTCATGCCTGGATGGAACACTGTGTGGTGCGCCTTGAGATAGTCGCGCGCCTTCCACAATGCCTGGTCGAAACCACCCAGCGGCGAGCCCCGATACCCGGAAATAAACCCGGCGGTGTTCAGGCCATTGGCCAGGTCGCGTTGGCGCTGCATCAGCGGCAGGCGCACCAGCGCCTGAATCCCGCTGAGCAAAACGTTTCCACTGTGCTGGACGTATTTGTCATCCAGGGACGGGGGCGCACTCATGTTCATCCTCCAGGCTTTATTGTCATGGCGGCGCCAGGAGAGCGGCGTTGCCTAGTTATTGGCCGGAGTCTAGGGAGTGCTTCTGTCATCGTAAAATCACAAAAACGACGGGTCGGTATTGGTTATTCAAATACCGCTCAGTCGTCCAGCGGTCCTTGCTGACACAGCTTGCGTGTTGCACGCCCTCCGTGGGCCTGAGCATTTGATCAATACCAAAATGCATTTGAGCAATGCTCCCAACCGTTGTGCCCGAACCTCCCCCTCCCGTCTACTTCAGGCCATACCGAATGCCGTCGGGCCGGCGCTTATCGCGCGGCCCAAACGGCCCAACGCCTCGGCTGCCAATAACAACAAGAATGTAGGGGGAGTGTTGATGATCGATGCAAAGTTAAAGCCGTTAAGCCTGGCCGTCTGGTTCAGCGTGACCGGGTGTGCCTTCATCGTCAGCCCTGGTCAGGCTGCCGAGTTTGATACCGGCAATCCCGACCTGACCGCGCGCTGGGACAACACCGTACGTTACAACCTCGGGATACGGGCCGAGGGACGCGACTCCGCGTTGGCCAACAATGCCAGCTACGACGAGTCCGATTCCAAGTTCGATCGAGGCGATGTGGTGACCAATCGCATCGATTGGATGAGTGAAATGGAGGTGGCTTACAAGCAGTACAACGGCTTTCGCATCAGCGGCGCCGCCTGGTACGACCAGGCATATGCGGACACCGATGTCGAAACCAGCCCTGGCAATGTCTACTACCCCGGCGCGTTTCCCGGTACCAGCACGTCGAGCTACACCAACGGCCATTACTCGGGCTTTACCAAGCGCTACCACCGCGGCCCCAGCGGTGAGTTGCTGGACGCCTTCGCCTTTACCCGCTTCGAACTCGGTGACATTCCGGTCAGCGTACGTGCCGGTCGACACACCGTGTACTGGGGCAATGGCCTGCTGATTGCCGGGCATGCGGTCTCCTATTCGCAAGCACCGCTGGATGGGCGCAAGGCCGTGAGCAACCCCGGTACCGAGACTCGCGAAATTTTCCTGCCATTGACGCAGCTTTCCACCCAGGCACAGGTCACCGACAAGTTATCGGTGGCGGCGCAGTATTTCTTCGAATGGGACACCACTCGGGCACCGGAAGGCGGCACTTATCTGGCGTCTGCCGACGTCGCCCTGGAGGGGCCGGACCGCTTGCCGCTGTTCAGTGGTGTATCACGGCCGTTGATCGATCCGGTCAAGCCCAAGGACCGGGGCAACTGGGGGGTGATGGGCACTTACAGCTTCGACTTCCTGCACTCGGAGGTCAGCCTGTTCTATCGCCAGTTCGACGATTACAACCCGTGGGGCCTGCAGGTGGCGCCCACCTTCGCCCGGTATGTGTACGCCGAGAACGTCAAGCTCTATGGCCTGGGTTATTCCGCTGGCCCGGTACTGGGTGGTGGCTCCCTGGGAGTAGACCTGTCGTATCGCCAGAACACCTCGCTGGTCTCCAGCAATATCAGCACCGTCGACAACCAAGGTGCCCGGGGTGATACGTGGCACATGGTGGTCAACGGCTTGTGGTTGCTGCCGCGCACCGATTATTTCGACACCGGCAGCCTGATTGCCGAAATGGCTTTCAGCCATGTGGCACGGGTGACCCAGCATGAAGAACTGTTCAAGGGCGAAGGCTATGGCGGCTGCCCGGCGGGCCAGGACAAGCACTACGGCTGCGCCACCAAGAACTATGTCGGCCTCGCCGTCAGCTTTGCGCCGCAATGGCTTGGGGTGTTCCCCGGCTGGAATATTTCCACGCCCATGAGTGTGGATTACGGCGTCAACGGCAATGCCGCAACGGGCGGTGGCAACGAAGGGAAATACACCTGGAAGGCTGGCATCAAGGGCACTTACGACGAGCGCGTTGACGTGACCCTGTCGTACATCGGCTACGGCAGTGAGCGCCACTACGCGGACGTCGCCGGTGTCGGCAAAACGGTGGTTGGCGGTTCCGGCGATGTTGGTCTGACCGACCGTAACTGGGTGTCCTTGACCCTCAGCACCGCGTTCTGAACAGCCTCTGAATGCAATGCAGTGATCGCCGGGTTCGGTGATCACCCCCCTCTGATCGGAGAATGTCATGATGGTTGATTTTCATGCGATAGGCCTGGTGGTCATCGCGTTGGCGGGTTCGGCGTTGGCCGATGACAGCTTCACCCCGGCCGACCTGGGCGGCAAGCTCACGCCGTTTGGCGCGATAGTCGCGGGCAACGCCGCGGGCACGATCCCGGCGTACGACGGTGGTTTGAAAGTGCCTGCAGGCCTGGTGCCCGGCGATGGGAACTGGCCCAACCCGTTCGCCAATGAAAAACCACGCTTGCGCATCACGGCGGCCAACGCCGATCAGTACGCCGACCAATTGGCGGCCGGGCAATTGCAACTGCTCAAGCAGAACCCCGACACCTATTATCTCGAGGTGTACCCCACGCACCGGACGGCGGCCTTTCCGGCTGACTTTCTGGCCGCCACCCAGCGCAACGCCAGCCGCAAGGAATGCAAAACCGAAAACGACGGTCTGTCGATCAGCGAAGGCTGCCGTGGCGGCCTGCCATTCCCGTTGCCGCGTGACGGTCGGGAGTTGATGTGGAATTACATCCTCAACTACCAGGGCGTGAATGGCTGGGACTGGAACCACAGTGCCTACGTGGTCAACGAAGGCCATGCGACGCTGACCAACACCAACCAGTCCACCGGCGAAAAACCTTTCTACCAATTGGAGGTGCCAGGGCGCGATCCGAAAATCGCCCAGCGTATCTGGTCGCGCATTGTCGCGCCGGCTCGCACCGCCGGGCAGGCATCCGGGTATTGGGATTACCTCGACCCGGTCGCCGACGCCCGATACGCCTGGAGCTACAGCACCGGCCAGCGCCGTGTGCGCAAGGCCCCGGAGTTCAATTACGACACCCCCAACTCGGCGTTCGGCGGGGTGGCGTTCTACGACGAAATCTTCCTGTTCTCCGGGAAGATGGACCGCTTCGACTGGAAGCTGGTGGGCAAGAAGGAAATGTTCATTCCCTACAGCAACTACACGCTGAAATGGGGTTGCGACATGGACAAGAAGCTCATGCCCAAACACATCAACCCCGCTTGTGAGCGTTGGGAGCTGCACCGCGTCTGGGTGGTGGAAGCGACCCGCAAGGACGGGGTGCGCCACGCGCAAAAGAAACGTCGCTACTACATCGACGAGGACACCTACGGCGCTGCGGTCTACGACGCCTGGGACGACAGCGGTGCGCTGTTCCGCACCGGCTCTCAGTACAACATCGAGGCCTACGGCATTCCCAACAATCCGCAACAGGATTCCTACTCGCTGTACGACTTCACCCGTGACCAATACGGCATGTTCGGCAATGGCCCGACGCGCTACCGAAAGGCACCGGTGGCTGAGCGTGAAGCCAACCCGCAGACCATCGCCGGGGGGCAGACCCGCTGACGTCATGCTCCTTTTCGGCGTTCGCCACGGGCGCCGATTTTTTTTATCCGTCCCGAGATTCCTTTATGAGCGAGATCCTGAAACGTCTAGCCGGCAAAATCTGTGTGATCACCGGCGCAGGCAGCGGCATTGGCCGTGCCTCGGCACTGCGTTTTGCCAGGGAAGGCGCCACGGTGGTGGTCACCGATCTTTACGCTGAATCGGCGCAGGCCGTGGCAGCGGAAATCGGTGCCAACGCCCTGGCCTTGCAGGTGGACGTCGGTGATGAAGACGCCTTGCGGCAGATGATTGAGCAGACCGTCCAGACCTTCGGTTGGATCGACGTGCTGTTCAACAACGCCGTGTACCGAAACCCGGCCACCACGCGCGATATCGACTTCATCAACTTCAACACCGAGCTGTTCCACAACTGCATGCGTGTCAACGTGCTGGGCGGTGTGCTGGCGTGCAAATACGCCTTGCCGCACATGCTCGCCCAGGGCAGTGGCTCGATTTTGTTCACCTCGTCCACCAGCTCGATTGCCGGTGAGATATCCCAGTTCAGCTACGGCGCCTCCAAGGCCGCGCTCAACTGGTACGTGCAAAGCATTGCCGCCACCTTCGGTAAGCGCGGCATTCGTTGCAATGGCATTTTACCGGGGGTGATTCGCACGCCTGCCATGGAAAGCTGGGCCAACGAGGCCATGAAGGCCGCCTTTCTCGATCTGCAAAACGTACCGCAACTGGGCGAGCCGGAAGATATCGCCGCCATGGCTGCTTTCCTCGCCAGCGACGACGCGGCCTATGTCAACGGCACGCTGATGCGCGTGGACGGCGGCATGAGCTGCGGCACGCCGATGGTGCCGGTGGTGCGTAATTTCCTGCTGCCCAAAGCCTCGGTCTGATGCCGATCCATTCACTGCACTGGAGCCCGTTTCATGGCACTCGAACAGGAACGCTTCATCCTCGACATGCTGGCCGCCTGGGGCGATGGCAGCGACGGCAGCCGCCCCGATATCGACCGCATCATGGCCACCTTCGCCGACAACGCCGTCTGGCAACTGTGGGTGCCGGGTGGCCCGGTGATCCGCGGGCATGCTGCGTTGCGTCGCGAGATCGAGCGGCAGATGAGTTATGTCACGCATAACCGCTGCACCACGCGCCACATTGTCTCTTCCGAGCGCGTGGTGATGACCGAGCGCGACGATTACTGCGTCAGCAATGGCATCCCCATGCCGCACTCGATGGTGGCGGTGTATGAGCTGGATGAAAACGGGCTCATCTGTGCCTGGCGCGAGTACCTGGACACCGCCGACCTTGCCAGGAAAAAAGGCGTGCCGCTGGAACAGGTGGGCGGGCCTGGCGCTGGAGTGACCGACACCCATTGAAAACGGCGCTGGTCATCAGCGCCTGATGAGGACCTTGTATGTCAACAACAATAAATGCGACCTGTGATCCGCTCGAAGAAAAGCTGCGTACCTTTGTCGAAGGGCTGCTGGGTGGGAAAGTCACTGCCATGCAACGCCTGCCGCGCTGGCGCCCGGCCTGGAACCTTGAACTGCAACGCGAGGGCGAAACCCTTCAACTGCACATTCGTGGCGAGCGCGGGGGGGATGTCAGTCCATTTCCGGAGCTACGCCGGGAAGCGGATATTCTCACTGTGCTCGATCAGCAAGGCGTGCCGGTACCGCGTATCTACGGTTTCTGCGAAGATCCGCAGGCCATCGTGATGCAGTGGGTGCCGGGGAGTCGTGATGTCAGCACCGCGCAGAGCGATGCCGAACGCCATGGGGTCGCACGCCAGTGGGTCGACGCCATGGCACGCATGCATCAATTGCCGCTGCAACCCTTTGTCGAGCAGGGTATTGACCTCCCAACAGGTGCCGAGGACATGACCTTGGCAGGCCTGGAGGCCTATTACCCGCTGTACGCGCGTAATAAAACCAAGCCGCAACCGCTGGCCGAATTCGCCCTCGGTTGGCTGCGCCGCAACGTGCCACGGCACCGCACCCGGCCTGCTTTCGTTCAGTATGACTCGGGGCAATTCCTGTTCGAGAACGGTCAGGTGCTTGGCCTCTATGATTTTGAATTCGCCATGATCGGCGATCCCCTGGCCGACCTGGCTTCGGCGCGCATGCGCGACAATTATGAGCCGCTCGGGGACAGTTTCGCGGCCCTGTATCGCTACTACCAGCAAGTGACCGGTGAACCGGCGGACCCCGATGTCGTGCGTTATCACACCGCCCTGTTTGCCACCGTCAGCACGATGCAGTTCTCGGCGTCGGTGGCTACGCCACAACCGGGTGACCCCCATGACACCTACGCCGAGTTTGACCTCGCCCTGCGCCGGGTGGTGGTGCATGCGCTGGCCGAAGCCATGGGGGTCGCTCTGCAAACGCCGACACTGGACATTGTCAGCAGTGGCCCGAATGCAGCGTTGCTGACCATGCTCGCCGATGCCCTGGCACAGGTGGAAGTGAGCAGTGACTTCCAGAAGACTAAACTGCGCGCAGTGAGCAAATTGGTGGAATACCTGGGTCGTGGTGATGCCATGGAGTTGCACTTGCGCGAGCTGGAACAACAAGAAGCGCAAGACCTGCTGGACCGCACCTTCAGTGGCTACAACGAGATCGATGCAGCGCTGGAGGCCTTTGTCAAAAGCGCCGGGCCCGAATACGACGAGCCCTTGCTGCGCCTGTTCATGGCGCAAATCGAGCGCCGCGTCCTGGTCTATGGCAGCACCGCCATTGGCGCCTCCGCCAGCCACATCGACCTGCCGCCTGTCATCTGACGCGCTGAAACCTTCCTCGTCCGGTGATCGGTCACCGGACCCTCGTTTTGGGAGTCCCTATGCCTGTTCCTAATAATGCCTTCGCGCATCGGTATGGCCCATGGGCCGTGATTGCCGGCGCCTCCCATGGCTTGGGCGCCGCGTTCGCCCGTTCACTGGCCGAGCGTGGCCTCAACTGCGTGCTGGTGGCGCGCCGTGGTAACGCGCTGGCGCAATTGAAAAGCGAATTGGAGCAACGGTACGCCATCGATGTGCTGGTGGTGACCCAAGACCTTGCTCATCCGAATGCCTGCGAGCAATTGATGGCGGCTGTGGGTGAACGGCAAGTCGGTCTGTTCATTTACAACGCTGGCGGTGACCCTTACATCACACGCTTCCTCGACACCTCGGTTGAGGACTGGGGCGCCTTGCTGCGCCTCAATTGCTCGACCGTGATGCAATGCAGCCATGCCTTTGGTGCCGCCATGCTGGCGCGCGGACAGGGCGGATTGCTGCTGGTGGGTTCCCAGGCTGCATTGGGCGGTATTCGCAAACTGGCGATGTACGCCGCCACCAAGGGGTTCGCATTGAATCTCGGCGAGTCGTTATGGGCCGAGTGGAAAGACCGTGGCGTGGATGTGCTCAACCTGCTCATCGGCACCGTCGACACACCGACCATGCGTGATGCCATGGTCAAGTTGAACATTCCCGACGCTCTGACCATGACCTTGCCCCAGGCTGAAGACCTGGCGCTCCTGGCGCTTGAGGAACTGGGCAATGGCCCGACGCTGATCCATCCCGAAGACATCCTCGCCCAGGGCGCGGATACACCCGGTGCGGCACGTCGTGCCCATGTGCTGGGCAAGAGCGCGCAAGCGGCTGTGTTTATCGGCAACGACTGAGGTCACCCCCATGAAAGGTTTTGATAACGCAGAATTCAAACGCGGGTGGCAAGTGCTGATCCTGGCCCTGATCGGCGTCGCGACCAGTTCCAGTTCGTTGCTGCTGTACAGCTTCAGTTCCATGGTCATTCCTCTGGAACAGGCCATGGGCTGGGGCAGGGCAGAGTTGCAGGCAGCGATCACCGCGCTGTCGCTGGGCACCATTGTCGCGTCGCAGTTGGCGGGCTGGCTGAACTTGCGATATGGCCTGCGCCGGGTCACGTTGCTGTCGCTGCTGGCGCTGTCCCTGAGTGTCTTCACCCTGACCTGTATCAACGGTTCGATCTGGACCCTCTACCTGGGGTTTTTCCTGGTGCCGCTAGCCGGGCTGGGTACATTGCAGGTGACCTGGTCGCACCTGGTCAACTTGTGGTTCGAGGAAAACCGTGGCCTGGCGCTGGCGATCATCCTCAGCGGCTCCGGGCTGGCCGCCATCATGCTGCCGCTGGTTACCGCCTGGGCGATCGGCCGCTGGAATTGGCAGGCCGGTTTCCTGGCGCTGGGCGTATTGCCGGTGCTGCTGGCGTTGCCCTTGGCACTGCGGTGGTTATTACCGACGGCCAATGTCAGCCACAACACCACACAACTCCCAGCCGCCAACGGACAAGCTGGAGGGCTGTTACTGCGGGAGGCGCTGCGTTCATGGCGGTTCTGGGTTTGCAACCTGTCGATGACCTTGGTGGTTTCCTGCGTGGTGGGCATGGTCACCAATATCGTGCCGTTGCTGCAGGACAGAGGCCTGAGCGCCTTGCAGGCCAGCCAGGTTTTCAGCAGTTTTGGCGTGTCGCTGATTCTTGGCCGGCTGCTGGTGGGCTACCTGATTGACCGGTTGTGGGCGCCCGGCGTCGCCTCTTTGGCGCTGCTGATGCCGGCATTTGCCTGCGGCATTTTCGCCTATGGGGATTCCAGTATTGCGCTGTACATCCTCGCCACGTTGCTGGTGGGCGTGGGGGCGGGTGCCGAGTTCGATATCGCGGCATTCCTGATCGCCCGCTATTTCGGTATGCGTGACTACGGCCGCTTGTTTGGTGCCCACCTGGGCCTGATTACCGCCGGTGCCGCGATTTCACCGTTACTGTTCGCGGGGTTGTTCAAGCTCACCGGTGGCTACTCGGCCATGCTGCTGTTGAGTTCCATCTGCTTTGTCGTCGGGCCCTTGCTACTCCTGACGCTGGGTGGGTACCCGCGTTATCAGGTCGAGCCATTGACGAGCAGTTAAACGCGGCGCTTAAGTAAATATGGACAGATAATAGAAAAATGTTCAATTATTGCTCGGGTGCAGCCTGACAATAAAACAGACAAGGAGAATGCCATGCGTGCCGCAATCATTTCCGAGCGCAATGCACCGCCAGCCGTCGGTGAGTTTCGTGAGCCGCAATCGCAAGACGGCGCAGTCCTGATCGATGTCGATACCGCCGGCCTGGGCGGCTGGGATGTCCTCGGCGCGTACCGACTCGGGGTTGAATACCCCTGTGTCATTCGCGGCGAAGGCGTGGGCCGGGCACCGGATGGTCGCCGGGTGTATTTCGGCGAGCGCTCGGTGTTGCCGTTTGGTGCCTGGGCAGAGCGCACCCTGGTGCCGCAAGCCGAGGTATGGAATGTGCCGGACGACGTCGACGATAAAACCGCGATCAGCATGGGCATCGCCGCTACCGGTGCCATCGTGCCGCTGGAAAAAGCCGCGATCCAGAAAGGTGAAAAGGTCCTGATACTGGGCGCCACCGGCACCCTCGGCCAGATTGCCCTGCAATTGGCGCGTGGCATGGGGGCTGGCAAAGTGGTCGGTGCTGCACGGTCGGGCGAAGCGCTGGGCCGTTTGAAGTCGCGGGGCCTGGCCGACGCTGTGGTGACGCTGGGTGGCAGCGATGATGTGGCTGCACTGAAGGATGCGGCCGATGGCGGATTTGATGTGGTGCTTGACCTCGTGTGCGGTCAACCCATGTTGACCTCCCTGAAAGCCACCAATTGGGGGGCGCGGATCATGACCATTGGCACGGGAGCCGGTCGCCAGCTCAATCTGGATATTGCCGATCTGTTGTTTCGCAACTTGTCGTGCATTGGCACGGGGCAACGCCCGCCCGCAGACCGTGAGCAGATCTGGCTCCGACTGCTGAAGATCGCCAAAGAGCAGCAGATCCAGGTGGATTACCTTGATTACACCCTCGACCAGGCGGCTGAAGCCTGGGCCGCGCAGGTCAATGGGCCACACGCCAAAATCACCGCCAAGATTCATCGCTGAAGCCATGAGCGCGAAAAGGGCGTCCTTGTCAGGGCGCCTGTCAGCGCTGGCGCTGGTGGCGAAACTCCTCGGGTGTGACACCGAGTTCTTTACGGAATGCGGCACTGAAGGCGGCGGCATTGTTGAAGCCGGCCTGATAGGCAACCTGTTTGATCAGCAGTCGTGAGTCGGCCAATAGCGCCACGGCTTTTTGCAGGCGACTTTGCGCGGCGTACTGACGCAAGGTCATGCCGGTGGTGTTTTTGCAGCGACTGGACAGCGTTCGCAGCGGCAGTTGGCAGGCCTGCGCCAGGTGGCCGAGGGAGCGGCCCTCATCGCTGGCGCTGTCGAGCAGCTCGCGCAGAATGTTGAGTTGACGAGGGCTGAATTTTTCCGCGCTGTGCGAGGAGTGGACGGCATCGTCGTCCGCGTCGATGAACTCGCGACGCAGGTCCAGGGCGATGCTGGTGAGCAGGCACTCGGTTTGCAGTTCGCTGGCAAAACCGGGGTGGGCCACCTCTTCGGCCAGACGCTGCAGGGAGGCGTGCAGGTAACCGCTTTGCAGGTTGAGCATGGCTTCGCTGACGCCGTCTTGCCAATTCCAGCGATAGCTGCCCAGGACGCCGAGGGAGGAGGGATCGAACAGGCAGACCAGCGCTTTTTGCTCGCTGGCCGCGTGACGCAGGTGAAATTCGGTGCCGCGGGGAATGAATAATAGATTACCCAGGGGGTGGAATCGATGCGCGCCGTGGCTGGGGAAACTGCCGAAGTTAGGCTTGGTCTGGGCACTGGTCGGCAGCATCAGGCGTAACAGGCAACTGTCGCCGGTTTCGATCAAGGCGGTGCCCGTGTTGGACCACTGCGCGTGTTCAACCCGGATGTCGAAGCCTTGTCTGGCCAATGAAGCTTCAGTCAGGAAATTACCCGACGCTTCGCAGTCGTACTCGCTGTAGTGGATCGCGTTCATGGTTCAACCTTCAGCCATTTTTATTATTGGCGCTGAAATTCGAAAGATAACGATACGTCAGGGAGTTACCCGGCTTTGAGTGTACCCAGCGCGTGAGCCGAGCTGTTTCACATATTCAGGTGACAGGTATCAGAAAATCCGATGACGAAAGGCAAAGATATTTCCATGCGTCAACTGCGCTATTTCGTTGCCGCCGCCGACGCGGGCCAGTTTTCCCAAGCGGCGCTCAAGGCGCATGTCTCGCAGTCGGCGATTACTGCGGCGGTGCTGCACCTGGAGCAGTCCATGGGCGTCAGCCTGTTCGACCGTTTACCTCATGGCGTGACACTGACCGCTGAGGGCAACAAGTTTGCCCAGCATGCGCGGCACATCCTCGACACCTTGCAGGATGCCCTCAGTGAACCGCTGTTTCTCGGCCACACCATGCAGGGGACCGTGCGCATCGGCGCCTCCTACACGGTGCTGGGTTACTTTCTGCCTGCGCTGCTGGCACGCTTCAAGCGTAGCTACCCTCAGGTCGAGATCGACCTGATCGATATGAACCGCCAGAGCATTGAGGAGGCCCTGGGCAATGGCGACCTCGATCTCGGCCTGACGATCGTCTCCAACACACCGAACCTCGACGGATTTGCTCACCATGTGCTGGTCCGTTCCCGCCGCCAACTCTGGTTGGCCAGCCAGCACCCGTTGATGGCTGCCACCTCGATCAATCTCGAGGACGTCGCCGGGCATGCCTATATCCTCCCCACGGTGGATGAGGGAGAGGCGTCGACCTTGCGCTATTGGGAATCCCGTGGGCTGGCCCCCAAGGTAGCTTTTCGCACCTCTTCCATGGAGGCGTTGCGCGGGTTGGTGGCGCATGGCTTCGGTGTGACCATTCTCTCGGACATGCTCTACCGGGCCTGGTCACTGGAAGGCAAGAAAATTGAGATCCGGCCGCTGGTGGATGTGATTCCACCCATGGAACTGGGGCTGATCTGGCTGCCGGATAACCGGTTGTCGGCGCCGGCCCAGGCGTTCCGGCAGTTCCTGATCATGGCCTGCGCCTCGTAGCCGCTACCGGCAGGTGGCTGTTCTAGTCGTTCACTCAATAATTAAATGAACACTTAATTAAAATGTGTCTATATAGTTGGCGATGCATTTATACCCTCAAATCGATCCGGAGCCCCTGCCAATGGGGCGTTCGGTCTGCTGGCTCATTACAATAAGGAGAACGCCATGCTGATTGATGTCCACGCCCACTTGCTGACCGAGGGCATGTTGAACCGCCATGAGTTCTGGGGGCCGTTCATGAAGGTCCAGGGGCTGACCGTGGGGCATTTTTCCCTCGGTACCAAACAACCGGCCAAAGCGGCTACGGATGCCGAAGCGCAGGCCAATCTCCTGGCGCGCATGACCCACGCCAGCCGTCGAAAGCTGATGGACGAGCGGGGTGTCGACAAACTGGTGATGTCCACGCCGTCCCACTGCTTCATGTACTGGGCGGGGGACTTCGCCAATGAGTACGCAAGCATCTGCAACGATGAATTATCCGCGTTTTGCCGGGCCGACCCCGACCATTTCGATTTCTGGTGCCATGCCAACCTGGCGGACCCGCAAAACGCGGCCAAGGAGATCGAGCGCGCCGTGACTCAGCTAGGCGCCAAGGGTGTCTGCGTGGGTGGGGCTAATTTCAATGGTTTGGAGGCTCACGATGAGCGCTTGTTTCCTGTCTGGGAAAAGCTGACCCAGCTGGATGTGCCGATTATGGTGCACGGCTTCAACCAGTCGATCTATTGGGGCGAGAAACATACGCAAGACAAATTCGAAACGACGTCGATCGTGGGCGACTGTGTCGATGAAACACTGTTTTTCTGGTACCTGATCTGCGGCGGCGCGCTGGATGTGTTTCCGACCCTGAAAACCTACATCACCCATGCCGGCGGTATGGCGGTGTTCCAGTTGGGGCGCCTGAGCGAACTGAACCGGGCCATGGCGCCGGACTCGCGCAACCAGCGGCCATTGATGGATTACCTGCCGAACTTTTACTTCGATCTCGACGTTCATGCTCCGGGCTTGCGTCGTGGTGTCGCCGAAGTGGTGGGCGCGCAGCGTCTGTTGTACGGCACCAACTTCGGCGGTGCCTACGACCATGGCGATCTGACCGAAGGCATCGGCTTATCCACTGAGGACCGCGAGCGGATTCGCAGTGGTAACGCGATTGAACTGCTCAAGCTGACGGTGCCGGCCAGCACTGACCGGATATTGACGCCGTGATGGAATAGCCTGCCAGGCATGGCCGCCAGGCGGCCATGCCTGTGTTATTCGCTGGCAGCGTTACGCGCCGCGATGGCAGCGGCAAAATCGCGCTTGAGGGTTGGGAAGTAGGCAATCTGTCCGCCCATGCCACCGGCAATGTCGATCGAGGCGGCGCTGATGAAGCTGGCATATTCACTGGCCAGGAACAGCGCCATGCCGGCCACGTCTTCAGGTTTGCCGTAACGCCCGAGCGGTACGACTTTCATCACCATGGCATCGAATTCCTCGCGACTGACGCCCGGGCCCATTTCCTTGTAGTGGCGATCCCACTGACCGGTATCGATCCAGCCCATGTTCAGGCTGTTGACCAGGATATTGTCCTTGGGCAGGGACATGCCCAAGGAGCGGGAGAGGGCGATGCACGAGGCGCGGTTGATCACCGAGGGAATTCCGTCGGGCGTCGGAATCGCGCCGGCCAGGGCATTGATCTCAATGATCCGCCCCCAGCGCTGTTCACGCATGAACGGCACCACGGCCTGAACGAACCGGAAATGCCCCATCTGCAGAATGTTGGCATGTTCGAGGATGGCTTCCGGCGTCAGGGTCTCTAGATTGCCGCCACGCCCTTGACCGGCGTTGTTCACCAGCACATCGACACCGCCCCAGGCCTGTGCAACTTCAGCCACGAATGCTTTGACCCCCTCGCTGTCGGTCACGTCGACAGCCCGGGCAATGACCGCTTGGGCGTGTTGCGAGAGCTCCTTTGCGGCTTCGTGGACGGCAGTCTCGCTGCGGGCACAAATCGCTACCCGTGCGCCTTCGGCCGCGAAAGCCCGGGCAATGGCCAGGCCAATGCCCCGCGAAGCGCCCGTGATGATCACGCGTTTGGCACTCAAATCAATGTTCATGGTGGCTCCTCTTGTTTTTATCTGCCGCTGCGATGGCCGTTTTTTGCTGGGGAACATCCCAAATTCACTGGGTTTTCCGGAGCTATTGAAAGCTGAAAGAGGAAAAGCGTCAAAGACTATTTGAACGTTTATAGATTTTGTGTGCAGTATTATTCCTGGCATCGCCTGTGGCTGAAATCGGTATCCCAAGGAAGTCGATCGATAATTCTGTATATAGAATTGAAATCTTTATGTGGAATTTTTGGTTCTTATCCGTTACGGTAACTTCAGCTGAGGAGGGAAGCGGTCCTGGAGCGTGCCAGGCCTCCGTGAGCGGACTGTCCAGGCGGGACTTGCAACGATCCTGTGAGGTTTCGCAGATTGTTGGAAGGACTGTTTGAACGCACTAAACGACTGAAAATAAAAATAAAAGGTAGTGTGTATGAAAGAGAAGACCAAACAGGGTCGGCGGGTGCTGACTCAAGGTGCGCTGACACTGTTGATGGTTGGCGGCGCACAGGTTTCGATGGCGGCCTCGTTCGACATGTCGAACCCGGACTACCGTGTGCGTTGGGACAATACGGTCCGTTACAACCTCGGGATGCGCACCGACAGTCAAGACAGCCACATCATGAACACGCCGAACTACGACGAGTCGGACGGCAAGTTCGATAAAGGCGATATCGTGACAAATCGCCTCGATCTGTTGAGTGAGTTCGACCTTTCCTACCTCAACGAATGGGGAGGGCGACTCAGTGCCGCCGCCTGGTTTGACCAGGCTTATCACGACGACTCGGTGACCAGTAACATTCCCGGCTACGCGACCAGCTATCACAACAATAAGTACAGCGATGAAGTGGATCGCTACATGAACGGACCGTCGGGCGAGATCCTCGATGCGTTCGTCTGGCGCAACTTCAACATCGGCGACACGCCAGTCAACGTGAAAGTCGGTCGCCATACCAACTATTGGGGCGAGGGCCTGCTCTTCGGCGCCCACTCCGTGTCTTACTCGCAAGCCCCGAGCGATGGCGTGAAGGCGTCAACCAGCCCAGGTATCGAAACCAAGGAAGTGTTCCTGCCCGTCGGACAAGTGTCGGCCAAAGCGCAGGTCACCGACCGACTCTCCCTTGCCGCTCAGTACTTCTATGAATGGGAACCGACCCGGATTCCATTCGGCGGCACCTATTTCGGTGGCGCCGACCCTCTGTTCGAAGGTCCGGACCAATTGCCGGTGGCTGCCAATGGGGCAACGTTGCAGCGTCAGGATTCGCGCTTCGGGCGTGACGGCAAGAACTGGGGCGTGATGGGTAAGCTCAACGTCGAAGAAATCGAATCGACCTTTGGCGCCTACTATCGTCAGTTCGATGACTACCAGCCTTGGCTGGCACCGCAGGTCAAAGCGGCATCGGGCTCCTATCGGGTGGTCTACCCACGCGGCGTGAAACTCGCTGGTGTCAGTTTTGCCCGGGTCTTCAACACCGTGGCGGTAGGGACCGAGTTGTCCTATCGCATGGGCGGCGCGTTGAATGCCACCGGTGTCAGTGCCCTGGATGATGAAGGCCCTCGCGGCGATACGATCCACTTCATCGCCAACGCTGTCTACGGCGTACCGCGTAACTTCATTTCGGACAACGCCACGCTGGTCGGTGAGTTCGCCTACAGTCATTTGCAACGGGTGACCGAACACGAAGAACTGTACAAGGGCGTCGGTACGGCGGCCTGTACCAATGCCAGGACTCCCGGCATTCCTGATTCGGGCAGCGAAGCCGATGGCTGTTCGTCGAAGAACTACTACGCCGTCGCCGTCAACTATACGCCACAGTACATTTCCATCTTTCCGTCCTGGGATCTGGATGTTCCATTGACCGTCAACTACGGTCTGCATGGCAACGCACCGACTGCCGGTGGTGGGAACGAGGGAGCGCTGTCCTATTCGATCGGGCTGAAGGCAACTTACGCGCAACTCTATGAGTTCGGGTTGCGCTATGCCGACACCCGGGCTCAACCCAAGCACCTGGCGAACGGGACCGTGGCGGGTAACGGGCCCGTGGGCGGCACCGACCGCGGCTGGCTGGCGTTTACCTTCAAGACCTCCTTCTGACAAATACAACAAGAATCGGAGAATGTGTTCATGAAACGACAACTTGCCCTATCCATTGCCCTGATGAGCATGGCGACCTACACCCTGGCGGCAGGCGGTGACGCCTCGGAACTGGGCAAAAGCCTTACCCCGTTCGGGGCGATCAAGGCAGGTAACGCCGAAGGTACGATTCCTGCCTATGATGGCGGCTTGACCAAGGCACCGGCCGGCTTCGTAGCGGATAGCGGGTTCTGGGTCGACCCGTTCAAGGACGAGAAACCACTGTTTCGCATTGATGCCAAAAACGTTGACCAGTACGGGGACAAGCTCAGTGAAGGGCAAAAGGCCCTGATCAAGAAATACCCGACCTACTACATCGACGTTTACCCAAGCCACCGTACGGCGGCCTATCCTCAGGCGGTACTTGACGCCACCGTGCGCAACGCCACCAGCTGTCAGATCCAAAAGGACGGGTTGGCAGTCGATCCGGCCTGCCGTGGCGGCTTGCCGTTCCCGATTCCGAAAACCGGCAACGAAGTGATGTGGAACCAGCAGGTGCGTTACAAGATCGGCACCGGCTACTCGACCACGTCTTCTTCCAATAGCTGGGTAGTCGATGCGAACGGCTCGATTACCAAGACCGCTGAACAGGCGACCTTCGAGGAAACCCCTTATTACCAGGTGACTCAGCAGGATCGCGACCCATTGATGTATGCCCGGGTGTTCTCGCGCAATGACTATCCGGCGCGACGTTCTGGTGAAGTGGTGGTACTGACCGACTTCCTCGATCCGTTGGCCAAGGCGCGTCGTTCGTTCAGTTATTCCCCAGGCCAGCGCCGGGTAAAACTGGCGCCGGAATTCGCCTTCGACACGCCGGTCGCCAGCCAGGGCGGTGTGACGCTGTTCGACGAGCTGCAAATGTTCTCCGGCAGCCAGGACCGGTTCGACTACAAACTGGTCGGCCGCAAGGAGATGTACATCCCTTACAACGCCTACAAGTTCTATTTCGGCGTTGGCAAGCAGGAAGATCAGTTCATGCCGCACCACGCCAATCCGGCGAACGAGCGTTGGGAACTGCATCGGGTCTGGGTCGTCGAGGCGACGTTGAAGCCGGGCATGCGTCACGTCTACAGCAAGCGCACCTACTATCTGGATGAAGATACCTTCGGCGTAGGCCTGTATGACGCCTGGGACAAGAGCGGCGCCTTGTATCGCTCGATCTTCCTCAGCGGTGTCCAGCTCTACGACAAGAACATCCCCTACAACGTGAAGAACGTCGTTTATGACTTCAACAAAGGCATGTATGCGTTGCTCAACGATGGTTTGAAGGGCGGCTACAAATTCGTCGACAAACCACTTTCCGAGCGTGACATGAACCCTGAAGCCATTGTGGCCCGGGTGACTCAGCGCTGACGTGATCTCGCCTGTTCTGCGTGCCGGTTTGCGCATCAAGCCTGGCAGGCAGAGCGGGTGGGTTCGCCACGTGGGATGGTTAAGGAATAAAAATAATGACTGGCCCTTGCCCTGCTTCTTTTTTCCGCTCCACGACGCGCCTGCTGCTGGCTGTCGCGCTGATCGTCGGTGCGAGTCCGTGGGTGACGACGCCTGCCTATAGCGCGGTCGCGTCCTCCGCCGACTCGCTGGACGTGCCGGCGCAGCGGGTGGATGAACGTCTGCCCGCACCCTTGCTGTCGGTCGCCAGGGCTGGCAACGCGATGATCGGCGTCGGTCTGCACGGGCTGATCCAGCGTTCCACCGATGACGGCCGGACCTGGCGGCAGGTCGACAGCCCGGTTTCCAGCGATCTGGTGCAAGTACGCTTTCGCGATGAGCGCAATGGCTGGGTCGTCGGTCACGATGCCTTGGTCATGCGCACCACCGATGGCGGCGACAGCTGGCAGGTGCAACTTGACGGGCGCCGCCTGTTGACGTTGCTCAACGCCTACTACGGCCCGCGGGCCGAAAAAGGCGATGAAGCCGCAGCCCTGGTGCTCAGGGAGGTTGCCATGGCCGCCAGCACTTCGGCGACGCCGGACGTGTTGGCCGCACCGTTTCTGGATGTGATGTTCAATGAACACGGCAGCGGGTTTGTCGTGGGGGCCTTCGGCATGTTGTTGCACAGCGCTGATAACGGCCAGAGCTGGGAACCATGGATCGAGCGCAGCGACAACGATCGACGCATGCACCTGTATGGCCTGGCGCAGCACGCTGGCGCTTTTTATATCGCGGGTGAACAGGGCCTGTTGTTGCGCCTGGACGGTCAGCAACAGCGTTTCGTGAAAATCGATACGCCCTATACCGGTACCTACTTTGGCGTTCGTGCCTTCGATCATCTACTGCTGGCTTACGGACTGCGCGGCAATCTGTTGGCCAGCCGTGATGACGGCCAGCAGTGGCAGCCCGTGGAGACCCGGCTCAATAGCAGCCTGGTCAGTATCGTCGAGCAGGGCAACGCCTTGATCGTCGTAAGCCAGGGGGGGCAATTGGTCAGTGTCGATCGGCAGAGTTTGCAGGTCAGCCCGTTGACCGATGCGCGGGTAGGCGAGGTGTATGCAGCCACCGCCACCAAACAGGCTGGGAGCCTGGTCGTCACGCGCTTCAGCGGCGCGAAGGTCATCGATATCGCCCCGGCCAACTAACGCCGCCGGCACGATTCCCCTACGAGAAAGAAAAAATGGTCGAGCAAAAATTCAACAGCGGGATGCCAGTGATTGCCAACCTGGAGGACTTTGACAAGCACTCCGGTGGCTGGTTTGAACGGGTCATTTTCCGTCATCGCATGGTCGTCATCGTTGCCTGCTTGCTCGCCACGGTCGTGCTGGGCTTCTTTGCTACCCAGCTGCAGGTGAATGCCAGCTTCGAGAAAATGATTCCCAGCTCCAGCCCGTACATCAAGAATTACCTGGCCTATAAAAACCAGTTACCAGGCCTGGGCAACAGCATTCGCGTGGTGGTGGAAAACAAGACCGGTGACATCTACGACGCTGACTACTTGCTGGCCCTGCAGAAGGTCAACGACACCCTGTACCTGATTCCGGGTATCGACCGTTCCTGGATGAAGTCGCTGTGGATGCCCATCGTTCGCTGGAAAGAAGTGACGGAGGAGGGCATCGATGGCGGTGCGGTGATGCCAGCCGATTACGACGGCAGCGACAAGTCGATAAAGGCGCTGCGCCGCAACATCATGCGCGCCGGCATTATCGGCAACCTGGTGGCCAACGACGGCCGGTCGAGCATGATTGTCGCGCCACTGCTCGATACTCATCCGCAGACCGGGAAACCCCTGGACTACGGTGATTTTTCCAAGCAACTGGAAGCACAGATTCGCTCGCTGGAAAGCGACAAGGTGGGCATTCACATTGTCGGTTTCAGCAAGCTGGTCGGTGACCTGATCGACGGCCTGTATTCGGTGATGCTGTTCTTTGGCACCTCGGTGGTGATCGCCGGCCTGTTCGTCTACTGCTATACCCGCTGCCTGCGCAGCACCCTGTTGCTGGTGAGCGTGGCGGTGGCCGGTGTGGTGTGGCTGTTGGGTTTGATGCAGATCCTCGGCTACGAGCTGGATCCGTATTCGATTCTGGTGCCGTTCCTGATTTTTGCCATCGGCATTTCCCATGGCACGCAGAAGATGAACGGCATCCTCCAGGATATTGGCCGGGGCACTCATAAGTATGTGGCCGCGCGATACACCTTCCGCCGTTTGTTCCTCACCGGCCTTACCGCGCTACTGACCAATATCGTCGGTTTTGCCGTGCTGGTGATCATTGATATCCCGGTGATCCGCGACCTGGCCCTGACCACCAGCATCGGTGTGGCGGTGTTGATTTTCACCAAGCTGCTGCTGATTCCGGTGGCGCTGTCATACCTGGGTGTGAGTGAAAAAGCCGCGCGTATCGCCATCGCCAAAGACCAGGCCGATGAAGCCAGCCGAGGTTTGCTTGGGCATATCTGGCGTGGTCTCGACCGCTTCACCGAACGGCCGGCGGCCACGGCAGTCATTGCCTTGTCGCTGTTGGTGACCCTGCTGGGCAGCGTGGTGATGATGCATCTCAAGGTGGGCGACCTGGACCCCGGTGCACCCGAGTTGCGCGCGGACTCACGCTATAACCGTGACAACGCCTACATCACCAGCCATTACGGACTTTCCAGTGACCAGTTCGTGGTCATCATGAAGACCAACGAAGACAGCTGCCGTCTGTACCAGTCGCTGCAAAGCATGGACAAACTGGCCTGGCGCCTGCGCCAGACGCCGGGCGTGCAAACCACCCAATCGCTGGCCGAAACCGTGCGGATGATCAGCTCCGGCATGGCCGAAGGCAGCCCGAAATGGTTGAGCATCAGCCGTGACCAGGCGATCACCAACTCGGCGGTGGACGCGGCGATGATTTCCGCCCCCGGCATCACCAACCAGCAATGCTCGGTGACGCCATTGATTGCCTACCTGGCAGACCACAAGGCCGATACCCTGAGCCGGGTATTGAAGGTCTCCGAGGCGTTCGCCAAGGAAAACAACACCGCCGCCGGCGCCGAGCAGCCGGTGGAATTCCTGCTGGCCGCGGGTAACGCCGGCATCGAGGCCGCCACCAACATCGAGGTTGAGAAGGGCATCATCACGATGTACCTGGCTGTGTATGGCGCCACGGCCTTGCTCTGCCTGCTGACGTTCCGCAGTTGGCGTGCAACGCTGGTGGCGCTGATTCCGCTGCTGATGACCACGATCATCTGCAAGGCGCTAATGGTCTGGTTGGGCATCGGCCTGAAAGTGGCCACCTTGCCGGTCATCGCCGTGGGTGTCGGGGTCGGTGTCGATTACGCGTTGTACCTGCTGAGCGTGCAACTGGCGGTGCAGGCGCGAGGTGGCAGCCTGGCTGTCGCTTATCGCCGCTCGCTGGATTTCACTGGCCGTGTCGTCGCCCTGGTGGGCCTGACCATGGCCGCGGGGGTGATTACCTGGGCCTGGTCGCCGATCAAGTTCCAGGCGGACATGGGCATTCTGCTGACCTTCATGTTCCTGTGGAACATGCTCGGTGCGCTGGTGTTGATCCCGGCCCTGTCACATTACCTGCTCAACCCCAAGGGCAACTCCAAGGCCGGAGTGACGCTTGACCTTGAAGACGCCCGCGCGCAGCAGGAACCGCGTAAGGCCGCGACCAGTGCACCAACACACTCATTGACTGAGCTCGCCTTACCCCGGCGTGCCCGCTGACTAATGGCCGGGCCCAGGCCCTGGCTGGCAATTGCAAGGAGATAAAGATGTTCGAGTTATTGATGAGTGCCGACATGATGGTTCCAGACCCGGACGGCATGACGCAAATGTTGGTCGACAAGCTCGGGATCTACAAACACGAGCGCTGGCGCCAGGCGTTCGATAATCACCCGTACATCGCGCATTTTCTGCGGGTACACAAATCCCTGGCGGTGTCGCCGACGCGCATCGAACCGCAGTGGCACCTGGATCGGCCGAACCCCGGTGACCCGCTGTTTCATGATTTCCTGGAAAGCCTCAAGGATTTCCAGGGCCACCACCGGCCCATGCTTACCCACTCCATCGTGCTGGCGCTGCATGGGGACAAGTTCGACGCGCTGGTGGACAAACTGATGCGTCGTCGCTTGCCATTCCGCATGGCGCAGCGCACCCCGGAAATGCCGTTCGATCGCCTATGGCTGGGGGCGACCCCCGAGCAACCGTATTACCAACCCTCCGTGGACGGCGGCTTGTGCATTGAAATCATGCCGACCGAGCCTTTGCAGATGCCGCCGGAAACCTACCAGCTGCCACCGATGCAACCGCGCGATCTCAAGCCCGGCGACATGGTGCGCGTCACCGCCCGTGGCTTCCTGGTACGCGACCTCGATGAAACCCTGCGCAAGGTATCGACCAACCTCGACTGGGAGCCGAGCGGCCCGGTAGAGACCATCGGTAGTGAAGGTTACCGCCGTGCGCGGATGGGCTTCACAGTGCCCAACAGCGCCACCCTCGATGTGCTCGAGGCTACCTACTGGAACACCGACGCCGGCCACTACGTCAATAATTGGGGCCCGGGTCCGTACTACATCCGCATCGGTGTCAACGACCTGGCCGCCAAAGCCGAGGACTTGCGAGCGCGCGGCACTCGGTTCCAGTGGATCGAATCCTCGGCGGCCGTGGGTGGCCGTGCGTTGATCAAGGTCGATCCGCAGGAACTCGATGGCCAAGTCTTCGAGTTCGAGGAGTGCTCTGCATGAGCCCGGCGCAGAACCAGCCGTCTTGCGTGCTGATCAACGATGCCGTGCGCCTGGAGCGGGAGGCCATGGTGGGCTGGGTGGTACTGACCCGGCCCCGGCAGATCAACGCCATCAACGACGACATTCGCCAGGGCGTGCCGCAAGCATTGGCGTTGTTGCAACAAGACCCGGAAATTCGTGTGATCGTGATTCGCGGGGAAGGCGAGCGAGGCTTTTGTGCGGGCGCCGATATCAAGGAACGTCGCGGTCCGGAGTCGAGCCTGCAAGTGCGCCAGCGCATGGAAAAGGTGCGCTGGATCGAAGCGCTGGATGGCATCGGCAAACCCGTGATTGCCGCCATCCATGGCTACTGCATGGGCGGTGGGCTGGAGCTGGTATTGGCGTGTGACATCCGTTTCGCCGCGCCCGATGCCGTGTTCGCCCTGCCGGAAACCGGCCTGGGCCTGATTCCCGGTGGCGGCGGCACGCAACGACTTTCCCGTGTGGTGGCGCCGGGTCAGGCATTGGACATGTTGCTTACCGGTGACCGGGTGGGTGCCGAACACGCGCAGCGCATTGGCCTGGTCAGCCGCCTGGCCAGTGACAACGCCAGCCTGCTGGACGAAGTACGGGCCTTTGCTCAGCGCATCGCCAGCAAACCACCCACCGCGTCGGCCTTTGTCAAACAGGCGGCCCGGGCGGCGCTGGACATGGATCTCAAGCGCGGCCTGGACTTGGAGCTCGATCTGTTCGCCTTGCTGGCCCCGACCAAGGATGCCCGCGAAGCGGCCCAGGCGTTCAGCGAGCGGCGCGAACCGCGCTTTACCGGCGAGTAAAGCGTCACCCAAAAAACAATAAGGAACAGGACATGAGCACAGGAAAACTGGCAGGGCGAGTGGCCATTATTACCGGTTCCGGTGGCGGCCTGGGCGCTGAGTGCGCCCGGGTACTGGCGTCGCATGGTGCAAGTATCGCAGTGGTCGATATCAACTTCGAGGGCGCGACGGCCGTTGCCGAGTCGCTGCTGGCTGCGGGTCATCAAGCCTTGGCGATCGCTACGGACGTGTCCTCGGAAGACGACGTGCGGGCGATGGTCGCCCAGGTGAAACAGCGTTTTGGCCGTGTCGACATCCTGCACAACAACGCGGCGATCCTGAATGCCGAGCAACGTCAGTTGGACCGTGACTTCGTCAACCTCGATATGCAGGCCTGGGATCGCGCCATCGCCGTCAACTTGCGGGGCGCGGTGCTGTGCACCAAGCATGTGATCCCGGTCATGCTGGAGAACGGCAAGGGCTCGATTATCTTTGCCACTTCAGGCCTGGGCATGCAGGGCGATATGTCCCTGACCGGCTACGCCACCTCCAAGGCGGGGCTGATGATGCTGCCGCGCATGGTGGCTTCGCAGTACGGCAAGCAAGGTATTCGTGGTAACGCCGTGCAGATCGGCCTGGCGCCTTCGGAGCACGCCATGCCTGAACCGGTGCTCGACATTCTGCGCGACAACCACTGCACCGCCGAGCTGGGCACACCCCGGCAGATCGCCGATGTCGTGGCATTCCTGGCCAGTGATGAATCCGCCTTTGTCACCGGCACCACACTGGTCGCCGACGGTGGTTTCAGCAGCCACACGCCATCCCTGGTGGCGATGCGCGCGCTCTTTGCGCAGATGGGCCGCACCGGCATGTAACGCTTGCCTCGGCGCCCTCTACGCAGTGCGCCGAGGCTGATCTTCGCCGCTACAGCCGCCGTGCTTGTATTTCGACATTGGAAGCCTGTAATGAACCAGAACCAAATTGAGAGAAACACTGATTTCGATGTAATCGTGGTCGGTGGGGGTACCAACGGCCTGTCAGCGGGCTGTTACTTGGGCATGGAAGGCAAAAAAGTGTTGGTCCTTGAGGCGTTGGACAAGGTTGGCGGGATGGCCTCGTCTGGCTACCTGATACCCGAAGCGCCGCAGCATCTGGTACACCCCTGTGCCTTGGACATGATGTCGATGCGTGTGCATTCCCATGTGCCGCTGGAATTGGGACTGGAGCGCCACGGCTTCAAATCGGTGGAGCTCGCGCCGGGGTATGTCTACCTCCACCCGGATGGGCAGTCGCTGATTTTCTGGCGTGACCGTGAGAAAACCGCTGCCGAGATACGCCGCTTCAGCAGCAAGGACGCCGAGGCGTTTCTCCAGTTCATGAAGGTCATCGACATGTTCCTCGATATCGCGCTGCCGATGATGCGGGTCGACCCGGCGAAAACCAACCTGGGCGTGAAGCTGAAAATGCTCGGCACCGCGCTTAAGCACAAAGCCTTGAAACCCGAGCTGATGGCGCTGATGACGGGCTCTGCGTTGCAGGCGGCCCGTGAGCGCTTCGAGCATCCGGTGACCCTTTCTGCGATGTGCGCACTCACCGGCCTGGCGGGCGATATCAGCGCCGATGGCGGTGGCATCTATTACGCCTTGCTCGGTTTCCTCCATCGTTTTGGCGTGGGCCGGGTGATGGGGGGTATGCAGCAGTTGAGCAATGCCATGCAGGCTCGATTGGAAGAGTTGGGCGGCCAGGTGCTGGTATCGGCCAGCGTCAGTGAAATCGTCGCCAGGCAAGGTCAGGTCAAAGGCGTGAAGCTGGCCGACGGTCGCGAGTTCACGGCCCGTGCAGTCATTGCCGGTTGTCATCCCAAGCCAGCGCTGGACATGGTCACCCGCGGCGAGATCCCGCAACACCTGCTGACCCGCATCGCCATGGCGCCGGCCAACGGCAAGGGCTCGGGACCGCTCAAAGTGGATGTCGCCTTGCGTGGGCAGATTTCCCTGCCACGTTTCGCTGCCGCGCGCGGCGACGGTGTGGATCTGCGCAAGACCGTGATGTTGATCGGCACCGAAGAGGCCGTGCTGGAAAACTTCGCCGCCTGCGCCCGTGGCGAGGTCCCCAAATTGCCCTATATCACCGTGGCCGCACCAAGCGCCGCGGATCCCTCCCAGGCGCCAGCCGGCCAGGATGTGTTGTACATCTACCCGCCCGTGATGCCGGTGAACCCCAACGAAGGCTGGGACGCGTTGCGTGAGCGAGTGGCCGACCAGGTGCAGGAACAGTTGTACGACTATATCGAGGGTATCGAAGGGCAAGTGATTGGCCGACGCATCGAGGCCGCCCCGGACTTTACCGAACGCCTGAACACCGTGAATGGCTGCGTGGTGCATATCGACACCACCTCGATGCGCTCGAGTACCATGCGCCCGGCATACGGCTTGGGAGGCGATACCTTGCCGGTGGCGGGATTGTATTTGGGCAGTGCCGGCATTCACCCGGGCGGCGGAGTCAATGGCATGGCCGGCCGGCTGGCGGCCAGGCGGGTGAGCAAGTACCTGAGTAAAAAAGGCAACTGAACCGTCGACAGATAAACCTGTGGGAGCGAGCCTGCTCGCGAAGGTGGTGTGTCAGGCGGCGATGATGGTGCAAGTGCTTGCCCCTTCGCGAGCAGGCTCGCTCCCACAAAGAGATCATGTTCAGGTAACGCGGGTAAACCTGTGGGAGCGAGCCTGCTCGCGAAAACGCGCCGACAGCCTTAAACGCTGTCGGCGTTCTTTTCTGCCCCCAGTGAAATACTCGCCAGGACAAAGTCCGCCGAGTACTGACGCCAGATGGCCATGCCTTGGGCCGAGTCGGTGTCCAACCCGGCGAGTGCCGACATCGAATAGCGGTTGGTGAACCAGCCAGTGGTCACCAAAGATGCACTGGCCAGCAAAAGGCGCGGGTTGATACCCCCACGGAAATCACCATTGGCAGCGCCGCGCAGCAGAATCGCGTCGAGTTTGGCGATCAGTTTCGGCGCCATTTCCAGGAAATGGTTACGGGGTGTTTCGTGGGTATCGTGGTAGCGGATGCCCTCCAGCGCCAGGCTGCCAAGGAAGGGGTCCAGGCGGTACTGATCGAAGAAATGGTTGAGCACGACGCGCATCGCTTCCGGTGGTGGAAGCGCTTCGACATTGAGGTTGACCAGCTCGGACATGATGTTGTCCGAAGACTCATCCAGTACCGCTACAAACAGCCCTTCCTTGGACTTGTAGTAGTGGTAGACCAACTGCTTGGTGACGCCCGCATCCCGGGCAATTTCTTCCACTCGCGCACCGGCCAGGCCCTTTTTGGCGAACTCCATGCGCGCAGCAGCGAGCAGGCGATTCATCGTATTGCGCTTGCCCTGTTCGCCACCTTCTCCTGCCTTCACCGCCACCTCGTACTCCTCATGCCTGCATGGGGCAGGCTATTGATACTTTGAAGCATTTTCCCGTGGGCCTTCGTTTGACCCTAAGTCAAACGAAGCCGGCCACCGGTATGGATGCAAGCGCATACCATAGGTTAGCAGCCGGGCAATCTTGGTGTGCAAGAGCCATAAAAACAAGACGGGAGACCCTGATGAACAACGACAGCGCGGCACTGGACCTGGCAACCGCTTATTCTGCCGTATCGCAAATGTACCGCGGCACCGACCTGGATATTCACGCGGTGTGCCGCGAGCAACGGCTGAAATCGCCCATCTATGAAGGCGACTTCATCACCCAGTTCGGCGTTCCGACCAATGCCGGGACCCAGCAGGGCACTCGCCCGACCTTCGCCTTGTTCAAGTACCAGGATGTGATGACCGTCCTGCGCGACGGTGCGACCTACACCAGTGGATTCATTGCCGAAGGTCTGGGCGCGTTCTTCGATGGCCTGATCATTCTTGCCATGGACGGTGACGAACACCGCAAGGTCCGCGCCTTGCTGCAACCGGCATTCATGCCGGAGACCGTGAACAAATGGCGCCCGCAGATCGATCAAGTGATTCGCGAAGAATACATCCGGCCGATGCTGCCAGCGAAGAAGGCCGACTTGATGAAGTTCGGCCTCGAACTGCCGATTCGCATCATGTACGCCTTGATGGGCTTCCCTTCGGATGACCCCTCCAAGTACAAGCAATACGCCGCCTGGGCCTTGGCCATTGTCGGCGGCAACCAGATTGACCCGAGCAAAATGGCTGAAGCGCGCCGCCAGGCCGGCATCGCCGTCAAAGGGCTGTACGACGCGCTGGCCGAGGTCGTGGTGCAACGCCGTGCCGAGGGTAGCCAGGGCGATGATGTGATCGGGCGTTTGCTGCGTGCCGAATACGAAGGGCGCACGCTGGATGACCATGAAGTGATCACCTTCACCCGCTCGTTGTTGCCGGCCGCTGGCGAAACCACCACGCGCATGTTCGGCTCGGTGATGACCTTGCTACTGACCACGCCCGGCCTGCTGGAGCGCGTCAAGGCCGACCGCTCGCTGATCGGTAAACTGATGGACGAAACCACCCGCTTCGAGCCGGTCGCCACCTTCAAGGTGCGTGAAACCGCCAAAGAAGTGGAGTTTCACGGCGTGAAGATTCCCAAGGGTTCGTTTGTCCAGTGCATGGTGGTGTCCGCCAACCGCGACGAAGACGCTTTTGAAAACCCCGATGTATTCGACATTGATCGCAAGCCAAAACCCTCCTTTGGTTTTGGCTTTGGCCCGCACATGTGCATCGGTCAATTCGTAGCCAAGGTGGAAATCAGCTGCGCGGTCAACGCGATCCTCGATCTATTCCCCAATTTGCGCCTCGACCCGAGCGAGCCTGTCCCGCAGATCGGCGGGGCGCAACTGCGCGGCGTGTCCAAGCTTCCGGTGATCTGGGACTAACCACGCCTAAGAGCCATCTCCAGGCCTCAACAAAAACAACAGAGGGCATTATGAGAACGTTCAAGACCATTCCGGAACGCGGTGATTTTGGCTTTCAACAACTGGTCGGGCCGCACAAGGTCACGGGGGCTTCGATGTCCGCCGAACGCGGTTTCTTCGGGCTGCACCTGAGCAAGAGTTCCCCGTTCGGGTCGGTGCGCGATGAACAAGGCAACATCTATTCATTCGTGCGTTCGCTGATGGCGCCCAATGGCACCCCGAACCCGACCAAGTTCTTCTACCTGAACAACCACGTCGACAACGTCAACCTGCGCATGGACCACGAAAAAATGGCCCGGCAGGCCCTGACGCCGTTGCCCGTGCACAGCCTGGAAGGCGATGTCGCACGCTGGGCCAGCCAACCGGGTGAGCCCGGTAATGGTTGGGAAATCACGGCCAGCAGCGAGCGCCTGACCTGGAAGGAAGAAGGCCTGTTTCACCTGGAAGGGCGTCTGCTCGGCCCGGGACTGCAGTGGTACTTGCCGGGTGTGGACTGGGGCACCTTCTACGTTTCGCAGTTGTGGGACATCGCCGGTGTCTGCGAGGGGCGGGCGGTGAAAGGTGCCATGGCGCTGGACCAGTTCTACATGGCCGAAGGCGGCGCTATTCACTTCAAGAAAGACCTGGTGGTGAACAACAACAAGCACGTGATCTGGTGGTCCTTTGTCACCGTTTACAAAGACGGCAGCTGGGACACCGGTTCCTTCATGGTCGGTCACGACCACTTGGGCTACGCCATTTTCAACAATGAAAAGGGCGAGGTACGGGTCACCACCGATATCGAAGGGCAAACCGTGCACAAGGACGGCAGTTACTTCCTGAAGTCGGCCAAAATTGTCCTGGAAGGCCAGGAAGAGTGGGAGTTCCTGCCCGACGAGAAGGGGGAGATGATCGACTTCGTCGGTGGCTTCCCGATCACGGCGCAGCAGGAAGGACGCTGGCGTCGGGTGGGCGATACCCGTGAGCCTTCGCACTGGCTGGGCTGGGGCGAATCGGACCGACGTAACGGCTCGGCCCGTAACGTTCCAGGCAAGGACCTGTAGTCGGTCGGGTGCGCCGGGTTGCGATGGGTTACCCGGCGCGCGCGCTGCGTCAAAAGCCTCTTCTAATAACAACAATGAGGAACCGCAATGAAATTCCGTGACAAAGTCGTGCTGGTCACCGGTGCCGGTCGAGGCATGGGCCGTGCCATTGCCCTGGCCTATGCCCGCGAGGGCGCCAAGGTGGTCGTATCGGCACGCACCGCTCGATACGGCGAAGAAACGATCAGCCAGATCAAGGCCCTGGGCGGTGAGGCCTGTCTGGTCGGTGGCGACATCGCCGACCGCGAGGCGATCAAGTCGATGGTGGAAGGTGGCGTGGAGCGTTTTGGCGGCCTGGATATCGTGGTGCATTGCGCGGCCGATACGAGCCACGGATTGATCGCCGACATGGCCGATGACACCTTCGATCACATCGTGCGCAGCAACATCCAGTCGTTGTTCTGGCTGGCCAAGGACAGCGCCTTTTACCTGTCCCGGGCGGTCGATAAAGGCCGGTTGATATTCATCTCCTCCGGCGAAGCCAACCGCAAATATACGCCTCGACTGATTGCCTATAGCTCCAGCAAAGCCTTTATGAACGCCTTCGCTCGTGGCTTGGCGGTGGAGTTCGGCGCCATGAATATTCTGGTCAATGTTGTCGAGCCCGGGCTGATCGGCACTGACCATATGCTGGAAACCCTGGGCAATGAACTGCCGCATAAACTCGCGGCACATTTTCCCGTGGGGCGTTTGGGTGAGTCCGCCGACATTGCCAATGCCGTACTGTTTCTGACCTCCAACGAGGCCTCCTACATCACTGGCACCTCGCTGCTGGTGGATGGAGGCGCCACCATGGTCGCGCTGCCCAAAGTCGAAGAAATCCTCAAGGGCCACTAATCATGTCGCGCGTCCGCAATGGCGGGCCGCGCTGGGAGTCAGGTCATGACTACAAATACACGCAACAGCACCACCTCGGCCCACGCCGGCAATGATTTCTCCGAGTTCAAGCGTGGCTGGCACATTGTCCTGCTGGGGTTGTTTGGCATCTGCACGAGCATTTCCGCTGCGTTGCTGTATTCCTTCGGCACCCTGGTGATTCCGCTGGAGCAGGCGTTCGGCTGGAGTCGTGGCGACTTGCAGGCCTCGATCACCTTTCTGTTTGCTGGTGTGGCGATTTCCACGCAGTTGGTGGGTGGGTTGTATCGCCGTTACGGATTGCGCCGAGTGGCGATTGTTTCGATGGTGCTGCAGATCGTCGGTTACCTGGCCATCACCCGGATCCAGGGCTCGATTGGCTGGTTGTACCTGGCATTCTTCATCATGCCGATCATCTGCGCCGGCACCATTGCGATTACCTGGACACAACTGGTCAACCTGTGGTTCGAGCGTAATCGTGGGTTGGCGCTGGCCGTGATCCTGTGTGGCACCGGCTTGATGGCGATGATTCTGCCGCCGCTGTTGTCGCGGTTGATTGCCGCCTACGGCTGGCAGGCCGGGTTCATTGCGTTGGCGGCGATGCCGATGCTGTTTACCCTGCCTTTGTCATTGATGTGGTTACGCATGCCGGCACCGCTCGCCAGTGCTGATGCCACGCCTCAGAAAGCGCTTGCGCAACTGACTGGCATGTCGTTCAGACAAGCCTTGCGCTCAGGGATGTACTGGGGCTTCAACGTCGCGTTGATATTGTCGGTGTCGTTGACCGTCGGCATGGTCACCAACCTCGTGCCGATGCTGCAAAGCAAGGGCTTGAGCCCCCAGCAGGCCAGTCAGATTTTCAGCAGCTTTGGTATTTCCATCATCGGCGGACGTTTGTTGGTGGGCTATCTGCTGGATCGCTATTCACCTTCGGTGGTCGCGGCCGTGAGCCTGGCGCTACCGGCGCTGGGTTGTGCGATCTTCCTCTTGGGCGGGGCGCAGAACACCTCGTTGCTGGTCCTTGCCACCCTGTGCATTGGCGCCAGTGCCGGGGCTGAATTCGATCTGGCGGCCTTCCTGATGGCCCGCTATTTCGGCCTGAAGGACTACGCGCGAATCTTTGGTTTGCACCTGTGCCTGATTACCATCGTCTCCGGGCTGGTGCCCATGCTGTTCGGTCATCTTTATGACGTGTACGGCAGTTATTCGGCGGTGCTGGTGTGCTGTTTCTGTTGCGCCATCATCGGTCCGATCATTCTGTTGTGGTTGAAGATGGAGCCGGCATTCCTGGCCCGTCAACAAAACCCGCAGCAAGGACAACACGCCTGACCCCACCTGAGGATGAACCTGATATGAGCATGGACAAACAAGCAATCGAGCACTTCCTGCACGGCCAGATCGACTGCTGGAATAAAGGCGACAAAGAGGGTTTTTTCGCCCATTACCGCAGCGTCTCGGCCAATGGCTTGAGTATCGAATATGTCGGCAAACCCCTGCATGATGCCTGGCAGGTGTTGGAAGGCATGTGGGCGCTACAGCAGCCGAAGATTCGCGTGGAGGTGCGCCAGTGCATCGTCAATGGCAATGAGGCGGCCTGTCATCACCTGAACGCCTTTCGCGAGCAGCAAGGTGGCATCGAGACGATCGAGTTGTACCGATTCGAAGACGGCAAGTTGTCTGTGCGTTATTTCATCAACCAGTAACCGTGGACGCCCTGGTGCGTGCAGCTTTTGTCAAGAAAGGCTATGCGCACCTGCGGTTATTCGCCATCGGTGGAGCAGGTCAGCGGCCGCCACTGCTCGATTTGCACGAGCATCTTGTCGAGCTTGTCGCGGACTTGCTGATAAGCGTCGGAGCCTGCCAGGTAACGCAACGGTGGCTGCGCACTGTTGGCCAGCTGTACCAGCGCGCTGCCCAGTTTCGTCGGGCTGCCGGTTTGCCGGTGGTTGTAGGCGGCCGAAGCGCTTTTGACCTTGGCGGTGAATGTTGCGTAATCCTCTAGCCCACCTGCACCGAAGACCGCTGAACTGGCGTCGAGAAAGTCGGTACGGAAAACGCCGGGTTCCACCAGCGTGACCTTGATACCGAACGGCGCCACCTCCAGGGCCAGTGATTCGGAAAAACCTTCCACGGCAAATTTCGACGCGCAATACAGCGCCGCACCGCCCATGCCCACCAGGCCGCCCATCGAGGACAGATTGAATATATGGCCGCTGCGTTGCTGGCGCATGATGGGTAAGACGGCACGGCAGACGTTGAACACACCAAACACGTTGGTCGCGAACTGCTTGTCGGCGTCGCTGGCGAAATTGTCTTCAAAGGGCCCCAGTTGCCCGTAGCCGGCATTGTTGACCAGCACATCAATTCGGCCAAAACGCGCAACGGCCTTCTCTGCGGCGGCAAGCGCCTGGGCTTCATCGGTCACATCCAGGGCCACTGCCAGCACGCGCTCGCCATACTCGGCGAAGACATTTTCCAGCGCGTCGGTGCGCCTGCCGCTGACCACCACACGGTCGCCGTCGGTCAGCGCGGCCTTGGCAATGGCGGCACCCAGGCCTCGGGCCGCACCGGTAATAAACCAGACTTTGTTCATCGCATCGCTCCAGGCATTGTGCAAAAAAAGCCGCGTCAGCTTTGGGGCGGGCGCGGCTGCGGGTTTACAGGTCCGCAGTGCTCAGTCGCGATTGGCCACTTCCCAGGCCTTCAGGTCGAAACCGTCAGCGGCGGCTTCGACAGCCGTCAGCTTGGGCGCGCGGGCGAGGATCTTGCGCGCGGCCATGTGATCACCCATGCGGTTGCAAGACTCCACGGCCACCAGGCGGTCATTGCGGAAACACAGCACAGAGACTTGTTTCTCGTCGACGGAGCCGAGGACAACGGTGCTGTCGTAGCCATTGGAGAGCCCGGCAATCTGCAGCTTCAAGTCCCCCTGATCGGTCCAGAACCAGGGCAGGGCGCTGTAAGGCGCCGGCTTGCCCATCAAGCGCGCGACGACCGCGCGGGCCTGGTCGACGGCGTTCTGCACCGACTCGAGGCGGGTATGTTGTTCATCGTTCTGCTGGCAAGGGAAACTGGCGACGTCGCCCACCGCGGAGATTCGCGGGTCAGAAGTCAGGAGGCTGGCGTCTACCTTGATGCCGTTCTCGATGTCCAGGCCTGCTTCGGTCGCCAGTTGCGCGTTGGGGATCACGCCGATACCAAAGACCACCAGGTCAGCGGGCAGAACACGTCCGTCACCGGTTTGCACCGCGCACACCTTGCCGTTGTCGCCATCGATGCGGCTCAAGCCCTGGCGGAAGTCAAAATGCACGCCCCAGGCTTCATGGGCCTGGCGAAACACTGCAGACATCTCCCGCGACACGGCACGGGCCATGGGGCGCTCACCCAGCTCCAACACGTGCACGCTGGCGCCCAAGGCAGCGGCCACTGCCGCGAACTCCAGGCCGATAAACCCGGCCCCAATCACCACCACGTTTCGCGCTGCTTTCGCGAGCGGCGCCAGGGCATCGGCATCGGCTTTGGTCTTGATACCGAACACTTGCGCCAACTCTGCGCCGGGAACCGGCAGGGGACGGTTGTGCGCACCGGTGGCCAACACCAGATGGTCATAACTGACAGCCGCACCCGAGGCCAGGATCACCCGTTGGTTCTGGCGGTCAATGGCGCTGACCTGGTCATGTAGCAGTTCAATACGCTGGGTGGCGTAAAAGTCCGCCGGGCGAAACAGCAGATTGGTCGCCTGGATTTTGCCGAGCAGATAGGCCTTGGACAGCGGCGGTCGCTGATAGGGCAGGCCTGGTTCATCGCCGATCAGGGTAATGCGCCCGTCATAGCCTTCCTGACGCAGGGAGGCAGCGACCTGAAAGCCGGCCTGGCCGGCACCGACGATAACGACTGAGGCGAGGGTCATGAGAGCTCCTTCAAGTGCATTCAGAATTGCGACGACGGCAGGTGCAGCACCATGCCGTCCATTTCTTGGCTGATGATCAACTGGCAGCTCAAGCGGCTGTTGTCGCGGCGTTCGAAGGCGTACTCGAGCATGTCGCTTTCCATGCCTTGCGGTGCTTGCACCTTGCCCAGCCAGGCCTCGTCCACGTAGGTATGGCAAGTAGCGCAACTGCAGGCGCCACCGCAGTCGGCGGAAATACCGGGCACCGAGGCGAAGGTCGCGGCTTGCATCACCGATTGGCCGATGTCGCCCTTGACCTGATGGGTGGTGCCGTTGTGTTCGATAAACGTCAATGTGGGCATGTTCTGCTCCGGTTCTTGTTGTGGGGGGAGGGCTCAGGATTGGCTGGGAAGTGGTTGCGCATTGAAGCGTGGTACGCGTCCCAGGGTCAGTAAAAGCAGCGGACCGACCAGGCAACAGGCGGCGCTGTACACCAGCATTGCCGTGTACGAACCAGTACGTGCCAGCAGGTAGGCGAAAAGCAATGGCGCCAGCGCCGAAGCCACGGTATTCAAGCCCTGATGGACGCCAAACAGACGACCGTACTCGCGCAGGCCGAAGTAGCGGGCAATCAAAAAGGCGGCAATATCGAATTCTGCCCCGGCGCCAAAGCCGATCAGTACGGCAGCCAGCATCAGCGGCGCAAATTCAGCGGTGGGGCTCAGGTAGATAAAACAACCGACGGCGGGCAACACCAGGCTGAGCGCGGACACCGCCGGTGGCCACAGGCGATCGAGCAGATAGCCGATCAACATCCGGCCGAAGATCAGCGAAATACCAAAACCGCTGAAAATGGTGGCGGCATCCGCAGCGGACAACCCCCTGGATTGCAGCATGGGCACGGTGCTCGTGACCATGCCAACGATCGAAGAAATCACCAGGCTGAGCGCCAGGTTGCAGGTCCAGAACTTCAGCGAGCCCATACCCTCACGAAAGCCCATGCCGGGCAATCGCTCCAGTGCATGGCCGTCGTCTTGGCTACCCGCCGCAGCGGGCAGCTTGAACCACAGCAGAATCAGAGGCAACAAAACCAGCAGGTTGAGCAGGGCGAGAATCACGAAGGCCGCGCGCCAGTCCCATTGTTCGATCCCCCATGCCATCAACCGGGGAATAGTGGCGGCGGTGAGACCGGTGCCGGACAGGCCGATGGCCAATGCCAGGCCGCGATTGCGGTCAAACCAAAGGCTCAACAGTTGTGTCCAGGTCACCGCCAGTGCGCCCATGCCCACGATCGGCAGCACTGCAAAGGCGATGTACATCGACCAGATCGATTGGGTCAGTTGGGTTGTCGCCAGGTAGCCGAGTGACAACAACAGCAGGGAAATGACCGTGACGCGCTTCATGCCATAGCGCAGGTTGAACCAACCCACCAGTTGCAGTGACACCACGGCGCCGCCAAACAGAAAGGTGATGCAGGCCTGCAGCTCGCTTCTGCTCCAGCCAAAGGCATCGCCGAGCGGCACGACCAATGTGCCGAAGCCATAGAGCAGGGCGGCATTGATGCTGATGGCAACACCGGCGACGGACAAAATGAGAATTTTCCAGCTCTGTCGAAATTCGCGCGGATCGATTGCGGCTTGGTTTGTAGACGGGTGCATGGGGTTGGCTTCCTTATAGGTTTTGTTGAGCCAAGCATTGCTACAAGGGGGAAATGAATCCACCCTCAGCAGATTCTTTGAACAGAATCTGGTTTTTTATTCAGAATAAAATCAAAAATTCCGCTTTGTCCAGCCCAACCATCTGACTTATAGACAAACGAATTCCCTGCGTGGGGGCCTCCTTCGGACCAATCTGGGCCTCTGGGAGCGAGCAAGTTCGCCCACATGGATCTTTGTCTGGCACGGCGATCGTCCCAGGTGACTGCCAGCATAGCCGTGCCAAATATTAATTGCACATAAAATAAAATAGTGTTCATAATTTGCCGAGGCTGAACCTGATAAGGAGAAAAAAATGAGTTCAGAAAAAGCGCAATTCAAAGCCGTGGTAGACCGTAGCCGCTGCTGTGGTTATGGTTTATGTGCCGCGATTTGCCCCAGCCTGTACAAGCTCGATGCCGATGGCCTGGTGTATTTCGACGACGCCCATATCCCCCCGGAGTTGGAGGAGGAGGCCCGTGAGGGCGCTGCCGCCTGTCCCGCCGAGGCGATCTGGCTTGAACCCATCACCTCGGAAAACGAAGCCGTTTGACGGCATGAACGTTTGCCGCAATGTGATAACCACAGAGGTGAGGGTGTGCTGATGGGACGTTTACAAGACAAAGTGGCGTTGATCACCGGTACCGGTGGTGGCCAGGGCCGGGCGGCGGCGCTGCGTTTTGCCCGCGAAGGCGCAATCGTGGTTGGTTGCGACGTGGTTGCCGAAGGTCATGAGGAGACGGCGGCCTTGCTGCGGGCCGAGGGCCATACCCTGTATGGCTCGGCGCCTGTGGACCTGGGCGATCATGAACAGGCCCAGGCCTGGATCGATGCCGCCGTCGCCGAACATGGGCGCATCGACATTCTCTACAACAATGCTTCCGCCGCTCGTTTCGGACTGGTCAGCGAACTGTCGATCGAGGATTGGCAGTACACCATGCGCAATGAAATCGACCTGCTGTTCTATACCACCAAGTATGCCTGGCCCCACCTGGCCGAGCAGCGCGGGGTGATCATCAACGTATCGTCCACCGCAGCCTGGGGCGGCTCGAAAGTCGCCGGCATCAGCGCCCACTCGGCAGCAAAGGGGGCCGTGGTGTCGTTCACTCGCCAGCTGGCGGTGGAGGGCGCCCCGTTCGGCATCCGTGCGGTCAGCTTGAGTCCGGGATTTGTCGCCACCCCGGGTACCCGGCCGTTTCTGGAAGACCCGAAGATTCGCGCCATGCTGCTGGACGGCGTATTGATGGATCGCCCCGGCGAGCCTGAGGAAGTGGTGGCCATGGCGGTATTTGTCGCTTCGGATGAGGCCTCATTCATCACCGGTTCAGACTTCGTCATCGACGGTGGGTTGCTGGCTGTCTAGCGCGGCGTCAGGGCGGGTGCCGCAGGCACCTTTCATCTCGAACAATAAAAAGGTGAATAACGTGGACATCATCGGTATCGGTTACATGGGCTTCGAAACCCCCAATCTCGAGGCGTGGCGTGAGTACGGCCCGCAGGTAATGGGCTTTGGTATCGGCAAGAATCCCGAGAGTGACCCGGAGTCGCTGTACTTCAAAATCGACGATCGACGCCATCGCTTCGCTTTTCATCCAGGCAAGGTAGACCGAATTGCCTACATCGGCTGGGAAGCGGTGGGGCGCATGGCGTTCGAAGAGGGCATCAGGAAGCTGGCGGCGGCGAATGTCGACTACAGCCGTGGCGACGCCCAATTGTGTGAAAAGCGCGGTGTGCGCGAATTGGTGCGCTTCCGCGACCCCGTGGGGTATCAGCACGAACTGTTTTACGGGCAGAAATGGCTGCCGCGCTCGTTCCAGCCAGGGCGTCCCCACAGTGGTTTCCTGGCTGACGAACGGGGCGCGGGCCATGTGGTGCTGATCACCCCGGACTACACCCCGGAACTGGAAGACTTTCTGCTCAACGTGATGGGCTTCAGTTGGTATGGCGCGGGTGCGGGCAAAGGGCGAACCGGTTTCTTCCGCTCCAAACTCAACCATCACACCAGCCATGATATTGCCTATGGCCATGGGCCGGGACGCATGGGGGTGCAGCATGTCGGGCTGTTCGTGCGCAATGTGCGGGATGTCGGGGAAACCTACGACATCGTGCGCCAGCGTGGGCTGCCGATGATGATGACCCTCGGCCAACATGCCCAGGACCCGCACCTGTCGTTCTACCATTTCAATCCGTCCGGTTTTGCCTTCGAGACCATTGCTGAAATCGAGCCATGGCAAGGCGATCCCTATGAGTTGAACCCGGAAAAACTCAGCCTGTGGGGCCACGAAATGGTTGGCCCGATTCTCGGTCCCAGCGTCAAGACGCCGGAAGAAATGCTCGATGCCGAGTACCTGCCGACGTACCTGGCCAAGCGCTGATATGCGTCTGGCGCGGGTCGAAGTCGCTGGGCAGGCGTTCTGGGCACTGTTGGATGGGCAAACCGAGCATTTGCGGCGGATTAACGCGCCGTTTTCCCACTGGGTCGGGCTGTGCGCGGATCTTGCGATAGACGCCCTGGACCTGGCAGGCCAATGGTTGCCGTTGTCAGCCGCGCGCCTGCTCGCGCCCTTGGAGCCGGGCAGCCGCGTCTTTGGTGTGGGCCTCAACTACCTCAGTCATCTCAAGCGCCTGGGCAGTGATGCGCCGGCGCACCCGCTGGCCTACATGAAGCCTGGGTCGGCGCTGGTCGGTGCCGATGACGATATCGACTACTCACCCTTAACCGCCCAACTTGACTATGAGGTCGAACTGGTCGCCGTGGTGGGCCGACCGTTGCTGGATGAACCCCATGCCAGCGATTGCCTGCTGGGGTACACGGTGGGCAATGACATCAGTGCTCGGGATGCCGGCAAGCAGATTGGTCGCCTGGACCTGTTGACGCAGAAAGCCATGGATCGCACCACGCCGGTAGGTCCCTGGATCGTGACCACGGACGAAGTGGCCGTCAGGGGGCAACCGGCTCTGGAGATGCGCCTGAGCGTCAACGATGAGTTGCGCCAGCAGGACAATACCCGGCAGATGATTTTTCCCTTGGACGAGTTGCTCAATTATTTGGATGCGCGCATCAGCCTGCGCCCGGGTGACCTGGTGTTTACCGGTTCCACCCACGGCGTGGGGCTGGAAAGCGGGCGCTTTTTGCGCCCGGGTGACCGCGTCGAGGCCGAAATCGAAGGCATCGGCCGACTGCGCAATACCATTGCTGCGCCACGCCCGCTCAGCCCCGCCCGTGCGGTCGGGCGACTGGGCCTGCCGCTGGATAAGTGAAAGATCCTGTACCAAGTGACGGCGCCAGAGCGCGATGAATTTGATCGCCGTGTACGCTGTAGGTAAGGCGCGACGGCGCAACGGTGCGCAAAACTGGTGCCTTTACCGCGACATGGCGGACCCGCAACTCTACAGTGAGCGCTTTATTGTCGAGTCCTGGCTGGAGTATCTGCGCCAGCAGATGCGGGTGACCCAGGCTGACCATGCCCAGGAGTGTCTCATTGAGCGTTTTCGTCGAGAGAACCTGCAAACCCGCCGGCTGATTTACCAGCCGTTAGAGAAATACTCCGTCTCAAGTGTTCGACTAATTCCCAGATAAAACTTTCACGTTGTCGTTCATTCTCAGGCTAGAATGCCGGCACTTTAAAGTGACGGGATCGGGCATGGAATTCACTGACGTCAATGACAGCACCAAATCGGCCGGCGTAACCCTCGTCAAGCCCGTTTCCAACGCCATTCGCATCCTGCGCTACCTCAGTCAGGTGGGCACACCGGAACGTTCGGTGGATATCGCCCGGCAACTGAAGATCAATCCCAGCACCTGCTTCAATATCCTGCGCACCCTGGTCCAGGAGGAAGTGGTTGATTTCAGTCCCATGTCCAAGCGTTACTCCGTGGGCCTGGGGCTGGCGCGTTTAGTCGAGCAATTGGTCACCCAGGGCCACCGCGTACAGATGGCCAAACCCCTGTTGCAGAACCTGGCTGCACGCCTGCGAGTGACCATCACCCTGTGGCGCAAGATGAGCCCTGATCGCATCGTCATTGTCAGCTCCGCGGCCAGCCCGACCGATGTGCGCATCGACATGGCCGAAGGTCAGCGCCTGCCGATTCTGATGGGTGCCAGTGGCCGTCTGTTCGCCACGCAGATCGACCTTGACGACCCCGAGGTACAAAGCAGTTTCGAGACCATCCGCTGGGCTCAACCGCTGTCGCTGGAGGTTTACCGCAAGGAAGTGAGACAAGCTGCCGAGCGTGGTTGGGCGGTGGATGATGGCCATTTCTCGGGGGGGATTCTTGCCATTGCGGCGCCGGTCTACTCACCGACCAACAGCATCGACTTCACCGTTTCAGCGGTGATGTTCCGTGGACAACGGGATGAAGCGGGCCTTGCCGAACTGGGCAAGGCGCTGATCGAGTTCTGTAACGAAGTGGCTGGCGTTCTCTACTGAGGCGCGCGGTCACTCGCGCACCAACAGCAGGCTGCCTCCCAGCGGACCGCCGCCGGCGGCCACCGCACTGACGCGGTGTTCGCGGGTTTGTCGGCCTTCGGCACGCCCCCACAATTGCAGGCAGGCTTCGTGCACATAACCCAGGCCGTGGGTGCGCCCGCCAGACAGTTGCCCGCCATTGGTGTTGATGGGCAAGCTGCCCTCCAGCGCAATGCGCGTGCCACCCTCGACAAACCCGCCACTTTCCCCGGTCGGGCACAACCCCAGGGCTTCCAGCCAGATAAGGGTCAAAATCGAAAAACCGTCATACAACTGCGCAGAGCCAACGTCCTGCGGAGTGTAGTCGGTGCGTGCCCACATCATCTGGCCGACATCGAAGGCGGCCATCCTGGTCAGGGAAATCTGGTCCCACGACCATGGCTGGTTCAACGCCGCGCCCATGGCCTCGATGCGGATCGGTGCGTTCGGCAGATCCCGCGCGATATCGCGACGCGACAGGATGATGGCGGTGGATGCATCGCAATGCACGTCGCAGTCGAACATGCGCAGAGGAGAGGAAATCATCCGCGACGCCATGTAGTCGTCCATGCTCATGGGCGTTCGGTACAGCGCTTTGGGGTTGCGCATGGCGTTCTGGCGACACGTCAGGGCGATTTGCGCCAGTTGCTCTGGCCGGGTGCCGTACTCATGGAAGTGACGTTGGGCATACAGCGCCATCAGGTTGATGCCCGATTGCACATTGAAAGGGGTAAACCACTGCCAGGCGTAGCTGCTGTCGCGACCTTGAGTCTTGTTGGTGAGAGCGCCCGCTTGTTTGTTGACCCTGCGAGCCGACGCTTCGGTGATAGTACGAAACACCAGTACGTGATTACACAGGCCCGCCGCAATCGCCATGGCGCCATTGATCACGCCAGTGAGTGGGCCAGGTCCTTCATAACCGCCGCCGAACCAGTTGACGTTGAGCCCAAGGGCACTTTTCAGTGCGCTGGGGCCGACCGGGGAGAACGGGTCACCGTTATTGTTGTCGCCCGGCCAGCAGGCCACGCCGTCGATATCGCTGCGTTGCAGGCCAGCGTCGGCAATCGCTTCCAGGCAGGCATCCAGCGTCAGGCGCATCGCCGACTTGTTCGAGGGGCGCCCGACTTCCGATTGGCCGACGCCGGTGATGGCGACGTCTTTTTCATAACGATGATCGAACATCACTGATCCTTCTCGAACAGAGGTAACCACACATCCTCGACATTGAGGAAGCTGACCCGTACCGGCATGTCGATATGCACATCCGTGACCGGCATGCCCACGATGTTGCTTACGAACTGCAATCCGGACTGTTCGACCAGCTCGATGATTGCCACCACATAGGGCACCTCCAGGTCAGGAGCCCAAGGCTGGTGGTTGATGGTGTAACTGAGCACTTTTCCCTTGCCTGACACCGCCTGCGGTGCCACGTCAAAGCTTGCACAATGCGGGCAGAGCGGGGCCGGTGGATGGAAGTACCGGCTGCAGGCCGCGCAACGATGAACGAGCAGTTCGCCCCGTTCGCCACCTTGCCAGAAGGCGCGGTTGTCGGCGTTGAGTGCAGGTAGTTTTCTGGGCATCAGCGCTCCGCAGGTGAGTATTTGACTGGAAGTCATACGGTATCATTTGTACATATTTTCTAAAAGTGTCATATATTTGTTCCGACGAAGGCACGAATCGACCGTTCGCGCCGTAAAACAACAACAAGAGGATTTTGCGATGTCCCAGTCATTACTGGACAAGAGGGTAGTCGTTACCGGCGGGTTTGGTGCCCTTGGCAGCACACTTGGCAAATGCCTGCTGGCGCGCGGCGCCCGGGTCGCTTTGCTGGACCGTAGCCAGGCGCCAGCCGCCTTGCTGGATACAAAGAATCTGCTGTGCCTGGGCGGTGTCGACCTGACCTCGACCGAGTCGGCCAGCGCGGCGTTCGAGCAGGTCGCGGCGCAGTGGGGCGGCATCGATGGTTTAGTCAATGTCGCGGGCGGTTTTGCCTGGGAGACCGTCGAAGGCGGCAGCCTGGAGACTTGGGATCGCCTCTATCAGATAAACGTGCGTACCGCGGTCATCAGTTCTCAATCGGCGCTGACGCACCTGTTGGTCTCCAACGCGGGACGCATCGTCAATATCGGTGCGCTGGCGTCGGTCAAGGCCGAAACGGGGATGGGGGCTTATGCGGCCTCCAAGGCTGGTGTGGCCCGGTTGACCGAAGCCCTGGCCGAAGAGTTGAAGGAGCGTGGCGTGACGGTGAACGCCGTGCTGCCAAGCATCATCGATACCCCAGCCAACCGTGCCGACATGCCGGATGCCGACAGCAGCCGCTGGGTGACGCCAGAAGCGTTGTCGGCGGTGGTGGCCTTTCTGCTGTCGGATGATGCTGCCGCTGTAACCGGTGCGCTGTTGCCCGTGAGTGGTCGCGTATGAGACTGGTGACCTATACCGACGCCGAAGGCTTTGACCGCGCAGGAGCCTTGCTCAACCAGGACCAGCAGGTGCTCGACCTGCAAAGGGCTTACCGCTTGCTGGAAAGTCGCGACAGTGTGGCACTGAGCAGCATTCTGGCCTTGGTGGAGGGCGGTGAGCCGGCGCTGGAATTGGCCCGTTCGCTGGTGGCCAAGGCACCCTCGGCGGCGGTGCTGGAACGTGCCAACGTGAAACTGCGCGCACCGATTCAGCCACCCCCACAGATGCGCGACTGTTCGTGCTTCGAATTGCATCTGCGCCAGAGCTTCGCTGCGGCCCGTCGCGCCCGTGCGCTAAGTACCGAAGATCCGGAAGCTACTTTGAAAGCGATGAACACTCGTGCCGACGACCGGGTGATCGAGACCTTCAACCAGCAGCCCATCTACTACAAGGGCAACCGTTTCGCGGTGATTGGCATCGACGATGAATTCCAATGGCCGAGCTTTAGCCGGGCGATGGATTTCGAACTGGAGTTCGGTTGCTACATCGGCAAGCGCGGCAAGGACATCAGCCGTGAAGCAGCCCGTGGGCATATCGTCGGTTACACCATCTTCAACGACATGAGTGCGCGCGACGCGCAGGCCCTGGAAATGCCCGGCATGCTCGGTCCGGCCAAGAGCAAGGATTTCGACACCGCCAACATCATGGGGCCATGCCTGGTGACCGCCGATGAACTGGGTGATCCCTACGATCTGAATATGGTTGCCCGGGTCAATGGGGAGGAGTGGGGGCGCGGCAATACCCGTGATATGCGCTGGAGTTTTGAAGACGTGATTGCCCACGTGTCCCGTTCGGAAACCTTGTACCCCGGTGAGTTTCTTGGTTCCGGCACGGTCGGCAACGGCTGTGGCCTGGAGCAATTGCGTTATTTGAAACCCGGCGACGTGGTTGAGCTGGAGATCGATGGCATTGGCGTGCTGCGGACTCAAGTGGGCAAGGCGCCCGACAGGGAATGACTATGATGCGAGGACGGAGACATTCACCGCTCGCGAATTAAATGTACAGAAATATAGAAAGTGTCTTATATTTTGTGGCGACCAACCGTGTAACGCTCTGATCAGGAGGCAATCATGCTAACAAAAACAAGCCCCGTATTGTCCGATGGAACCAAGGTCTCGGACCTCATCTACCCCTCTAGCCGTGAAGTGCAAATGCGCGTGTTGTCTGATCGCGAAATTTACGAACTGGAGATGGAAAAGATCTTCGGCAAGATCTGGGTACTCCTGGGGCACGAGTCGGAAATTCCCAACTCCGGAGACTTCATGGTCCGAGACCTGGGGTCCGATTCCGTCATTGTGGCCCGTGGCAAGCAGGGCGAGGTGTTCGTGACCCTTAATGTGTGCCCGCACCGCGGGATGCGCATCAGCACCGCCGACTGCGGCAATACGCAAATTCATAAATGCATCTATCACGGCTGGGCGTTCCGCCCCAATGGCGATTTCATCGGCTCGCCCGTCGAACGTGAATGCATGCACGGCAAGATGTTGCCCAAGGAAGAACTGGGCCTGAAGAAGGCGCGGGTCACGCTGTATGGCGGCCTGGTATTTGCCACCTGGAATATCGATGGGCCCTCGTTCGACGAGTTCCTGGGCGATGCCAAGTGGTATTACGACATGCTGTTCTGTCGCTCCGACAAGGGCATGGAAGTCCTCGGCCCACCGCAGCGCTTTATCGTCAACGCCAACTGGAAAACGGCGGGCGAGCAATCGGCGGCGGACGGTTTCCACACGCTGACCCTGCACCGTTGGTTGGGTGAGGTGGGTAATTACGCCAAGAAAGGCGAGGGCGAGACAGCCGACCTCAGCCCGGAAATGATTGGCGTGGAAATCAGCTCGCCGCACGGTCATGCACTGCGCTGCATCGACCTGGCGCGCAAGATCAAGCGCCTGACCGGCCTCGATCCGGCGGAGTTGACTGTGCAGCAGAAACTTGAAGCATTGCCGCCGGCCGGCATGACGGCCGACATGGTCGAGCAGTTGGCACGCAATCTGACCGAAGATCAATTGAACGTGCTCACCAGCATGCCGCCCCAGGTCGGTGGGATGTTCCCGAATATTCTTTTCGGCTTTGTCTACATTCCGCAGCCAGATGGCTCTGTCGTTGGCTCGATGACCCTGCATGCTTACGTACCGCAAGGCCCGGACAAGCTCGAGTTCGTCAACTGGGTGTTTGCCGAGAAAGACGCCTCCCCGGAACTGCGCGACAAGATGCTCAAGCAAACCATCCAGCTGTTCGGCACCTCTGGCATGGTTGAGCAGGATGACTCCGACACCTGGCCGCACATGACCCTGGCCGCCAAAGGGGCAATGGGCCGCAAGAGCACGCTGAAATACCAGGCCTGCTTTGAAACCGGCGCACCTGAAGGCTGGCCTGGCCCCGGCATCGTCAATGAAGGCTTCACCAAGGACGATACCCAGTGGCACTGGTGGTTGTACTGGCATGAGCTGATGACGGCATCGGATGACCAGTAACGCCCGCTGTCAGGCCAGGTTCGACTGCGGTCCTCGGGCCGCCGTCGGCGGTAACAGCATTAACAAGAATAACAGTGAGGGAATGACTCATGGCTCAGGTTCAACAGCGCGGCGTGGAAGATATCCAGCCGGGTTCCCCAGTCGGTACCAAGCGGGTGCCGGTGGGGTCGCCGATATACAACGACGTGGTGACCTTTTTGTACGAGGAAGCCACGCTGCTCGACCAGATCCGCCTGCAGGAATGGGCCGAGCGCCTGGACACCGACCTGGTGTACACCGTGCCGCTGCGCCAGACGCGCCTGGCGGCGGAACTGAAAACCACCATCGTGCGCAGCGTTCAGCATTACCACGACGATTACCGCTCGATCATGGGCCGCATTTTGCGCCTGTCCGGCAAAAGCGCCTGGGCGGAAGACCCTCCCTCGCGTACCCGGCGTCTGGTGACCAACGTGTTTGTCGAAGAAACCGACAAGCCCGATGAGTTCGTGGTGACCAGTTACCTGCTGCTGACCCGCAGCCGTTTCAAAGACCACCACGTCGATATCATCAGTGGTGAACGGCGTGACGTGCTGCGTCTCGGCGGGGCGGGCTTCAAGCTGGCACGGCGCGAAGTCATTATCGATCAGGCGGTGCTCGGGACGCCCAACCTGGCTGTTTTCCTCTAGGGTGGTATCGGCGATCCGGCTCGCGTCCGGATCGCCAACCCTTGGAGGTATCGGCCGCACCGCTCTTTACGCCAGTGTCGCGCGGCTAGCGTTTCTGCCTGAGCCACGCCTGGTCCTGGTCACACAGCGCTGATGCTTGATAGCTGAAGTCCAGGGTCGAGCCCTTCATTCGCAGTGCCCGTTCGGCGCGCTCGGGTTGTTGGCTGTAGCACCGGGCGGTGCTCGAGGCGTGAATCTGTTCGTCGAGGTTGTAGGCCCGTCCCATCGAAATCAGCGTGCAGCGGCGAAGTAGCAGGGCTGCCTCGGCGGCTTCCTCACTGAGGGTGTTGAGGGCCCAGCGGGCCATGCCTTCGCGAAGGTTGATGCCGGCATAGGGCGCAGGTCCTTCGATCAGGGTGCCGTTCACGTCCCAGGTCAGGTCTTGATTACCATCGCGTATCAAGATGGCGCGGGTACGGTTGTCGATGCGCCGGCCGATATTGATTTCGTAGCGACGTTGGTGAGTACCGCGCGCGGCGGCGGCAATGGCCAGGCCCGCCAGGTCGAACAAATGGGTGCATTGATGGCTGGCGTCGGTCTGCCGGGTGACGGAGTGGGCAATCCGATTCAATGTCATGCCCAGCAACTGCTGTAACTGATCGCAAGCCTGTGGGCACAGAGAATAGGGGTAGCGCAACGCTTCACCGCCTATGGCGGTGACTTCACCTTCATGGTGACGAACCCAGACGCGGAAGTGGTGGAAGTCGTCTTCCAGAGCGGCACGGACTTCCCCCGTGGCCTGGGCATGATGAGCAACGATGTCCACGCGGCGACGAAATACAGCCATTCTCGATATCCTTGTTCCGCTACTGTTCGGTCAGAAGAAATCAGCTATAGTTGAACACTATAAACAAAAATGTTCACTGAATAACAAGAATTGGAGTGGCTATGGCATTGCTAAACGAACAGGTTGCGCTGATTACCGGTGCAGGTGGCGGAATCGGTCGCGGCATTGCACTGAGTTTTGCCAAAGAAGGTGCTGCCGTGGTGGTCGCCGAGCTGGATGTTTCCAGTGGCGAGGCTGTAGTCGCCGAGTTGAAAGCGCTGGGCGCCCAGGCGGTATTCATCAAGACCGATGTGTGCAGCAAGACCGATATCGAAGCCGCCGTGCAATTGGCCGTCGATCAGTTTGGTGGCCTGGACATCCTGGTCAATAACGCCTTCGCTCCCACGCCCAATGTCCTTCTGGAAGAAAAAACCGATGCCATGCTCGAGCAGACCCTCGGCTCTACGGTATGGGCTGCCTGGTGGGCAATGAAAGCCGCGCTGCCCCATATGAAGGCGCGGGGCGGCGGCAAAATCATCAACTTCTATTCCATCGATATCGAGATCGGCGCCTGGCTGCACGGCGACTACAACACAGCGAAGTCAGCGATCGTCGGACTGACCCGCAGCGCGGCCTCTGAGTGGGGGCGCTTCAACATCCGCACCAATGCCATTGCCCCTACCGCGATGGGGGCCACCTTCCACAAACTCGCCGCGGAAAACCCCGGCTTTGCCGAAATGTCCGCTTCGATGCGGCCGTTGGGTCGTTGTGGCGAGCCTGAGGCCGACATTGGTCCGGTGGTGGTGTTCCTCGCGTCGGAGATGTCGCGGTTTATCACGGGCGAGACTATTCACGTCGATGGTGGCTTGCACCTTCCCGGCTACAACTCCCGCCCGAAAGGTGTTCCCGTGCGGGAGTACTGATTGAGCCCGTAAATGTGGGGGCGAGCTTGCTCGCTCCTGTGACCGGATACGGCGCCAGACCCAAAAAACGCGAAAGCCCGCTTCAAAGCGGGCTTTCTGTGTTGGCGCGTACCAAGCAAGAGGCCGCTACTTTTTGGACACTACGATCGATGTGGTTTCCAGATCCCAAGTGGTTTCGGTTTTTCCTTCATCGCGCAATAGATACTTCAACACCCGACCCTGCGGGTTTTTTGGCAAGCTGCTGCGAAACTCGATGTAGCGCGGCAGGGCGTAGTAGGGCACCGAATCGGTGGCCCAATGGAACAATTGCTCCGGTTCAAGCGTTACGCCTTCATGCAGTACGGCAGTGACCTTCACATCGTCCTCACCCCGCTCTGACGGGACGGCATGTACCGCCACTTCTGCCAGTGCCGGGTGAACAGCAAAAGCGGCTTCCATTTCAAAGCTGGAAATGTTTTCACCCCGGCGGCGCATGTAGTCCTTCTTGCGGTCGACGAAGTAGAAGAAGCCGTCGTCATCGAATCGGCCAATGTCGCCGGTGTGGAACCACATATTGCGCATCAATTTCAGGGTGTCCTCCGGACGACGCCAGTAGCCCTGGAACATGATGTCCGGACGTAGCGGGCGTACGACGATTTCGCCCACGCAGTTGGGTTGTACTTCCTGATCCAGGTCATCGACGATCCGTACGTCAAAATCCGCGATGCGTTTTCCCGACGAGCCGGGCGCGGCGTATTCCCCGGCCGCCAGCGAGGTGACGACACAGGCTTCGGTCAGGCCATAGCCGTTGCCGCCTACCCGTTGGGTGCCGAAACGCTCGCGCCAGATTTTCTTGGTCTCTTCGGTGTAAGGGTTGCCACGTGCGGTATGAATCTGCCCGACGCAGCGCAGCATCGCTTCATTGTCAGGCGCTTGAGCGAGAAGGCCGCCCATGCCGCCCAGGATCGAGGCGATGGTTGCGCCCGAGCGCTCCACTTCAGGCCAGAAATTCGAGACCGAGAAACGCGGGAGAATGGCGGCGCGCGCGCCCACCAGAATGCTGGCGATGATCGATACGCACAGTGCATTCATGTGGAACAGCGGCAGCGGGGTGATGGTCACGTCATCGGCACTGGCTGGACCGGCACGCAATTGCAGGCGCGCCAGATTGCACATGAAGTTGTAGCTGATCATGCAGCCCTTGGAGGGGCCGGTGGTGCCTGAGGTGTAGATCAGGCAAGCCAGGTCTGAAGGCTGTGGTTTCTTGACCAGCGGGGTCGTGTCATGTCCGCGCCATGCATCCAATGGCGCAATATGAATCGGGCAATCGGGGACTGTCTCCAGTGCGCCGCGATGGAGAATGTGCTGTACGTCGTGCAGTTGTCCGGCCAGTGGCGTTATGCGCGGCAGGTAGGCTGCTTCGCAGATCACCACCGAGGTGCCGGTATCGGCGATCTGATGGCGCAGGAACTCCCCTTTGAGGGCGGTGTTGATTGGCACGCTCACGGCGCAGAGCTTGTTGATGGCCAGCCAAGTGGTGACTGCGTCGATGTTGTTATCGAGCATTGTCAGCACCGTGTCACCGGTCTTGACGCCCAGCGAGATCAAGGCATGCGCCATTTTTGTTGAGAGTGAGTCAATCTGTGAATATGTGTATAACTCTCCGCTGAAATCCAGCAGTATCTTGTCTGGATGCCTTGCTACCGCCCGATCTAACGCATCGATAACAGTGTCTCGTTCTCCCACTGCCCACGTCTCTGGATTTCCACTGCTGCCCATCAGTTTTCTCCTTTTAGGCGCCCACGTTGGTAAGGGTTGCCTGATTTTATTTTGAAGAGAGAATGAGATTCTAAATAGAAAATGTGAAAATGTCTTTAGCAATAAGTTGAACATATCCTGTTATTTATGCCCAGATCCTGTGGTAACGTTGCGCCATCTTTACTTTCCTTGAGCGCATCGATCCATGCCAAAAGCCGCATCCCTGAAAACAGAAGCGCCTACGCCGGCCTCCAGAACGAAGAAAAAGGCGTTGCCTGATACAGGGGCGAGCCAGGTTAAACCGGTCGAGCGACGTATCGCTGCCAATGGAGGGGCAGGGATCAAGGTGAAGCCGAACCGACGTTCGGAAGAGACAATCGCCAATATCCTCAAGGCCACTGAAGAAGTGGTGTTGATGTCCGGTGCCGATCGTATTTCGATCCTGGATGTGTGTCAGGTCGCGGGTGTTTCGCGGGGGACCTTCTACCGCTATTTCGCCTCCCAAGAAGATCTGCTGGACACTTTTTCGCGGCACAAACGCGAAAGTTTCCACAGCTCGCTGTCCCAGGAGCTGGGGCATATCAGTGATCCGGAAGCGCGTCTGAATGCGCTGTTCGCTTATCTCGACAATTACCTTGAGCAAAGTCGGGCGCGGCGCCTTCTGGTGGTTGCCCCTGATTATGCGTTGGGTTTTTTCCGGCGGATTTTCCACGATTCGATCGTGCGTTTTCAGGATGGCTTGGGCATTGTTTTCGACGATTGGGACGAGCGCCTGGGGGTACGTCTTGACCGTGAGTTGATCTGCGAAATGATCATTCGTTATGTGTTGAGCGAAATCCTGGTGCCGGAAGCCGCGGGGCGACGCTTGTTCCCGGTGCGGATGAAAAAACTGCTGGGTGCGCTGATCATGGGTTCCACATCCCGTACCCGCCGCTGACCTTCGACAAATCACCCATCGCTTGACTAAAGCCCTCGCATATCGAGGGCTTCGCGTTTCCGGGCGCTAGTTTTTTCGCCGCTGCACTCCTCATTTTTCGAGCTTGGCTCGTGCTTTCCAATCCCTCGATGCGTTTCAAGACTTAGGTCGAAGGCCCTGCGTCAGGCTTCCTGGCGATTTTTCAAAATAAATTGAACAGTATTTTGATTTCTGCTCAATTTAAATTTAAGCTCTGGTCCTGGTAGTAAGCCTTTTCGTGACGGGTCGATCCTGTCCATGTGAAGGCGCCGCGCTAATAAACCAACAAAAAGTGCCAACCTCGAGGTACCAGACATGCTTATCGATCTACACGCCCACGCACCACACCCTGGCTATTACAACCAGCACCCTCACTGGGGGCCGTTCTTCGAACAACATGCCGACGGCGATATCAAGCTGCGTGTAGGTGATTGGATTCTCGGGCTTGGGTCGCCCGAGCGTAAGGCGGCCGTGCGCTCGGGCAACGGTCCCAAGCTTGAGGAGTATTTTGCTCGCTGGGCTGACCCGAAAACGCGTCTGGCCGGCATGGATGCCGCGGGACAGAATTTGCAGGTGGTTTCTGTCCCATCCCATTGCTACATGTACTGGACCGAAGCCGAATTTGCCGTACCGTTCGCCCGCACCGTCAATGAGACGCTGGCGCAATACTGCTCCGCCGCCCCTGATCGCCTGATGTTCTGGGCCCATGTACCGCTCAATGCTCCCGAAGCGGCGGCGGCTGAATTGCGCTACGCCTGCACCGAGCTGGGCGCCAAGGGCTTGGTCGCCGGAGGGGCCAACTTCGGCGGCCTGGAGTTCGATTCGCCGGAGCTCGACGTGGTATGGAGAACCCTCTGCGACCTGGATCTGCCGATGTTCATCCACGGCTACAACCAGTCGGTCACGTGGGGTAAGAACGCCAATGATGACCGTTACGAAACCACTGCCATCGTAGGCATGCAGTACGACGAAAGCCGCTGTTTCTGGAACCTGATTTGCGGCGGTGTGCTGGATCGTTTTCCCGATTTGAAGGTGTACATCACCCATGGAGGTGGTTATGTCCCGTACCAGCTCGGTCGCCTGGCCAAGACCAACGAAAACCTCGACGTCAAATACAACAAAAAGCCGCTGCTCGAGTACATGAAGAACTTCTACTTCGACGTCGAGCTGCATGAAGTGCCGATGCGCCAGGCTCTGGTCGATATCATTGGGGCAGACCACGTGCTGTACGGCAGCAACTTCGGCGGCAGCGATGCCGTGCGTCACGACCTGACCCATGGTTTGAAGTTGTCCGACGCGGACCTGCGCAAGATTCGCTATGAAAACGCATGCCGCCTGCTGCACTTGGATCCCGCCAAGTTGGGCAAGGTAGGTGCCTGATGAAACTGGCGCGTTGTGAGTATTTTGATACTGGGGTTTTTTGGGCGGTGGTTGATGTCGCTCAGAATCAGGTGACACCCATTTGCGGAGAGTTCAAAGACTGGGCACCCGCGGTGGCGGCCGGGCGCGGTATCAGTTCGGTACGTTTCGCCGGGCCCTCGTTGCCGCTCTCCAAAGTACGTTTGCTGCCGCCTATTGAGCCTGTCAACCGAGTGGTGGTGGCGGGAGCCAATTACGCCAAGCATCTGGTGGAGTTCGGCTTGCAGGCGCCGGCGCAGCCGGTTGCATTCCTCAAGGCCTATGGCGCGTTGATTGGCGCCAATGACCCTATCCGCTTTCCTCCGTTGACTGAGGAGCTCGATCACGAAGTCGAGTTGGTCGCGGTCATTGGCACCGATGAGATCGACCTGGAAAACCCGCTGGCTTGCGTGCTCGGTTACACGGTCGGCAACGACGTCAGTGCCCGAGACCTGCAACGCAGCGGGCCTGCGGGGATTGGCATGGACCTGTTCGCGGCGAAAAGCCAGGACCAGACCACCGGCCTCGGGCCCTGGATCGTCACCAAGGACGAGTTCCCGGAAGGTTCGCCGCGGCTGCGCCTGACCTTGAAGGTGAACGGTGAAGTACGTCAGGACGGATCGACAGCGGAAATGACCTGGGATGTCGGTCAACTGATCCGCTTCGTGCAGCAGCGTTCGAGTTTCGCCGGTGGCGACGTGCTATTCACCGGTTCGCCAGCGGGGGTGGGGATGGGCACCGGTGTGTTCCTCAAGGAAGGCGACGTGGTCGAAGCCAGCGTCGAGGGCATTGGCACGTTGCGCAATGTGGTCAGTAAAAAGAACTGCGCCTAATCGAGAGCCAAACATGAACGCCAATAAAGAAAAAGTAGTCGTCGTCGGTGCTGGCTTGATGGGTACCGGTATTGCACATGCGTTCGCCAGCTCCGGGTTCAACACGTTGCTGGTCGATACCAATGCCGCCTCATTGACAAATGCCAGGGCGAGCATCGAAAAGATCCTTGCCGATGGTGTGCGCCTGGGCAAAGTCAGTGACGAAAAAGCCCAGCAGTCCCTGGCCAACCTGCTGACCTGCAGCGACCTGAGCGAAGCCGCGAGTGGCGCAAATTGGTTGGTGGAGACGGTGTCCGAGCAGTTGGCGGTGAAGAAAACCGTTATCGCTCAGGCGGCGCCACTGCTGGCACCGGACGCGATTATCGCGACCAATACTTCGGCCCTCAGCGTGACCGAAATTGCTGCGTCGGTGGACTGTTCGGATCGCGTGATCGGCATGCACTTCTTCAACCCCGTGCACAAGATGAAGCTGGTGGAGCTGGTGCGAGGGTTGGCCACTCGCGATGAAGTCGTGGCGCGTACGCGCACCCTGTGTGAGCAGATCGGCAAAACCTCTATCGTCGTCAATGAATCGCCAGGACTGACCACCAGCCGCATGTCTGCGCTCTTGGGTAACGAGGCGATGTGGATGCTCCAGGAGGGTACGGCGACCGCCGAAGACATCGACACGGCGTTGCGCCTGGGCTTCAACCATCCGATGGGACCATTGGAGCTGGGTGACCTGACTGGTTGGGATACGCGGTTGTCGGTGCTGCGCTATTTGCACCAGACCCTGGGCGAAAAATTCCGGCCTTGCCCGCTGATCATCAAAATGGTTGCCGCCGGGCGGCTGGGTCGCAAGTCGGGGCAGGGGGTCTACCGCTATGAAGAGGGTAAACAAGTTCCGGGTTCGGGGCTCAAGGCGAGCGCGCTATGAAAGACATCGTCATCGTTGATGCCGTACGTACGCCAATCGGCAAGTTCCGTGGCGGCCTTGCCAGCGTGCGCGCCGATCATCTTGGGTCGCTGGTGCTCAACCGCTTGCTGGAGCGGGTCGATGTGTCGCCGAATCTGGTCGATGATGTGATCTTCGGTTGCGTCACGCAAATCGGTGAGCAGTCCGCCAACATCGCCCGCACAGCCTTGCTCGGTGCCGGATGGCCAGTGACTGTTCCGGGGCTGACCATCGACCGCAAATGTGGTTCGGGTGAAGTGGCGGTGCATGTGGCTGCTGGCGCTATTGCTGCTGGCGCCGCTGATGTCGTGGTGGCGGGGGGCGCGGAAAACATGAGCCGCGTGCCCATGGGCAGCAATCGCGAAATTCACGGCGAGGCGTTTGGCTGGATGGTGGCGCAGCGTTATGAACTGACTGGTCAAGGCGAGGCAGCCGAGCGTATCGCCGACAAATGGGGGCTCAGCCGTGATGCCCTGGATGATTTTGCGTTCGCCAGTCATCAGCGCGCCGCCTCGGCGTCCGATGCCGGTTATTTCGATCATGAAATCGTGCCGGTTGCGGTCGAGGAGTTGTCTGAGCGGGTGCTGGCGGCGCCGGCCGCTGTGTTGCGTCAGGATGAAACCATTCGTCGTGACACGTCGCGGGAAAAGCTGTCGACGCTTAAGACCAGTTTTCGTCCGGACACTGGACGCATTACGGCTGGCAACTCGTCGCAGATCTCCGATGGTGCTGCGGCTTTATTGTTGATGAGTGCCGAAACCGCGAAAAAACTCGGGCTCAGGGCGCGCGCGCGGGTTGTGGCCTTCACCACGGTCGGTTCCGATCCGACGTTGATGCTCACAGGCCCCATCGATGCCACCTGGAAGGTATTGAGCAAGGCCGGGCTGAGCATCAACGACATCGACCTGTTCGAAGTCAATGAGGCGTTTGCCTCCGTGCCGCTGGCGTGGATGCGGGAAACCGGTGTGCCTCACGATAAGTTGAACGTCAACGGTGGCGCCATCGCCCTCGGTCATCCGTTGGGTGCCAGCGGTGCGCGATTGATGACGACTTTGTTGAACGAGCTCGAACGCCGTGGTGGTCGTTTTGGCCTGCAAGCCATTTGCTGCGCTGGCGGCATGGGCACGGCGACCATCATCGAACGGCTCGATTGAGATGGCGCGCCTACCGCTGGTTTCGCTGGAGGCCATGCCGGTTGCGTTGCAGGACGCAGTCGAGCGTGGTCGGTACAGCCGCATGCTCAGTTCCACGACGCCGGTTCAGGTCTGGGCGCATCGACCGGCGGTAGCGCTGGCTTGGCTGGGCTTGATGGAGAGCTTGCACAACGACAGTGTGCTCGATGAGCGCTTGCGCGAGCTGGTGCGGCTGAAGATTGCCAGCATCACCACCTGCAAGGCCTGCCAACTGGCGCGTAAGTCCGATGCGGTCACTGAGGAAGATATTGCGTGCATGGCAACGGACAGCGCGTCCTTCACGCCAGCCGAGCGCGCTGCGCTGCGTTATGCCGAGTTGTTTGCCGGCGACTACCTGGCAATTGACGACACCGATTTCCTCCAGCTTGGGGACTTCTTCTCCACGGCCCAAGTGGTAGAGCTTGGGCTGTATTGCGCGCTGATGTTGGCTGGAGGTCGTATGACCCTGGTGCAGCAGGCCTATTGATACCTTCGATGTCGAGGTATATATGATCTATTTTTTAATAAGTGTCCAATAGTGTTCGGGCAAGGCCTATGATTGGCCGTAAAGTATGGCCTTAAGCGAGCTTTCTTGAAAAATAATGACAAAAATTACGGAGACGATCATGTCCACACCCGCACAGAGTGACCTGGTCAAGGTTTTTACTGACGTAGCCAGTAATTATCGCGGCACCAGCGATATCGACTTGCACGCGGTCTACCGCGACATGCGCGCCAACTCGCCGGTGCTGCAAGACAATTTCATGGCCCGGCTGGGCGTGCCCTCGATTGCCGGGCTGGATGCCAGTCGACCGACCTTCACATTGTTCAAGTACGACGATGTCATGGCTGTCATGCGTGACGCCGGCACCTTCACGAGTGGTTTCATAGCGGAAGGGCTGGGTGCGTTTTTCGATGGCTTGATCCTCACGGCAATGGACGGGGATGCCCACAAGAACATCCGTAACCTGTTGCAGCCGGTCTTCATGCCGGAGACGGTGAATCGCTGGAAAGAAACCAAGATCGACCGGGTGATTCGCGAGGAATACCTCAAGCCGATGGTGCAGGCCAAAGGCGCGGACCTGATGGATTTCGCGCTGTATTTCCCCATCCGGGTAATTTACTCGTTGATCGGCTTCCCCGAGGACCGTCCCGAGCAGATCGAGCAATACGCTGCCTGGGCCCTGGCCATTCTGGCGGGTCCGCAAGTCGACCCGGAAAAAGCCGCGGCTGCCCGGGGCGCCGCCATGCAAGCGGCGCAGTCCTTGTATGATGTGGTGAAAGTAGTCGTGGCCGAGCGTCGCGCAAGCGGGGCATCGGGCGATGATCTGATCAGCCGGCTGATTAACGCCGAATACCAGGGACGCTCCCTGGACGATCATGAGATTGCCACCTTTGTGCGTTCGCTGCTTCCGGCTGCCAGTGAAACCACAACCCGAACCTTCGGCACCTTGATGTCCTTGCTTCTGCAAAATCCGGACGTACTGGAGCGGGTGCGCAATGACCGCAGCCTCGTGAACAAGGCCATCGATGAAGCGGTGCGCTTTGAACCGGTGGCTACTTTCAAGGTGCGTCAGGCCGCTAAAGACCTGGAGATTCGTGGCGTGCCCATCCCTAAGGGGGCGATGGTGCAATGCATTGTCACTTCCGCCAACCGCGATGAAGAGGCGTTCGAAAATGCCGATCAATTCGACATCGACCGAAAACCCAAACCCTCGTTCGGCTTCGGCTTCGGTCCGCACATGTGTATCGGTCAGTTCGTTGCCAAAACCGAGATCAACTGTGCGCTGAATGCCATCCTCGACCTCATGCCCAACATTCGCCTCGACCCGAGCAAACCCGGCCCGCAAATCGTCGGCGCGCAGCTGCGCGGCCCGCACTACCTGCATGTGCAGTGGGACTGATGGGCGCTTGGGTCTGATTTAATATGAACACAAATAAAAAATGTGTTTAATTAAATCAAGATGTGCACTATGATTCAGGCACAACAACAAGCCCGAATGCGAAGGGGAAAACAATGAAAGTTGAAGATCTGATTCTCGTCAGTGTCGATGACCACGCGATCGAGCCGCCAAATGCCTTTGCTCGTCACATGCCTGCCCGTTTCAAGGGGCGCGAGCCGCATGTGATCAAGAAAGGCGATCGCGATGTTTGGGTGTTCGAGGAGCAGGCCACTGGCTACATGGGCCTCAACTCCGTGGTCGGCCGACCCAAAGAGGAATACGGCATGGAGCCGCTGGGCTACGAGCAGATGCGTCGTGGCACCTGGAGTATCAAGGACCGCGTCGACGATATGAACGCCAACGGCGTGCTCGGTTCATTGTGCTTTCCTACCTTCCCGGGTTTTGCCGGGCAACGTTTCCAGGTGCACGCTGACCGTGACGTGTCGATGGCGGCCATCCAGGCTTACAACGACTGGCATTTGCATGACTGGTGCAATGCAGCGCCAGGTCGTTTCATCCCGCTGATGATCGTGCCGTGGTGGGACATGAAGGCCGCTGCCGCCGAGGTCGAGCGCCTGGCCAAACAGGGGGTGCACGCGCTATCGCTGTCGGATAACCCGGCCATTCACGGTTACCCGTCGATTCACAGCGATTACTGGGACCCGTTGTGGAAGGCCTGCAGCGATAACAAGGTGGTGATCTGCTGTCACATCGGTACCGGCGTAAAAGCCAACCACGCATCGGATTTGTCCCCCATCGATGCCTGGATTACCTCCATGCCGATTTCCATCGCCAACTCCGCCGCCGACTGGATCTGGGCGCCCATGTGGAAAAAATTCCCGGACCTGCGCATGGCGCTTTCCGAAGGCGGCATCGGCTGGATTCCTTACCTGCTGGAGCGGGCTGACTTCACCCACCGTCATCACAACGCCTGGACCAATTCCAACTTCGACGGAAAAATGCCCAGCGACATTTTCAACAAGCACTTCATCACGTGCTTCATCGAAGATAATTTCGGCCTGAAGAACCTCGATTACTTGAACGCCGAGATGGTCACCTGGGAAAGCGATTACCCGCACTCCGACTGCACCTGGCCAAACTCGCCGGAAACCGCCTGGGAAGGGTTGCAGCACCTGCCCAAGGAGATGATCGACAAGGTCACTCACTTGAATGCCATGCGTGAGTTTTCCTTCGATCCGTTCTCCATCCATGGCCGGGAAAACTGCACGGTCGGCGCGCTGCGGGCTCAGGCCACGCACGTCAGCATCGAGCCTGCCCTGGGCCTGGGCGGCGCCGATCATGGTCGCCATGACAACAAGCCGGTCACCTCCGGCGACATCAATGCGATGTTCGCCCAGGCTGACGCGCAAACCGCGTTGTAAGTTGTCGCTGCTCCCACAGTCGCCGGCCAATGGCGGCTGTGGAGCGGTTGCCGTTCTGTGGTCGCTTCGTTCGAAGCGATTGCGCCTGTGTTGAGCGTGAGAGAGCGCATATGGCCATCAGTCAATTTTCCTACAGCAGTATTCCTCCCGAGGCGGAAGCGCTTCGCCCAGAGGTGCGAGCGTTCATTCACGATACGCTGGCCGATTATCCTCCCACCCTGAGTGCGCGGTCCTGGATGGGGTTCGACGCCGAGTTCAGCAAGAAACTCGGCGCCAGGGGCTGGGTCGGCATGGCCTTGCCCAACGCCTACGGCGGTGCACAGGCGAGCCCGTTTGCCCGCTATGTGATTATCGAAGAGTTGCTGGCTGCCGGTGCGCCGGTATCAGCTCATTGGATCGCCGACCGGCAAAGCGGGCCGCTGATCAATCGTTTCGGCACCGAGCAGCAAAAACAGCATTACCTGCCGGCCATTTGCCGGGGTGAAAGCTACTTCTGCATTGGCATGAGCGAGCCCAATTCCGGCTCGGACCTGGCGTCGATCAAAAGCACTGCGGTGCGTGAGGGTGATGATTGGCTGGTCAATGGTCAGAAGGTCTGGACCACCAACGCCCACCATTCGCACTACATGATTGCCCTGGTGCGTACCGGTGAGAAACAGGCCGCCAGGCATGAGGGCATGTCGCAATTCATCGTCGATCTGAGCCTGCCCGGCATCACCATCCGACCGATTCGCGACCTGGCCGGTGGCGAGCACTTCAACGAAGTGTTTTTCGACAATGTGCGGCTGCCCGCCGACGCCTTGATCGGCACTGAAGGCAAAGGGTGGGACCAGGTCACCGCTGAACTGGCCTTCGAGCGCAGCGGCCCTGAGCGGTTCCTCAGTTGCATGGCCTTGTTGAAAACGCTGATTGACGCGGTGGGCAAGACACCCAATGCGCTACAGGCGCGGGAGATCGGGCGGCTTTCGGCCAAGTTGCTGACACTGCGCAATATGTCGTTGTCGGTCACGGCACAGCTGGCAGCGGGTGAGCATCCGGCCTGGGCGGCTTCCTGCGTGAAGGACTTGGGCAATGCCTTTGAGCAGGAAATTCCCGAGGTTGCCCAGCTGTTACTGGAAACCGAACCACGGCAAGACGGCGGCAGCGAACATGCACGGGTGCTGGCCTACCTGACTCAGATGGCGCCCTCATTCTCACTGCGCGGGGGCACGCGCGAAATTCTACGCGGCATCATTGCCCGCGGGTTGGGGTTGCGATAATGCGCGAGATATTTGAAACGACGATTGAACGCCTGTTTGCCGATGTGGCGACGCCGGCTTATGTGATGGGTTGTGAAGGCGGCGAATGGCCGGCCGAATTATGGGCCGCGCTGGACGAGTCGGGCTTTACCCAGGCGGGTGTCACCGAAGCGCTGGGAGGTGCTGAAGCCAGTTGGGCCGATATGTATGTGCTGGTCCGTGCCGCCGGGCGCTTTTCGGTGCCCGCGCCATTGGGTGAGGCCCTGCTCGCCAACTGGCTACTGAGCAAGGCCGGCCTGGAGGGCAGGGCAGGCGCCCTGAGCATGGCGGCCAGCGCTGATCTGGTGCTCGATGGCGAGCGCGTTCATGGCGCTGCCTATTCGGTCCCTTGGGGGCGCAATGTCGAAGCGCTGGTAGCGATTGCCAATAGCGTAACCGGTGTCCCACATGTGGTGTTGCTTGAGCGCAGTGCTGCCAGCGAACTCACGCCGAGCTTGAATGTGGCGGGCGAGCCACGGGATGACCTGGGGTTCACCAGTGCCCAGGTACTGGCGCAAGCGCCGCTACCCGCCGGGCTCGACGCCGATGTCCTGGAACTGGGCGGTGCGATGCTGCGTGCGGCGCAGACCGCCGGGGCTTTGCACGCGCTATTGGACATGACCGCCAACTACGCCGGCGAACGCAAACAATTCGGGAAGGCCATTGGTTCGTTCCAGGCCATTCAACAGCAATTGGCGGTATTCGCCGAACAGGCTGCTGCCGCCGGCATTGCCGCCGAGGCCGCCTTTGCAGAGTCCCGTTGGGGCCTGGCCGCGCTGACCATTGCTGCCGCGAAAATCAGCACGGCAGAAGCGGCCAGTGTTGGCGCCGGCATTGCGCATTCCGTGCATGGGGCTATCGGGTTTACCGAGGAGTACCCCCTGCATTTGCTCACGCGGCGGTTGTGGGCGTGGCGCAGCGAATTCGGATCGGCCAGCGTTTGGAGTCAACGTTTCGGCGCTCAAATATGCCAGGGAGGCAGCGATGGATACTGGCCGTTGCTGACCAGCCACGGCCAGCAATCCTTAATCTGTCCTGCGAGTAACCCGGCATGAGCAACTTTCTTCAGATCGAGCGCGAGGACGGCATCGTCACTGTGCGCATGAACCATCCCGATACCCGCAATGCGCTGACGACGCCCGAGCAGATTCAGGAGTTTGTCGACCTGTGTGCGGAACTGCGGCGCGACAAGTCGGCGCGGGTGATGGTGCTCACGGGCAATGGCAGCGCGTTCTGTGCCGGCGGTAACGTCAAGGATATGCACGAGCGTGGCGGTATCTTCGCCGGTTCGCCCTATGAGTTGCGCAATACCTACCGCGATGGCATTCAACGCATTCCCCTGGCGATTTACGAGCTGGATATTCCAGTCATCGCGGCGGTAAACGGCCCGGCGATTGGCGCGGGTCTCGATCTGGCGTGCATGTGCGACATCCGCCTGGCGGCGCCCAAGGCGATCTTCGCCGAGAGTTTCGTGCGCCTGGGCATTGTTCCCGGGGACGGCGGTGCCTGGCTGTTGCCGCGCATCATCGGCATTCCCAAAGCCAGTCTCATGGCGTTTACCGGCGATGCCATCGATGCCGCAAAGGCGCTGGAATGGGGCCTGGTGGAGCAAGTCTGCACGCACGAAACGCTCCAGACGGAAGCTCAGGCGCTGGCGCGACGAATCGCCAGTAATCCGGGGCATGCGTTGCGCCTGTGCAAGCGCCTGCTACGTGAAGGCCAACATATGCGCCTGGATTCGCTGCTGGAATTGTCCGCGGCGTATCAGGCGCTGGCGCATCACACCGAAGACCATCAAGAGGCGGTGGCGGCTTTTGTCGACAAGCGCGATCCCGATTATCAGGACCGCTGATCACCCATTGCCCACAACAAGAATCGAGCTGGAGTAAGCAAAATGCGTGGCGTATTTCGAGAAGACCACAACATGTTCCGTGATCAGGCCCGCCGCTTCGTCGACCGCGAAATCGTGCCTTACCTGCATGAGTGGGAAAAGAACGGCATCGTTCCCAAGGAGGTTTGGCTCAAGGCCGGCGAGAACGGATTGCTGTGCTCCACGGTGCCAGAAGAATATGGCGGCCCCGGAGGTGACTTCGGTCATTCGGCGGTGATGATCGAAGAGCTGGCGCGAGCCAACGCCACTGCCGTGGGTTTCACCACCCACTCGGAAATCGTAACGCCTTACATCGTGGCCTACGGCAGCGAAGAGCAGAAGCAGCAATGGCTGCCGCGTATGGTCAGTGGTGAATTGATTGGCGTGATCGCCATGAGCGAACCGGGGATCGGCAGTGACCTGAGGGCCATGCGCACCTCGGCGCGGCGCGACGGTGACGACTACATTGTCAGTGGCCAGAAGACCTTTATCACCAACGGTGGGAATGCTGGCCTGGTGGTCACTGCCACCAAGATTGACCCCGCGGCCAAAGAGTTGACCTTGATCTGCGTCGAAGAAGACCGTGCCGGCTTCGCCAAGGGACGCCTGCTGGAAAAGATCGGCCTGAAAGGGCAAGACACCGCCGAACTGTTTTTTGATGAAGTCCGGGTGCCTGTCGGCAATCGTTTGGGCGAGGAGGGCATGGGGTTCAAATACCTGACCCATCAACTGGCCTGGGAGCGCCTGATTATCGCGATCCGTGCCGCGCAATCGATCGACACGCTGCTGGAGGAAACCATTGGTTATACCCGTGAGCGCAAGGTCTTCGGCAAACCGGTGCTCGACTTCCAGAACACCCGTTTCAAACTCGCTGAAGCCAAGGCCCAGGCCACCATGTTGCGGGTGTTCGTTGACGACTGCCTGACCAAGGTGATGCGCGGTGAGTTGACGCCTGAAATCGCCGCGATGGCCAAGCTACTGGGGTCGGAAATGCAGGGCAAGCTGCTCGACGAGTTCCTGCAATTGCACGGTGGTTATGGCTTCATGAGCGAATACAAGATCAGCCGTGCCTGGGTAGATGCTCGCGTTGCTCGGATCTACGGCGGCACCTCGGAAATCATGAAAGAAATTATCGGCCGTACCCTTTGAAGTACTGCCGCAGGAGGCAATCAGATGAATAACTCCCTTTATGACATTCCTTTGAAAAAAAACGATGGCAGTGCCAGCCGCCTGGGCGACTATCAGGGCAAAGTTCTGCTGGTGGTCAACGTCGCTTCAAAATGCGGCCTGACCCCGCAATACGAGGGGTTGGAAAAGCTGTACCAAAGTAAAAAAGACCAGGGGTTTGAGGTGTTGGGTTTCCCGGCCAATAACTTCAGAGAACAGGAGCCGGGGAGCGACGCGGAAATCGTCGAGTTCTGTTCGGTCAACTATGACGTCCACTTTCCGTTGTTCTCGAAAATCTCGGTGGTCGGCGCGGATCAGCACCCTCTCTACACTCAACTGACTGGCTCGCAACCTGAAGCCATCGGTGACGGTCCGTTCCGTGAGCGGTTGAAGGGATATGGCATCGAGTCGGCCAACACCACGGACGTGCTGTGGAATTTCGAGAAATTTTTGATCGACCGCCACGGCGCGGTGGTTGCGCGTTTCGCTCCGGACGTTACGGCGGATGACCCTCGGTTGCTTGACGCGATAAATACACAGTTGGCCAAAGAGGCTTAGGCGTGCAGACGGTCGACACAGTGAGTGCACTTCGCGCGTTGGTAACCCGCGCGCGCAGTGAAAACAAGAAAGTCGCTCTGGTGGCAACCATGGGCAATTTACATGAGGGTCATATAGCCCTGGTTCATTGGGCCAGGCAGCGGGCTGATTATGTGGTCGCGAGTATCTTCGTCAATCCACTCCAGTTCGGGGCGAGTGAGGATCTGGCCGGCTATCCTCGGACGCCGGAGGCGGATCGAGAGAAACTGGTCGACGCTGGCTGTGATGCGCTATTTGTCCCGGCTGTCGAACAGATCTATCCCGAAGGAATGCTTAACCAGGCCATTGTTAGTGTGCCGAACGTCTCCGAAGGTTTGTGCGGTGCAGCGCGCCCAGGACACTTCGATGGCATGGCTACGGTCGTTGTCAAATTGCTGAATATCGTTCAGCCGAACGTCGCGGTTTTCGGGGAGAAGGACTATCAGCAGTTGGCGGTCATTCGTTCAATGGCCAGGGATCTCAATATGACAGTCGACATTGTCGCTGCTCCGACCATTCGAGCCCCGGATGGGTTGGCGTTATCTTCCCGCAACGGTTATCTGACCGATAGAGAGCGTGCCATTGCTCCAGTGCTTTATGCATGCCTGCAACAAATGGCGGCGTCTATCCAGGTTGAGGGTCGGGTGGCTGAGGGCCAGTTGATGGAATGTCGTCGACGTATAAGCGACGCCGGTTTTCAGCTGGAGTACTTTGAGGTCAGGAATGCCCAGAATTTAAATCCTGTGACAAGCACTGATACTCATTTTGTGATCCTGGTGGCGGCGCGCATCGGTAAAACGCGACTCATCGATAATTTGACGGTGGATCTTCGCCTGGGTGACTGAATTAACCATCACGGAATGCATCACCACACAGTCCCAAGGGGGGCCTCAGTCCATCGTGAAAACAGAAAGATCACCAAAGGAAACGACAGTGGGCCTTTATCGAGCATTCGCTGCGCTTTGCCTGTGTTTTGTCTCTCTAGTCGGCGTTGCTCAGCAAGCCCCAGCGGATGCCTATGGTGCCGACACCCAGCGTGCCAAAGCCTTGCTGGCAAAAGCTGTCGCCGAGTACAAAGCCAAGGGCGACACAGCGTTAGCCGAGTTCAGCCGGCAGGGGGCCTATGTCGATGGTGAGCTGTACATCTACGTGGTAGATACCTCCGGTGTAATGCTTGCGAGCGGCGGGCCTTCAGTTTCACTGGTCGGCAAACCGGTGGTCAGCTTCCTGGACGACGACCTCAAAGCTGTATTCCAGCAAGCCATTTCACAGCCAGATGACGGCGTTGTGCATAGCGCCGAATACCGCTGGTGGAACTGGCAACACGCCAAGGTCGAGCGCAAACGGGTGTTCTATCAGCGTGTGCAGGATCGGGTGATCTCCGTGGGTTACTACATGCCACGGTCGAGCCCGGAACAGGCACAACAACTGCTGCGCCAAATCTCGGGGCAAATTGCCAACGACGCTAAAACCACCTTCAGCCTCATTAATCAGCACGATAAGCAGCTCACCCGGGATGATCTTTATGCCTTTGTGGTGGACCTGAAAACCCAGCGGTTTGTCGCTCACGGTTTTTCGCCCCGGTTGATCGGCACCGACTTCAAGTCATTGCGCTCAACCGACGGCAAGCCTATTGGCGAGGATATTCTCAAGCAGATGAGCGCCCATGAAACAGGGGAGATCGCCTATCTGTGGCGCAACCCTATGACCGGGCAGAACGAATACAAGAGGACTTTTCTGCAGCGGGTGAACGGGTACATCGTCGCCGTGGGCTGCTATGCAATCAAGTGATCAATGATGGGTGATATCGGTGTTTTGAGCCATGGCAGCGACAAGGCGACCCGTAGCCATTGGATGATTCTGTCCATTATCAGCTTCAACTTTATCTCGTACGTATGCAGTGGCTTGCCGCTTGCTGTGTTGCCGGGCTACGTCCTCAATGACCTGGGCCTGCCCTCGGTTTTCGCGGGTGTGGTGATCAGCTCGCAGTACCTGGCGACGCTCCTGACCCGCCCCTTGGCTGGTGGCGTGGCCGATCGCCTGGGTGCCAAATACGCGGTGGTGTGTGGGTTCAGTGGCTTGATGTTGAGCGGCACCCTGACTGCGCTCGCCATTTTCCTGCACACCCAACCCTGGTTGACCCTGACACTATTACTGCTGGGGAGGTTGGTGTTGGGGGCGTCCACAGCCATGATTTCCACGCCCTGCTGCACCTGGGCCATCGGGTTATGCGGTGCCCCTCGGGCAGCACAGGTCATGTCGTGGAACGGAATAGCGGCTTACGGCGGCACGGCTGTTGGCGCGCCACTGGGTGTGCTGCTGCACAATTCGTTGGGTATCGCCAGTGTGGGGTTGAGCACCGTGTTGCTTGGCCTGATGTTCCTGCTTTTGGCTCTGGGCAAGCGGTCAGCTCCATTAGTGACAGGCGCCCGTCTGGCATTTTATCGAGTCCTGTTCGCCGTCTTGCCAAATGGCCTGGTCCTGGTTTGCAGTTCGGTGGGGTTTGGCGGGCTGACGGCGTTCGTCGCACTGTACTTCGACAGTCTGGGCTGGGATCACGCCGCCTACTGTCTAAGTGGCTTCGGGGCAGGTTTTATCGTTGCCCGATTGTCGTCGCCGGGAATACTGCAGCGATTCAGAGGGTACAAGGTGGTGGGTGGGTGCCTGCTTGTACAGACCTTGGGCATGCTGCTGATATGGCTGGCGCCGTCTCCTGCGCTGGCCATTGCCGGCGGGGCGTTGACCGGGATAGGTGTGTCATGGGTCTATCCGGGGCTAGGCGTGGAGACATTGGCGAGCACTCCGGCCGCGAACCGTAACTCGGCGCTCAGTGCCCTTTCAATATTTTTTGATATTGCAGTGGGGATCGCCGGCCCGGTGATGGGCCTGGTTGCCTCAGGTTTTGGCTATGCTGCGATATTTCTCTGTGCTGCACTGATGTCAGCAGGCGGGTTTCTAGTGGCGCTCTGCCTATGTTGGCGGAAGGGCCGCATACGCGATTGATACGGCTTGCTTAATGGTCCCTCTGTTTGACATGACTAATGCGCAAGTAAGCCCTTCGACGCTCTGAGAGCGCAGCGATCCACAGGCTTCCTGTTCGCGGCCTGCCTGGCCGACGATGTGATCGACTGGACGCCATGCCATAATGGAAAGCCCTCTCGATTTTGAAGACCGTTTCCCGCTCCAATTATTTTTCTATAGCCTTCCATTGAAGCATGTAGAAACCAAAAAAAGAGGCTTCGGCCTCTTTTTTTATTCCAGTAAAGTCCATTCTGATACATTAATAGCCACAATTTTTCAGTACATTATTTAGTACATCAATTCGGCATTTGATAAATCGCTTTTTCGTGGTACTCACCTCACTGGAAACCGTACAAATCTCCTCTATTCAAACGAGACGGAGATTGTAAGATGGCTCTCACAGACACTGCAGTCCGGCATGCCAAACCCCGTGCAAAGGAATACACCCTCCCTGACTACAACGGCCTTGCCCTTTTCGTAAATACCAAAGGCGCCAAGTGCTGGCACTTCCGCTTTTCCTGGGCGGATAAGCAACCCCGTATTTCGCTCGGTACCTATCCTGAAGTTATCTTGCGAAATGCTCGGGCGCTGCGTGATGTTGCGCGGGCACAGGTCGCCAGGGGCATTGATCCGCGTGTCCATCGGCAGTTGGAGCGTAATGCCAGGCGCCTGGCCACGGAGAACGCCTAAGAAACGGTTGTTCAGCATCGAAAGTGGTACACAAAGTTGAACATCGTGTTTGTGGTCGTGGGTCTCGACAGGCCGGTCGGACCCAGAACCTCCCACTTCAATTGGCCGCCGAATCGGCTGACAGCGAGGGCGCTCAGGTTGAGGTGTAGAGGGCGACGCCTTACCTTCGTCGTTTATGGTCAGTTAAACCGTTGGGCCAGGTCGGTAATCAGTCGTTGGGCAGGTGCAACTGGACCTCCATGGCGTCATGAAGGAGTCGGACGACCTCGATCACGTCGTCGTTTGCCACGCGATAGAACACGACATGGCGCGGGCTTTTGACCGTTCCATGGGGGTGTTTAGCCTGCTGGCGTGAATAGATGAGGTGATAGCTGCGAAGGCCCGGCGCAAGCTCATCGCGGTCGTGGCTGCCAATGCGATAAGGCGTATCGGCAATCGCTTGAAGCGCCGCGAGGATCAGCGCCTGGTAGCGCTGGCGTGCTTGATCGCCGAACTGCGTCTGGGAGAGCCTGAGGATGTCGACAATGTCGGCGCGCGCCGCGTTGGAAATCCGATACTGCGGCATGCTCAGTGTTTCTCTCTCGCGGGGAGAGTGGCCTCCAGACTTAAGCCCTCGAGGTAGTGCTCCAGCTCCCCTTCGTTCAACTGAGTGAAGCGCCCGTGCTCAAGATCCATAATGCCGATCGAGGTAGCCTGACGCAGAGCCTCAATTTTGGCAGCGTCTTCGGCGACGCGCTGTTCTAATAGGCGCAAACCTTCTCGCATCACTTCGCTGGCATTCTGATAACGGCCGGACTGCACCAGGTCCTGGATAACCTGTTCCTGGTGAGGGGTGAGCACAACGTTTCGCGTTGCCATAATTAGCTCCAGCTTTGGGCAAACAGGTTTTTCGACCATTGGCATAATATGCCATTTTTACCGAGGAGCACATATCTTAAGAGCTGTATCTGACGAACTGAGTCGTACAGGTTCACCCGCCGCGCACTGATGTGTGGCAGGCTTGTTCAGGATTTGGCCAAAGCCAAGCGTATTCCAAAGCTAACCTGAAAGACATAAACGGAGCCGCTGCACTTGGTCGATCTGTCCACTGTCCCCCCTCCGTAAATGGGGAATCACGCGCAGGTAATTGATCGACACTGAGAAGGATCAATACCCCCGCAACGCACAAATGGGCTGAGGCGATCCACCGCCAATGCCCAGATGCGCGAGGGCTGTCTTGGGTGTCGTGACAAGACGATTCGGCACGTGCGGTGGTGCTCTTCGGTGACCGGATTCCTGACGGTGCGCTCCACCCGCAGGGGGGGCGCTACGCAGCTTGACCAAGGATTCGAGTATATTCGACACGGTGCTATTTCTGGCAGACCGGATTGGTGTTGCCATTATTGCCGAGAAAAGGTTTATCAAATGACCGAGCAGCGCCCTGAAGTTACCCTCCTTGCGCGCCTCAAGAGGGAATTATTTTCATGCTTCGTTTTGTGAGTGACTGCATTTGGATTTATCATTAGGCCATAATCAAGTCTGTTATTAGCTTCTAGTAAATGGGTTGTCCATAGTTAATGAGTCTGGTTGCTGTCTTTCGTAAAATATATACGACTAAAGTGTAGGCTCTGTATTGTTTTTGTCCACCTTTTGCAGCAGTGCTTTAGCGTTGCGCTCACGGTCAACGATGAATAGCAAGAATATAAACCAAGCCGCTCCCAGAATGCCGGCACTTACAGCGATGAATCTTTGAGACTTAATGGCTTCTTCTATTTGTGGATTTTGGTTTCCCAACACCAGATCGCAGATAACCTCTTTGTCCCATTCATTGGCGAGCGGGGCGGTATCTGTGGAAAATAGGCAATATTCTGTATCGATTATCCAAGATTCTGAGAGCCAATCCAAAGCTTTTCCGGTAGAACTCCTGGCTTGGTTCTCTTCAACCCAGAAACTAGTCTTGGTTTTGTTCACGGTGTAAAAAGCCAGTCTGGCATCGACAAATACCGCCCAGACCTCAGTCAGTATTGCGATACCTGCCAAGATGCTGGCGCGCATCGTCCACCGGTGCCACGGTGTAGGAATCGCAAATTCGAGTTTGTTTGCGTTGAAGTAGCGTCGCGCACGGCAGAGTTCCTCGATAGTTAATTCATGGTGATCTAACCAAGACAAGAATTTTGTCATATTACGTGAGGTTCGGAGGTTCATGCCGAACCACAGGTTAAATCGTTGGAAATCTTCATGCGCTTTCCAATGACGTTGGGCGGACTTGCTATGAAAGTCTTTTGCTCCCCCTAAAATTTGATGGCCACGGTATACGATATAGAAAAGCGCATTCGTTCTTCCTAGAACGTATATCGCCAAGATGAGCGCTCCGAAGTATGGAGATATTTTTATTCCAGCATCGATTAGTTGAAATGGAGAAATTGCGAGCGGTTCTGACAATGCGCTGCTTCCTGTATGGTAATGTAGGTTTGTCGAAAAGCATAAACTATTTTTTTGGTGCTTGGACATGCCGGCGTTGAAATCTATATCAACAACAAAATGATAGGGCCAGTAGTCACTGCTACGGCAGCCCCAAGGATCATTGTTGCGTTGGAATTACCGGGCGACGTGATCCTGGGGTAGTGTCTTGCCGATATTGTAACGTGCATGCAGGTCGTTGCCTCCAGTACCAGCCGCTCCCGCTTCAAATCCGGTTTGCGTTCGCTTTCGGTGCGAATGCTTTTCAGGCAATGTATCCTCGGCGCTATATCCAGCCGCCCTCCCTTTGCCAGGAATGCAGGCGTATCGCTCAAGGAGACGTTGATGAGCATGAAGATCGAGGCGGTTGTCGCCCGAAAAGTCGGCTTTGCCTCGCACCAGAACGCTGTTCCACTGCTGCGTGAGCTTAGTATCAGGAACGAAGGAGACGTGCCTGAGCAGGGCTTAGTACTTACGCTCACCACTGATCCTGAGTTTGTTGAAACCCGTACTTGGCACATCGACCGGGTCAGTCCTGGTGATCGACTCACCGTTAGCGATCGCGATATCAGGCTAAATGCGAATTACCTGGCTGGTTTGAGCGAAAGCTTGGCCGCAGAAGTAATATTGCGATTATTCCAGGGCGATGAGCTGCTTGCTGAAGAACGCTTGCCGACTGAGCTCTTGGCGCGGGCAGAGTGGGGTGGCCTCAATGCTATGCCAGAGCTACTGCCGGCCTTCTGTATGCCTAACGATCCAGCCGTCGATCGGTTGTTGAAGGCGGCGTCAGACGTACTACGCGGTGCAGGAAAAAAGATGGCATTGATGGCTATGAAGGAAAATCTCGCACGCGGACCTGGGAGCTTGCGTCTGCTATCTGGTCAGGTGTGTGCAGCTTTAAGCTGAGCTATGCGCTGCCTCCGGCGAGTTTTGAGCAGCAGGGGCAGAAAATCCGCACGCCCAGTCAGGTTCTGGAAAACGGTGTTGCCACGTGCTTGGACAGCGCACTGTTGTTTGCCGCGGCATTAGAGCAAGCCGGGCTTAACCCTCTAGTAATCATGACCAAGGGGCACGCATTCACCGGAGTCTGGCTACAGCCTCAGGAATTCTCACAATTGTTGACCGATGAAGCGTCGGCCGTTCGTAAACGTCTCGATCTTAAGGAACTCGTGGTTTTTGAAACCACATTAGCTACGCAATCTCCGTTTCCGAGTTTTAGCCATGCCGTTTCTGCTGCCGAGCGCCAACTGAGCGATGACGACTTCGTCATGGCAATTGATGTACATCGCGCGCGCATGCAAAAGATCCGTCCACTTTCGGCGAGCGTAGCGGCTTACGATGTTCCCGTAGAATCGGGACAACAGCCACAGCAACGTGAAGTGTTAGAAGAGGCTCCGTCGTTGCCAGGCTTCGACGTTGAGATCGTTGTGGAGACCAATGGTGCCGCAGGTAAGCTCATCTTGTGGCAACGTAAGTTGCTGGATCTCACTACGCGCAATCGCTTGTTACACCTTCCGGACAGCGCGAAAGGTGTTCGTTTGATGTGCCCGGACCCTGCGGGGCTTGAGGATTTACTAGCTAGCGGCAAGCGTATCCGGGTAGTCCCGGTGCCTGACCTCAGGAGTGGCGGTCGTGACCCAGCGTTGTATGAGCAGCAAAACAGAGAAAACCTCTTGGAGGAGGTGGCCCGGCAAGCGCTGGATCGCGGTGAGGTACTAGCGAACCTGGAAAAGACTAAGTTGGATGCCATCTTGGTCGAGCTCTATCGAAAGGCGCGGACTGATCTCGAGGAAGGTGGTGCGAATACGCTGTTTTTGGCTATTGGGTTTCTGAAGTGGAAGAAAAGCGCGGATGACCCCAAAACCTACTCCGCGCCATTGGTCCTGTTGCCAATAAAACTTGAACGCAAAAGCGCATTGTCGGGGGTGTCTGGGCCTATAGCTGCCATTCATAATCAACAGTAAACCACCCATTGCAGACGGTCGCGCCCGACGCAGTCGATCAAAATCATCTGCTGATTCAGGGTTTGAGGGGGCGGGAAAAATTCAGACGCCTTGAGGATCGATGACTCAGCTCTTGTAGAGTAACGCTTCAACTACAACGCCAAACGCTGACGAATGTTCACGGCGATTGGGGTAGTAGAGATGGTAACCGGCAAAGGGTTGGCACCAATCTTCCAACACCCGTACAAGGCTACCGTCGGCAAGCTCCTTCACCACCATGTCCTCTGGCAGGAAAGCCAAGCCACATCCCGCCACGGCCGCACGCAGAATTGGCACGCTGCTGTTGAATGTCCATTGGCCTTCGACGCGGGCCTTGAGTTCGTGGCCATCCTTTTCGAAATCCCATTGCATCAGGCTGCCGTGAGTCGGCAGGCGCAGGTTGATGCAGTTGTGCGCCGCCAGATCTCCCGGTTCCATCGGGTAGGGCCGATGCTGGAAATACTGCGGCGAGCCGACAACGGCGATGCGTAACGATGGCCCGATCGGCACGGCGATCATGTCCTTAGCCACCTGATCACCCAGACGCACACCCGCGTCATAGCGCTGCGCGACGATGTCGGCGAGGGCGTAATCGACGGTGATTTCGACCTTGATGTCCGGGTAGTCGGGCAGCACCTTCAGCAGCTTCGGCCAGAGAATATTGTTCGCCGCATGCTCGGACGCCTGAATCCGCACATTGCCGGCGGGGGTGTCGCGAAACTCGCTGACTGCAGCCAGTTCCAGTTCAATTTCTTCAAAGCGCGGCGCCATCGCTTGATACAGGCGTTGGCCCGCCTCCGTTGGTGAAACACTGCGCGTAGTCCGCGTCAGCAAGCGCACGCCCAGCCGGGTTTCCAGTGCCCGCAGAGTGTGGCTCAGCGCTGACTGCGAAACGCCCAGTTGCGCGGCAGCACGGGTAAAACTCCCTTCGCGGGCGATGACCACGAAGGCTTGCAGGTCGTTGAGATTGGGGCGGGACATTGATGAGAACCTCTCATGAGGAGCGCTTGATTATTCCATGAAAGCAGGTCGCGCACGGATGCGCGACCCTTGGCGCGCTGATCACAAGGTGCGTGCGTAAAAATCCGTCAGTTTGCCGATCGCCGCATCGACATAACGCGGCACCCAGTAGGTTTCAATGTGGGTGGCGCCATCGATGATGAACACTTCCTTGTCGGTGGTACCGGTGGCTTTGGGGAACGCATCCTGAGTCATGTACAGGCTGTCGGCCTTGCTGCCGGCGATCATCAGCAACGGTTGATTGATCAACTCGATATGGTCGGTGGCGTCGAAACGCATCAGGTCGATAAGGCTGCTGGTGGTGTATTTGAAGGTCGAGTTCGGGTGCGCGTGGGTTTTCCAGTAGTACTCATAACCTTGGCGATACAGTTGGAAAGGCAGTTTGGCAATCTGCTCGTCGGTGAGGTTGGCATCCCCCGAATACAGCACCGCGCCCCCCGCTGCTTCTTGCGCGCGGGCTGCTGATGCCTGTTGCAAACGTTGCTGGATGCTGTCCATTTGCGAGTCGTTGTAGCCGTTGCGGCGTACTCGACCCGAGTTGAACATGCTCACCGTCGCCAGGGATTTGAAGCGTTTGTCGGTTTGCGCCGCCGCCAACGAATAACCACCGCCGCCACAAATGCCGAGCAGGCCCAGATGCTTGTCATCCGCGCCAGCGAACTGGCTGATGAAATCGGCCATGCCGTGAATGTCTTCGATGCGATACCCCGGTTTATCGATGCTGCGCGGCTGACCACCGCTGGCACCCTGATAGGCCGCATCGGCCGTGATGGTGATGTAGCCCTGTTCGGCGAGGCGCTGGGCATACAGACCGGCGACTTGCTCTTTCACACCGCCGTTGGGATGCGCGACGACCACGGTCGGGTAGGTCTTTTTCGCGTCATAGTTGGCCGGGGTGTAGACGTTGGCAGCAACGTCCAGGCCGTTGAGCTTGTAGCTCACCGGATGGATGTTGACCTTGCCCGGTTCGTTTTTGCTGATGGCGCCGTCGTAAACGAGGGTGAACGGGTTCTTCTTGTAGTCGGCGGCCAAGGCTTCGCCTGCCGAGAGGCCGACCAATGCCGACATGAACGTGGCTTTGAGGGTGTTCTTCACGTGAAGCTCCTGAGCAAAAAAAGGCGGCAGTTGCAAAAGTATTTGGGTCAGTCGAGCTGTTTCTCTTTGAGGAATTGCGCGACCAGGCCAGCGATCTGCACGTTGTTCAAATCCGACATAGGGAAATGGGTGTTGCCGTGAATGCCAATCTCCGGCAAGTGGATCAGTTGCACATCACCGCCGTGGCGATTGACCGCGTCACGCCACAGTCGGGCCATTTTCAGGCGCGCGCGCCAACTGTCCTGAGCGGGCAGATCGACTGCCTGTTCCGGGATGTTGTCGCCATACAGGATCAGAATCGGAATGCGCGTCAGTGCCATGAACTGCTCCATCGGCACCGCTGCGCCTTGCACCGTGTCGAACGCGCTGGGGATCGGCGCCGGCACTTCACCGTCAGCAAACACGAAACTGCTGCCCGGTTCGAACGCCACGATGGCTTTGACCTTGTCGTTCTTGATCGCCGTCAACCAGCCCGGCCCGCCACCCTGAGAATGCGTAAACAGGATGCCGGGGCCGATTTTGTCGAACAGCGCCGACACACCGTCGGAGACCACGCCCATGTCAAACGGCCCGGTGTTCGGCGTCATTGCCCTGAAAAACTGCTCGCGGGTCTGGGCGTCCTGTGCCACTTGCACGCCGTTGAAGTAGCGGGGCCAAAGGCCGATGCGGAACTGGTTGAACCACAGTTGTTCGTCCGGCACAGGCTTGATGGTGGTCTCGACCATGCTGCGCCCGGCATCACCACGCCGGGGCTGATCGATCAGATAGACGCCGTAGTGGCGGCGCAGAAAGATGTTCTGAAAACCCTCGCGACCATCGGCGGTGGTTTCCCAGGTCTTGGAAAACTGACCCGCGCCGTGCCACATGACGATGGGCAGTTTTCGCGCGTCCACCGGGATTTGATAGAACGCGTAGGCGTGGTCGCCGTGGTAGGTCTGGCCGTTGGGCGTCATCGGTTGGCGCGGGTTGAAGGTGCCCGGTGCCGTGGTCATCGTTCCGCCTGCGGCGAAGCTGCCTTGTTTCTGGATCAGCAGCGGGCCTTCGGAGTGGTTCGCGCAGGCCGCCAACAGGCTCAGCAGCGTGACGCTCAGTAAATGCTTTGCAGATTTCATGTCATTTCCCCGCTGTTGCGAGCGCTTGGGTCAGCGCTGCGCTTGCCCGCTTGGCAGTCTGTGTATCGCCATGCTTTTCAAGCAGCTCGGTGACCTGGCGCAACTGTGCCGCACTCAGCCCGACGCGCAGGCTCGCCGCCATGTGCGAACGCAGTTGCGATTCCACGCCCGGGGTCGCTGCCAGCGCCCCGACTGTCGCCAGTTCGCGGCTTTGCCAGTCGAGGTTGTCGCGCTCGAAGATGTCGCCGAACAGGTGGGTTTGCAGGAAACGGTTGATCACCGGGGCGAACTCGAACACCGGGCCTTTGACCGGTGCGCCCGAGATCTTGGTTTGATTCGCCGTGCCCGCGGCCAGTAGCTCATCCCCGACCGGAATTGCCCGGCTCGGCTCACGCCCCGGCGCATCATCGATGCCACGTTGTTTGCGCGCCTGTACCACGGTCATCAATTCATTCAAGGCGTTGAGGCTGCGCGGGAAGCCGACGTAGGCGTAGAGCTGCACAAGAACTTCGCGGGTTTCGCTAATGGTCAGGCCGGCATCAAGCCCTTGGTTGAGCGCCGTGTTGAGGCTGGGCATGTCGCTGGTCGCCATGAACGCCGCGATCAGTGGAATGGCTTGTTGCTGGCTCGACAAGCTGGCTGCGCTGGCGGGTGTGCTGGTCATGGTGGGCGAAGCCTCGGCTGCTTGAGTGGTGACGCTGAACATCGCCCCGACGCCAAGGCAGAGCGCCATGAGTGTGGGGAGAGCAATGCTGTTGCGGGTGTCAGTGATCATCGTGAAGGGCTCCATCCTTTGCAGGGCGCTGCGGTGTCGCTGAATCGTACGGAGGTTGGTTATGGCGATTAACCCTGATATTGCGCATGGGTTCCTGAGCAGAACTCATGAGTCGACGTTGCAATAACCGCTGGAATCCCGGTGCGGGCCTGTTGTTACGGGGCCTTGAGGTTGCGTGGCGGTTTGCCGCGAACGTGCCGGTCGAGCAGCTTCGACACATTCCGTAACTTCATTTACCGGCGTATTGCCCATCCGAGACCTGTTCCGCCCAGGTGACGGTCTTACCATCCTCAGCCTCAGCGATGGCGATATGGGTCATGCCGTTGCCTGCCGTAGCGCCGTGCCAGTGACGGGTGTGCGGCGGGATCCAGACAACATCACCCGGACGGATCTCCTGACGCTGCCCGCCCTCTTGCTGCACGTAGCCGACGCCAGCGGTGACGATCAGCGTCTGTCCCAGCGGGTGGGTATGCCACGCCGTGCGTGCGCCGGGTTGGAAGGTCACCGTGCCGCCGCCAATACGCGCGGGCGCATCTCCTTTGAACAGGCCATCAACGCGCACCGTACCGGTAAAGTTTTGCGCCGCGCCCTTGACCGAGGGCTGCGAGCCGTTTGGCGTAATGCGGATTTCGCTGGCGGCCTGGGACTCTGCCGCCATCAGTGACAAAGCAACGAGTGGCGCAATTAATCGGTTCATCGGATTAGTTCTCCGGTCAAACAGGGAAAGCGACGCCGCACATGGCGCCGCGTTGGGCAGACTCAGAGTCCGGTCATTTTCAGTGCCGACTCCGGCAGACGTTCGCCGTGCACCTGAATCTGCGCCATCTGTTCGTTGATCACGCGCAGATCGTCGCCGGTCAATTGCAGCTCGACCGCGCCCAGGTTTTCTTCAAGGCGATGTTGTTTGGTCGTGCCCGGGATCGGCACAATCCACGGTTTCTGTGCGAGCAACCAGGCCAGTGCCACTTGCGCCGGCGTGGCGTGTTTGCGTTGCGCGACGGCTTTCACCACATCGACCAACGCCAGATTGGCCCTGCGCGCTTCAGGGGAAAAGCGCGGGACGAAATTGCGAAAATCGCTCGCGTCGAACTGCGTGTTCTCGTCGATCTGACCGGTGAGGAAACCGGCGCCCAGCGGGCTGAACGGTACCAAGCCGATCCCCAGTTCTTCCAGCACCGTCAGCAATTCCAGCTCCGGGCCGCGCCAGAACAGCGAATATTCGCTCTGTACCGCCGTGACCGCCTGCACCGCGTGCGCCCGGCGAATGGTTTCCACACCCGCTTCAGAAAGGCCGAAATGCTTGACCTTGCCCTCGGCGATCAGATCCTTGACGGTGCCGGCCACGTCTTCGATGGGCACCTGGGGATCAACGCGGTGCTGATAAAACAGGTCGATGCAATCGGTACGCAGACGCTTCAACGCCGCTTCGGCCACGGCGCGTATATGCTCCGGGTGGCTGTTGGTGCCGCCACCACGTGCGCCGGTGATCAGGTCGATATCGAAGCCGAACTTGGTTGCGATGACGACCTGCTCGCGGATCGGCTGCAAGGCTTCGCCCAGCAGCTCTTCATTGGCGAACGGCCCATACGCTTCAGCGGTGTCGAACAAGGTGACGCCTTGCTCGTGGGCCGAACGAATCAGCTTGATCATGCTGGCTTGGTCGGCTGCCGGCCCGTAAGCCGAAGTCATGCTCATGCAGCCAAGACCCAAGGCGGACACTTCCAGGCCATTGCCCAACGTGCGGATTTTCATGATGTCACTCCGTACAGAATTCGATTAATGCGTGAGAGGGTGATCGTTCAGCCAGCCGTTCACGCGTTCCATGGTCTTGCGCTCCTGCTCACCCTCCATCACAAATCCTTCCAGCACTTTGGCCTTCGGCGCGTGCTTGACCAGCACACTGCGGCTGTTGCCCAAGCCATAACCGCCGTGGGTGTTGAAGGGGATGAGGGTCTTGCCGGTCAGGTCGTGGGCGCTGAGGAATGCGCGCACGATCGGCGGCGCGGTTTCACCCCAGATCGGAAAACCGAGATAGATCGTGTCGTAGTCGCTGAGGGCGTGAACCGTGTTTTGCAGGTCGGGTTCGAAGCCACTGTCACGTTCTTGGCGCGCTTGTTCCACGGTTTGCAGATAGTCCTCGGGGTAGGCGTGGGCGGGTCGAATCTCGAACAGATCGGCACCCAGTCCACGCTGGATCAGCCCAGCGACCACGCGGGTATTGCCCGAGCGCGAGAAATACGCGACCAGAATCCGCGAGCCGGAACGCGGTGTTTCACGGGCGCCTTGCGTGTCGGCGAGCGACAGCAGCGGGGCGCTGGCCAGTGCGGCGATCACCGTGCGCCGTAGCGGATCGTGATCGTTGCTCATCGGCCGACGCGCGCCTTGAGGGCCTCGGAATAGCGCTCGCCTTCGATGCGGATCTGCGCTAGCGCCGTATCAATGGCCTTGAGTTCGGCGGCGTCTAGGGTGATGTCCGCGCCGCCGAGGTTTTCTTCCAGGCGATGCAGTTTGGTCGTGCCCGGAATCGGCACAATCCATGGTGCCTGCGCGAGCAGCCAGGCCAGCGCGATCTGGGCCGGTGTCGCTTGTTTCTGCGCGGCGATCTGCCGGATCAACACCACCAGGCCCTGATTGGCCTGCAGCGCCGACTGGCTGAAACGCGGGACGATGCTGCGGAAGTCGTCGCTGCCGTAAGTGGCCTCCGCCGACACCGTGCCGGTGAGAAACCCTTTGCCCAATGGACTGAACGGTACGAAGCCGATGCCCAGCTCCCAAAGCGTGGGCAGGATCTCCTGCTCGGGCTCGCGCCACCACAGCGAGTATTCGCTTTGCAGCGCTGTGACCGGCTGCACCGCATGCGCACGGCGAATGGTCTGCGCGCCAGCCTCCGACAGGCCGAAGTGCTTGACCTTGCCTTCGCTGATCAGATCTTTCACCGCCCCAGCGACGTCTTCGATGGGCACGTCCGGATCGACGCGGTGCTGATACAGCAGATCGATGTAATCAGTCTTGAGTCGACGCAATGAACCCTCGACAGCAACCCGGATGTGCTCGGGGCGGCTGTTGAGAATCTGCTGTTTATTGTCGCCGCCGAAGGTGAAGCCGAACTTGGTGGCGATCACCACTTGATCGCGCACTGGTGCCAGGGCTTCGCCTACCACTTGCTCGTTCAGATAAGGGCCGTAGACCTCGGCGGTGTCGAAAAAAGTCACGCCAAGATCGAACGCCGAACGAATCAGCGCGATCGCTTGCGCAGTGTCCGTCGCCGGGCCGTAACCATGGCTCAAACCCATGCAGCCAAAGCCGAGTGCCGACACTTCAAGTGTGCTGTTGCCAAGTGTGCGCTTGTGCATTTCGTTCTCCCAAGCTTGCGTTGGGGAACAGTAAGCGCGCTAACGACTGAGGACTAGACGGGTAAATCGGCAAGGCTTCATGAGGTTTGCTCATCAGTCCCGGGAAAGGGGATGTGTCGACTATCGAATGAAGGCCTGCCTCACGGTACGCCATCACCGCTCGCACACAAAAAATCTGACACTCTCGTTCTGGGGGGGCTCCAAATTTCCTGTCTGTAAAGGCACAAGGAGTTAAGGCTTAGCTCAGTAGTCAGCTCGCAGAAAAAGAGCTGGCCGGCACGGCAGGCGTACGGCTGATTGACTGTGATGGGCTTCGGGCCGCTTACGTCCAATTACCTGTGGGGGCGAACCAAATCGCATAGTCCAAAGCCACCTGTTCTTGGCCCTTGATACGCCCCAAGAACAAGTCCAGAATCAAGTCTTTTCCTGCCCCGGCAAGATAATAAACCCCTTACATTTCAATGAGTAGGACACCAGATACGAGTCTCGTTTCCCGCTCCAATTATTTTTCTATAGACTTCCATTGAAGTATGTAGAAACCAAAAAAAGAGGCTTCGGCCTCTTTTTTTATTCCAGTAAAGTCCATTCTGATACATCAATAGCCACGACTTTTTAGTACATTATTTAGTACATCAATTCGATGCTTGGTAAATCATTTTTTAGAGCTGCTTGACCCTCTGAAAGCCCTACAACACTCCTTCATTCATATGAGTAGAGTTAGTACGATGGTTCTTACCAGTACGGCGATCCGGCACGCCAAACCTCGCGCCAAAAACTACACCCTTCCTGATTTTGACGGCCTTGCTCTTTTCGTGAATACGAAAGGCACCAAGAGCTGGCACTTCCGCTTTTCTTGGGCGGGCAAGCAGCCTCGTATTTCGCTCGGTACTTATCCTGAAATAGGTCTACGCGATGCTCGCGTTCTGCGTGATATCGCCAGGGCGCTGATCGCGAAGGGTATCGATCCCCGCGATCAGCGACGCCTTGAGCGCAATGCCAAGCTGTTGACCTGCAAAGCGCCTCCTGAGCATCGTTTTAGCGTTGATGTGCTGCAAATCCTCGGTCCTTGAGGGAGGGGCGCGGCATCATTCGAAGGCGTGCCTCTTAACCCTATTTATGCCTCGGGATGAGTGAAGGGTCGGACAGGTGCATTCTGCCGTCCAGGTTAGCCAGCCACTACACCTGGTTGATTTGTCCAGCGTGCCCCTGCGTAGGTTGGGCGTCACCAGCAAGCAATTGATCGACACTGAGAAAGATCAATGCCCCGCGTCGCGCAAATGGGCAGAGGCGACCCTCCGTCACTACCCTGATGTGCAATGGCTGTCGTGGGTGTCGGGACAGATGACCCGGCACGTGCGGTGGTGTTTTTCGGTGACCGGATTTCTGAGGGTGCGTTCCATCCGCAGGGGGGCGTCACGCAGCTTGACTGAGGATTCGGCTGTGTTCGACACGGTGCTAGATTTGGCGGACCTGATCGGTCGTCATCATCGCGGGAAAAACTGAGCCAAAATGACCGAGCAGCGCCCCTTGAATTCGCTCTCTAAAGCCGAACTTGGCGCCAATCGCAGCATCGCGCAGCCGATTTTTATCGGGCGTAAGAATTTCTCGCCCGCGGTTCACCGGCAGGCAGGTAAGAAGAGGTACGGGCGCGCGAGTACCGTGCAGTGAGATTATAGTTCAATAAAAAGTTCGATTTCCTTACTTTCCAAATAAAATAAGGAGTAAAAGATACAAATAATCCCCAAGGCCACGACAGATGTATTTAAAACAACGAAGGCGAGTGTTTTGGGAGTGGTCCGATAGCGAGCTTCACAATCGTTGTCACGATGGCTTGCTCTCAGACGGTGGGCAGATTGATGTGCAGGTGCGGACTTCCCGCACCGGGGCGGTTCAATTGTTTGTTGGTGCATACGACGGAGAAGGTTCGATGCTTTTTGAGGAGTACTACAAGGAGCGGCCGGGGGAGTCTATGAGTACAGCGCTAGCGTTCGGTGTAGGGAGGGCAATGACTCTCACCTCGACGAAGCTGTTACCCCTTCCATCTACGGCTCGACTGGGTATTTATCGCAAGGCTTGATGCCTACAATTCCGCAATGTAGCCCTGTAGATTACTTAGGCCACGTGGAGCGGCGGGTCCCGAGCTGGAAGGCGCCTGGAACTGGAGCAGCGTCTGTCGGCCAACGAACAGACCCATTAAGGAACTGAGCGATGCACAACGAATCAGGCTCGTCTACGTGACCGCCTTGCCACTTCTGGCCGGCAGTTGTCAGTCCTCCTCGAGAATTCAGTCGATGGCTGCTCAGTGCTTACCGCCACCGACGCCGTGATTCATGGAGGAGCAGAGCCCAACTCGCCCCGGCGCATGCTCAACGAATCGATATCACCGACGACGGTGACCGGACTGTAATTAAATCGAGATCGTGGTCTGCTGACAGCGCCACTGTGCTACGCGACTTCTTGCGGTTTTCAACGCATGTCTTGAACAAGTCCGCTCGCAGCACCTGAATGCCAAGATCGTGTCCTTAGGCTTCTCACCCCAACGCCATGCGCTGAGCGACGGCACGGCGCGCTCCCTCAAACCTATCTATGCATCCAGATGAATGGAGGCTAGGCTAGGGCTGGGGTTATCAAAGATATGCTAGGATTGGATAGCGCAGATAACTGATGAGGAGATTTCCATGAGCGTTACAGAGCAGTCGGGCGTCTCCACCTTGGTCGGTACGCCTAAGGAGATTCGGGCTAGCTTAAGCCGCTCGCATGCGGACCGAGTGCTGGTCGTGTCTTTCGATCAGGTTAACCTCAGCGTATTTGAGGCGTTGGCGGAAAACTTCGCCAATGTGGCTTCTTCGATGTACGAGGTGCTGCAGGAGCGTCAGGACCCGAAGTCGCTGGAGCGACTGGCCGAGGTGTTTGTGACGCGTAAGCCGCCTTCGCCTCGCTTGCTCAAGGAAGCGGCAATGCTGGTACAGGCTCGCAAAGCGGTGTTGGAAAGCGGTGACTGGCTGACCGCCGCAGACATCGCCCAGGTGGCCCAGTTGAGTACTAGAAACCCGAGTGCCCAGCCCAACAAATGGAAAAAGCAGGGGCAGATCTTTGCCATCAGCCACGGTGGGGTCGACTATTTCCCTGGCTACGGCTTGGACCCGGACGCGGGCTATCGGCCGTTCAAGGCACTGGCCAAAATCATTGAGGCTTTCGCTGGCCACAAGGACGGCTGGGGGATGGCTTACTGGTTTCGCTCCGATAATAGTTTTCTGGGCGGCAAAAGACCTCAGGACCTGTTGGCATCGGCGCCTGATCGGGTGATTGCTGCTGCACTGGATGAAATCCAGGGCATTGTCCATGGCTAAGCAGCGTACCGAGTCCAGTGAGGGTAGGGCGACGCCTTCCACGGATTTGGCGGCGTCCGTTACCCCAGTGCCTGCGGCTACGTTGCACGTCACTTTCACCGTGATCGCCAAAGGCGATGTGCTTCACCGTGTGCATCAGGATAAGTATCAGCCTGATCAATTCAATCCTGGTGTGCACGGCAACGCACGCTTCAGCCCGATCCAGGATGATCAGGGGCGGGCGATTCCCACCTTGTATGGAGGCACGACAGTCGATTGCGCCTTGATGGAGACCGTCTTCCACGACGTTCCCCATACGGCTGGGTTTAAAAGCTTCGACAAAGGCAAGCTGACTGGACAGGTGCATTCTGCCGTCCAGGTTAGCCAACCGCTGCACCTGGTTGATCTATCCAGCGTGCCACTGCGGAAACTGGGCATCACGCGCAAACAATTGATCGACACTGAGAAAGATCAATATCCTGCGACGCGCAAATGGGCCGAGGCTATCCACCGTCAGTGTCCAGATGCCCAAGGGCTGTCTTGGGTGTCGCGACAAGATGATTCGGCACGTGCGGTGGTGCTCTTTGGTGACCGGATTCCTGACGGCGCACTCCATCCGCAGGGGGCGTCATGCAGCTTGACCGGCGACTCGACTGTGTTCGACACGGTGCTCAATCTGGCAGAGCGGATTGGGGTCGTTATCATTGCGGGAAAAAGCTGAGTCAAAATGACCGAACAGTGGCCTCTGGAATCCGCTCTCTGAGGCTGAAATCGCCATTCAATAGTCATAAGATCTTGCTAAAGACGGGGGCTTTAATAGGGGCATTAATGGTAATTTCCGTACAAATTTTACGTGGTGTCGACGGCCAGACACGTTTCGCGTACATCCCAAGGAAGGGGCGGCGCCTGCCACAGAGCGCAGCAACAACGATGGCTGGTTCCGTGCTGGCCTAGAAATGCGGAGCTCGTTATGGACGTCAACCAGATGTTAAGTGATGAACTGGTGAGCCGGCTGGAAGAGAAAATTCCAGCCATGGCGAAAGGCGCGATTAAGGCGGCCTATATCAATACGCTGGCGGCCGGACTCAGTGTGATGGAAATCAGGGATGGCGTGCTCGTTGAAACAACGGCCGATGGTCTGCACACGGTTATTCGGATGGCCAAGCCCAAGCATAAGGTAGCTTCGGGCAGGATTATCAAGGTGCGCCACCTTTCATAACGGGAGGTTGAGAGCGCCCGTATCTTCACGATGTCGCCGCGCACCGCGCGGGAGTTCTGACACTTCGGCGAGTCCAGCCTTTATGCTGTGCAGGATAACCGCCAAGCTCGCCATCGCATGGGCCGTTAAATCAGTGACCCTGGGTTCTCAGCTTAGCCAAGCCCTGCTTGATGTGTCCGGCATTCTCTCCGATGGTCTGAAGTGCACCTCGGACGTTGGCACCAATCTCCGCTGCACCTTGGTCTTCTACCTTCAAGGTCAGCTCCATCACCGCGGCCTCCAAGGCGAGCTGATTTTGGTACAGCCGCTCAAGAACATCAGAAAGTGAATATTCGCTGGGCATTGTTTTCGACTCCAATCGAGAACTCAAGAGCGTAGCAGCGGAAGGGGTGGAAACAAAAGGGCGGTTGAATAAGCGAGCGCTTGCTGTGATTCAGTGGCAGTAATCGGCCATATCCGGACATTCGTGGCAGCCACAAAATCGCCATCGTGACTAGCTACGGTTGCAGATCCCAACCCTGAGAAATGGCAGGCGTATCGGAGTCGCATCCAATCCTTCTCAGAGCGGCAGTGACCGAATTTCATGTCGCAGATAATTGAGCACCTGCGACAGACTCACGCGACGCCGCAAAGCTTTATCCTGCGGTGCGAGCGCAACGTCGCGTAACTTAGGATTTAAGCGACGGTGGCTTGGTGCGACAGACAACGATCTGTCGCAGGTGATACCGAATTGACCCAGCTGCTGGGGTAACGTTGACACGCGTCAACTCTCTAAAGATCCAAAGCCAATAATGGTTTACTTCATAACCGCTTGAGGCAATGATACATTAGCTACTGGGTTAATCATGCTCCAGTGGCAACACGTAGTGAAGAACCAGTCCGACAACATGCATTTGCTATGCATTTCAGCCTCGGTATAACTCCGGAATGCTGACATACTCTTTCGCTCTACCGCTTACTCCAAAAAAGTACTCATGAGGTTGAAAGTCAATCAGTGGAACAATCCTAAGGTAGGATATCAACTCATATGCTAGTTCAATAAGAGGAGGCGTATAATTTTCTGCCTCTGGGTCTGATATTGCAAAAGCTACAGCATTTCTTGGAATTACCGTTACATGCTCTTTGCTATCAACGTATCTAAAAGATGAAGCTCGGACATCGATATAAATATTTGGCCACAGATTTTTATCAGGCGTTTTCTCAAAAAAACTTATAAATTCATTTTTTAAACTTTTACTCGAAAGTGACCGCTCTGTTAATATGGCACCAAAGACTTGATGCTGAAAATTATTTTTATCATAGGCGCCTCGTGGAGATACGATTATATTCCTTCCTCGACTTGAGCGGTCTAAAGATTTTACTGATTTGATATTATTAAAAGCTTGATTTAAAGTTTTTGCATCAGATATAGAAGCCTTATTTTCGATAACAGCTACAACAGACTCAATCATGAAGTGCTTTATATTTCCAACCTCAAGAACAGAATGGTAGTCACTTCTGTAAATAACAATATCTATTTGATTACTTATTCCGCCTACTGTATCTATAACAAACCCGGTATCCACAGAAAATTTTGATGGAATGATCTTTCTTAAGAAACCTGAAAGAATTTGCTCTCTAGCTCTTCCATTTTCACCTGGGTGCTTGATTTCTCGAGACAATTCAAGCTCATCCAAAACTCCTTTATTCAATGAGTTTACTATTTTTCTAACTATTGAACTCATTCTTACTCCTGATTATTGCATAACGCCGAGCTAAGCGGCAGTTTGTAAGTCGTATTTTTGTGGATTACTTTTGCGCAGCAAAACCACAAAGCCATAAATTAAAAATTTGTCCAGCGCCAAAGGTGCGATGCTTGAGCGGCCTGTTATAACTTTACTTGCAGTAAATCAATAAAATATACGCGACGAAAAATAATAGCATAGCGAATATTAGTAGTTTTTGAGCCAATATATTGGCTTTTTTATTGGTGCTTTTACTAAATTTATCATTTATCCATGCTGATCTTCCAGTGTATGTAACGTCTACTAGCAGCATTAGCAGGGTTAGGCAAAGGCAAATTATTATTGCTTGTATATATAAGTAAAAATTCTTCACTGCTAAAGCTATGACAACTGTTATAAACATACCGTAGGTAAAAGATAAAATCTGACCTAAATTTTCAGCTGTCCTGGTGAGAGTGGACTCCTTAAACTTGAGTAGCAACATCAATAAAGCCAATTCTAGGCTTGCAAAACCACTAGCCCAATACAATGGCTCTGAAACAAAGCCATCTAGCGCTTCGGAATAATCTTTAAATGATAGTAGAGGTAACAAAAATACGCCGAACAAAACAATAAAAGGTGTGCGAAAACCTACTCCGGTCAAAATTTCTCTCCTTGCTTATAACTTTTAGATTAAGGGACTACGGCACGCAGTCCCAGGGAGCGAAGCGAAGGATTTTAACCACTTTTTAGGCATTTACCGCGGAAATTTAGGAGCACCAGCGAATAAATTTTCCGTAGCAGCGCCTTGTTAAGTGTTAACCATCTCTGGGTTTGGCACAGCATTATGTAGGAAAAACGCTGTGTGATCTGCCGCATTTACTCCACCATCATGTACAGTCCCTAAATCTTCAGGTATACGGGTGGAGATCGATTTCTTCGTCTTAGCCACCCGATTTTGCATACGGACGTAAGTCGTAGCAAGCCAACGCTCCCCTCTGCCGCAAGCGCTAACGATTCGCTATGCCAATACCAGAGCTTGCCTCTGCTACTGAATTGCCCCTGTTTCCCTGGACGCACCTGACTGGCTCCTTTTGGCCGAAAGGCGCCTGACGCGAATGGCAGCAATCACCCGGAGCGGTCCTTAAAATTTGCTCGTGGCAAGAAGGCCTGCGCTTGGATCCTGCGCACTCGGTTGTGCATAGAAATGCTCGGACCAAATCTTTACTCTATTCAAGTATTTAGACTAATCTCTTGCTACTCCACAGGCATCAAAATTCGCGCTTCAATCCCAATCTCTTGGAGAAGGAAAAGCAGGCCCCCGCCCTCGATGAGCTCGATGGGCTTGTCCTTCGCGAACTCAAACGCGTCGGGGCCATAGCCGCTTGTCGTGACCAAAATTCCCTTATTGGCGCCTTCATTCATCATGGTCCCATAGAGGTCCCTGACTGCTGAAACGCCAACTGTGTGCTTGTAACGCTTTGCTTGGATAACTACCTTGCCGCCTAATACAGGACGAGGGTCGTAAGCAATGCAATCGACTCCTCCGTCACGCGATGATCTGGTTAGTTTTGACTCTAACCCCATTTTTCCGAATAGATTTGCCACCAGCGCTTCAAACTCATAGGGGTTGAGATCCATTAAATTTGTTGCTGAACTGAGATTTGAGGCCAGATCCTGCTGATCCACGAAACGCTTGTCGACCATGTTGAATTCAATAATTGGTCTAACCGGTTGCGCTTCGCTTGGGGATCGGGAGACATGTGCGCCGAGGTTTCGCAGACAGACGGCACGATCCACGCGCGCAAGATCAATCTCCATGAATGTTTCACGCGTGGTGCGCACAGACACGAGATGAGGTTGCACCTCCCGGCCAGTTGCGGGATCAATGGTGTTCACATAACCGTTGAAACAGCAGACCTCTAGGAACTCTCCTTGGTCTGCCTCGAAAAGCTCATGAAGACACCTAAGTGCGAGACTTGCGATGAGGTCGGCATATAAAGATTTGATCTCAGCTGGCTTGCGCTGTTTAGTGGAAACCTCGTCTTTCGATTTTATGTAACGATACTCGGCTACATCAGGAATGATATCCGAGGTGGGCAACTCGTATTCCACTACAAGCTGTTTCGATTCAGGCAGGAACGCCAAAGAGAAATTTTGCGGGAACCCTTCTGGATAATCGGACTTCTCTAGGACCATGCTGCAATAAGCGACAATTGATTCGGGGTCTCCTTCATAGTACGAGTAGCGGAAGGCATCGACTTCAGAGTCGCGGAGCGCCTTTTTCTCCAGGAACGCCGACACGCCACGCTCATAGGTCTCTCGCGCGTTCTTCAGCATTTCCAGACGCTCGACATCCTGGGCTTTATGCTCTTCCTCGCTTAATTGAAATCGTTCCTTAGCGGCTCTCAGCTGATCGGCATGCCTTACTTTAAACTTTGGTATCAGTGAAAGATACCAAGGCAAGGGGGCAACTTTGGAAGTAAAGAATTGCAGTGCTGGGCCTTCAATTACCGTTGTTAAAGATTTTGCTGGTGTGAATGGGGGCGGATTGTCAGTGATACGAAGCGAGTCGAACGTGACGGTGTCATCAACCATCAGCGTTGACGATAATATGGATTGTAAACCACCTATCCAAGATCGAATGGTTGCGTTACCGTCACGAACCTCTTGCTCACGAAACTCCATGTAGTTTTGTTTAGCGGCTCGCTCAGATTGGCGGTCATATCGTGCTTGGTCACGCTCACGAATCGCCTGCGCTCTGAGCCGCTGACGTTCCGCGCGTTCAGAGGCACGTAGTGCAGCGCGACGTTCCGACTCGTTCAGCCGTTGCTGCTTGGCTGTCTCCCGAGCAATTGCTCGGATCACCTTTTCGAATCCACTCCGATTGGCCATGCTTGCCTCCTTTCTGATGGCGTGATGGTATCAAAAAAGAAGTGCGGCGGAGGACACGAGCGCTTCGAATTTAACGGCCAGAGTGCGAGTTGATGTGACCGCTTTTGGCAGTTTTCTGCCTGTCTTGACGGCCGCGAACGACCCTGAGTGGGAAAAGAAGGACTTCAAGCTGCATCACATCTAAAAGATGCTCGCCAGCAAGCCAAGGTGCATCAGCAATGCGAAAGGCAAGCAGGTCACACTGGTACGGTCGCGCAGCTCGGGGGAGGTGTCTTCCATGATGGTGATGAATACGAGGTTATCGATGTCGAGCACATTCCAGCACGATCAGGGCAGCAGGCTCAGCCAGGCCGTGGGGGCACGATTCAGTTTGCATTCCTGTTGATGCCAACAACAAATTGAAATATTTCATTGCTGCCGTTGAATCGGGTGATAGAGTCTGGTATCCAAGATAAGATGTCACGGGCTGATATGCCCAACAAAATTAAGCCAGGCGGGTAAGAACGGAATGCTCTTTCAGCGCTTACTCGCACCACCAACCTGTTTCCATTTAGCCGTACTTAAGCACTGAGCTAGCTTTCTAGCTGCACGTCCAGATTGGTGATCTGCCCCATATTCGCCTGCGGTGGATCTAAGAGGTCAGCCTGCTTGTGAACTCAATCAATCCATTTCTGGGTCATTTCGGGATCCCGCAACGAAGCAGATCCAAAGGCGATCTTCAACACCTTTTAAGGCCCGTAAGCGCTCGGCGCGTTCCCAGCACTCGTACGAGGGACCATCTGAGACGACGTCGTGTTTCCGCTTCTCGGGCGCGTTCAGATCGACGTTTTTCTTCCTCTTCCAGTGGCGTTTTTCGCCTTCTTTTATTTGCAGGCAGCGAAAATAAACAAGGCCGCAAATGCGGCCTTGTTCTACGTCTATTCCTTACGCAACAGCACCCTGGTCACCCGGCGTTCTTCAACCTCCATCACGGTCATGCTCCATCCCTGCCAACTCAGGGTATCCCCAATCATCGGCAGACGATCCAGCAGGCTCATCACCAAACCAGCCAGCGTCTGGTAATCCTCCGTCGCTTCAACCAGGAAGCCGATGTGCTCGCGAATCTGACTGAGATTCAAGGCACCGCTGACGAGAAAACCGCCTTCCTGGGGGACGATGTTCGGGCCTTCGATTTCACTGGCATCCGGCAGCTCACCGGCAATGGACTCCAGGATGTCGGTCATGGTGAGAAGGCCGACGAAGTCACCAAACTCATTCACCACAAACGCGATGTGGGTCGACTCCTTACGCATTTGCTCCAATGCATTGAGGATCGTGAAGCTGTCGAGCAGGTTGATGGCTTTGCGCGCCATGATTTCCAGGTTCGGCTGATTGCCCGCCAGTATTTCCTTGAGCAGTTCCTTCTTATGGACAAAGCCTAGCGGCTCATCCACGCGTCCTTCTCGAATCAACGGCAGGCGTGAATACGAAGAGTGCATCAGCGCCGTACGGATGTCTTGCGCAGCATCTGCCAAGTCAAGGTGGTCGATTTGCGCCCGAGGCGTCATCACGCTGCGTATCGGGCGCTCAGCCAATTGCAGCACGCCACTGATCATGACCCGCTCGCGCCGATGGAAAACCTGTTCCGGTTCGTCGCCTTCCAGCATGTCGGCGATTTCCTCGCCGACTTCATCGGCGTCCAGTTTTTGGCCACCCAGCAGGCGCAACACCGCATGGGCGGTACGCTCGCGCATTGGCCGTAGACCTTGCAGGCTTTTCTTGCGACGCGAGCGCGCCAACTGGTTAAACAGTTCGATCAGGATCGAGAAGCCAATCGCGGCGTACAAGTAGCCTTTCGGAATATGGAAGCCCAGGCCTTCAGCAGTGAGGCTGAAGCCGATCATCATCAGGAAACCCAGGCACAGCATGATAACGGTAGGGTGGCCGTTAACGAATTTCGTCAATGGCTTGCTTGCAATCATCGTCAGGCCGATGGAGAAAATCACCGCGATCATCATCACCGACAGGTGCTCAACCATACCCACGGCGGTGATCACCGCATCCAGGGAAAAGACCGCATCCAGCACCACGATCTGCGCAACGATAGGCCAGAACATCGCATAGGCGGCATTGCCGGAACGTTGTGCCACGTGGCCCTCGAGTCGCTCATGCAACTCCATGGTTGCCTTGAACAACAGGAACACACCACCAAACAACATGATCAAGTCCCGGCCCGAGAACGTCTTGCTGAAGACCTCGAACAGCGGGTTGGTCAACGTCACCATCCAGGAAATGCTGGCGAGGAGGCCAAGGCGCATCAGCAACGCCAGGGACAGGCCGATGATACGGGCACGGTCGCGCTGCTCGGGCGGCAGTTTGTCAGCCAGGATGGCGATAAATACAAGGTTATCGATGCCGAGCACCAGCTCCAGCACGATCAAGGTCAGCAGGCCCAGCCAGGCCGTGGGGTCAACGATCCATTCCATGGATTATTCGCTTCCTCGGACGGCCAATACGAGGGAAGGGGACTGCAACGAGTGTATGCAGGGCGCTGCTGGAGCGCTGGGGGGAAAGCGGTTCTTCGAAAGGCGACAGGGAGGTTCCTGGAGGGTGTTCATACAGACCTGGAAATAATTTTGGGAAGAAATCCTACAACGGTTTTAACAATTCATACGAGGCGATTTATTACAGAATCTGACAGGCCCACGCACCGTGAGAACGGCGTGTCGTATCTGCGATGGACAAAGGGCCGCATTTGCGGCCCTTTGTTTTATGGCATTACTCGTGCGAGTGCCCATGACCCGAGCTTTCGGATTCAGCAGGCTTCTCGCCGCCACTGCAGGCGGTCATCAGGCCGATAAAACAAATCAGAAGCACGGAACGGAGCAGCGTGGTTGAGGCGTTCATTGAGTTTTCCGTAAGAATTAAAAATGTGTTTCGACTGGAATCAGCGTTTGACGCTCAGGTAATCACCTGTCGTTTTCAGCGATATAGTCACGTCGTTATTCGTGCGATTACGCCAGAACCAGCCATGGGTGCCGTCGAACAGAGCCGTGAATTCGCCCTTGTCGCCTTTGACCTGCTTGGCTTTGGAGTAACTGTGGAAATAGCCCTTTTCGCCGTTGTAGGGTTCGCCATGGGTGTCATGGTTTACCGGCCCACCAGATGCCGCCCATTCATAGCTGACGGTGGTGTTCTTGAGCATTTCCAGCTTGATTTCTGTCCCTTCACCAGGTTTTAGCGTGACGGTCATTTCATCTGTCTTCAGGGCTGGGTCGGGCTGGGCGGCGGGTGGAGGCGCAGGTTGAGCCGCGGGAGTGACCGCTGCAGTCTGCGTAGCCGGAGCTGGAGTCTCTTGCACCGGCTGCGGCGCTGCATCCGCCAACGCCTCTTGGGCGAGCGTGATCTTCATTTCGCCCATTTGCGTCAGGCCCAGTACACGGCCCACGCCTGTTGGATCAATCGCATATTCCGAAGGCATAACGACGGTGACCAACAAGCCGACCGCGGTCAACAAGGCGATGACAGTCGAGCGCACCAGTTGGCGGGTGCTGGGTAATTCATTAACAGTGGGAAGTGGCGTATTGAACATGGTTGAAATTCCTTAGGCTGAGGCAAACAGGCCGGTGATCTGGTAACCCATCAAAAGGAAACCGGCACTCATCATGGCGACATTGGCGGTATAGGCGTGCCGCCAGAAACTGCCGGTGCGCCGCCAATACCCCATCAGAATGAGAATGGCGCTGAGGGCCAGCAACTGGCCGATCTCTACGCCGACGTTGAAGGCGATCAGGTTGGGAATCAGGCCGTCGGACGAGATCTCGTATTCCTGGATTTTCGTTGCCAGGCCAAACCCGTGAAGCAGGCCGAAGATCAGCGTGGCGACCTTGGTATTGGGCTGGAAACCGAACCAGCGCTGGAATGCGCCCAGGTTATCGAGCGCCTTGTACACCACCGAGAAACCGATGATGGCGTCGATGATGTATGAGCTGATACTGACCTCGGTCAGCACGCCGAGCAGCAGCGTGACCGAGTGTCCGACGGCGAACAACGTGACGTAGAGCCCTACGTCCTTCAGGCGATACAGGAAGAAAATCACCCCGAACAGAAACAGCAGGTGATCGTAGCCCGTCATCATGTGCTTGGCGCCCATGTAGATGAAGGGCAGCAACATGACGCCGGAGCTTTCCTGGATGAAGCCTTTATCGCCTTCAGCGACGGCGTGAGCGAGAGCTTCGGGCATTCCGAGAAGAAATGACGCGAGCAAGAGAAACAACAGCAGTAGTGGGCGACGCGATGGCGCAGTGAACGCGCCGACGCCACTCATTGAGTGCGAATACATGGATAAAATCCTTCGTTGCAGTGATCAAGGGCCGCAGGGCGACCATGTCAGGAGGCAAGCGAAGGACGAGGTGGACGTTCGATCAGAAAAATGGGCGGACGAGGAACGGCGTAACCAAGGGCCTCGGCTTGTGGAGAGAGCTGTGGCTGGGCCGCCAGGATCAGCGTGGCGGTGAGTTGCGGCGTCTCGTGCTGATGATCGGGCGTCAGGGGGGAGTGATAGTGATCCGAGCAGTTTGAACAAGACACGTTGGCCTGCTCATCATGGGAATGATGATGAGCATCTTGTGCGACATCCCAGGAGGGCTGTTGCGACATCATCGACAGCGTACGGGTATGCCCGGCCCAGGCCATGAACATGGCGAAAGCCAGCGCGAATACCACTGTCGTAGTCAGTGTTCTGCTGAACATAGTGTCGTGTTTCGACTCGTTGTTTTGGATCGTGATACGTTTGCCATATCCCCCATGGGGGGATAGGATTGCCAGCGTAATTCATTGAAGTCCGAGACTCAAGTCATGAGTGACGAGCACGAACACAGCCATCCCCATACCCACCAAAGCCATGAAGCAATCATCAAGCGCCTCAAGCGGGCGGACGGTCACCTGCGCAGCATCATCCTCATGATCGAAGAGGGACGTGAGTGCGTGGATATCGCCCAGCAGCTGCATGCGGTGGAAAAAGCGGTATGCCAGGCCAAGCGTACGTTGATCCAGGATCACATAGATCACTGCCTGGAGGACACGGTTTCGGCGCTGAACAAGGGTGAGCGCGCACCGCTGGAAGCCTTCAAGCAAATCACCAAGTACCTCTAGGCCCGACGATGCCCAATTTTGCTGAATTGCTGCAACAGGGTGGCGCTCACGCCTGGCTGTATTTCCCCAGCGCTATCTTGCTGGGCGCTTTGCATGGCCTGGAGCCGGGTCATTCGAAAACCATGATGGCGGCGTTTATCGTGGCCATCCGGGGCTCGGTCAAGCAAGCGGTGTTGCTGGGGTTGGCGGCGACGCTGTCCCACACTGCCGTGGTGTGGTTGGTCGCCATTGGTGGCATGTACCTGGGCCAAGGCCTCGACGCCGAGACCACGCAGCCATATTTCCAGCTCGCATCGGCTGCGCTGATCATCGCGATCGCCCTGTGGATGCTCTGGCGTACATGGCGTGGCGAACAGATGTTCAAGTTCGAGCATGGCGAGGGACATCACCACGGCGAACATGACCATGGGCATCATGATGAAACCCATCGCATCGATACCGGCCACGGCCGTGTCGAGCTTTCGATCTTCGAGCTGGGCATGCCACCACACTGGCGCCTGAAAACGTTGACTGGCCATGCCTGGTCCGCCGCGGACGTTCGCGTGACGACCACTCGTCCCGATGGAAGCGTTCAGACGTTCTCATTTGCCGAACACGATGGATTCCTGGAGTCGACGGTCGATATTCCCGAGCCTCATGAATTCAGCGCTCGCTTGAGCCTTGGGCATGCTGGGCATTCCCACGATTACGATCTTGAGTACCACGAGCATGACCATGGGCATGAACACTCCGAACTGGAAGGCCTGGAACTGTCATTAGAGGGGTACCAAGACGCCCACGAACGGGCGCATGCCAACGATATCCGCAAGCGCTTCACCAATCGCGATGTGACCACGGGCCAGATCATTGTCTTCGGCCTGACGGGTGGGCTAATTCCTTGTCCCGCCGCGATTACCGTGCTGCTGCTCTGTCTTCAGGTCAAAGAGGTTGCGCTGGGCGGTATGCTTGTCCTGTGCTTCAGCATCGGCTTGGCAATCACCTTGGTTACCGTGGGAGCGGCCGCGGCCATCGGCGCGCGGCAAGCCTCTAACCGCTGGCCATGGCTGGGCACCGTTGCGCGGCGGGCTCCTTATTTGTCCAGCGTGTTGATCATTGGTGTCGGTCTGTACGTGGGCATTCACGGCTGGATCGGTTTAAACACATAAGGCTTATGACTGAGACTCACCCAGACTTGGATCCTTCGTTGAAAGGCCGCAGCACCAGCCTTGATCTGATCAAATGGCTGGCAATGCTGACAATGGTCATCGATCACTTGCGGTTGGTGTGGCCGGAGCTGAGCACGCCATTCATTCCAGGCCGGCTCTCATTCCCACTGTTTTGTGTCGCGATAGCGGCCAACGTCGCGCGGTCCAGACGTGGTGAATGGCTGACTTACAAAAACGGCCGCTACCTCGCCTTGATGCTGTTGTTCGCGGCCATTTCGCAGGTGCCTTATCGCATGATCAGCACTTCCGGCTCGTACAACGTGCTGCTGACCCTGGCATTGGGCTTGGTCGTGGCCTGGGGATGTCACCATCGGACATTATTGAGTGGGGCCATGGCGTTGTTCGCTGCCGCCGTTGCCAATGAGCTGGATGATCCGTTGATGTTTGGTTTCTACGGAGTCCTTGTCCCGGCCTCGGTCTTGCTGGTGATCAACAGGCCCGCTGTGCTGTGGTTGTTGCCAGCGGGCCTGTGCGTGTTGATCAACACCCGCAGTAGCATTATCAGTCGGGCGCTGGATCTGGAGCTCTATTCGATACTGGCCCTGGGCGCTGCATTTGCGGCACCGCTGATCGGGCTCTGGTTACTGCGCCAGAGGTTAAGCCTCAACGTCTGGCCAGTGGGGCAATGGGGTTACTGGTTTTACCCAGGCCACCTCGCCGCTCTGCAAGCGGTGCGTTTGCTGGTGTGACGGCGCCGGGCCAGTTTTGAAAATGATTGAACTCGTGATCAGTTATTTGGCCACCGGCGATGCTGATCATCAATCACGTACGGGTGTTCGTGCTCAATAGCCTCGCCGTCCAGGTGGGAGTGGTCGTCAGCAAGGTTCTCATGAGAGTGTTTGATCGAGTCCTGATCATGGGCAGGACGCCAGATCACCACGCTGACTAGCAATGCGCCGCCGGCCACCACGGCGAGCCCGATAAATGATGCCGTCAAGCTGATGTCGGCGCCCAGCCATCCTGCCAATGGATAGGTAATCAACCAGCAGGCATGAGACAGCGCGAACTGGGCGGCAAAGAGCGCAGGGCGATCTTCGGCATGGGCAGAACGACGCAGCAACCGGCCACTCGGAGTCTGTGCCAACGAATAGCCCATGCCCAGCAGCATCCAAAGCGGCAGTAGTAAATGGTAGGAGGTCAGGTTGATGCCCATGGCCAGGCCGACAACCAGTATCCCTCCGCCGAACAACATCGCTGTTCGGTCCTTGATATCTTTCAACAGCCGAGGCAACACCAGGGCAGCGATCATGGAGCCACCACCAAACGCGGCCAGTGCCAGTGCGGTGGAGCTCTGAGGCAACGAGAAACGCGATTGGACCAACACAACCGTATTGACGATGACCATGGCGCTGGCCGCCGCTACCGCCAGGTTCAATGCCAGCAATCCGCGCAAGCGAGGTGTCGCCAGGAAGATGCGCATGCCGCGGGTGGTACGTTCGTAGATGCTGCGTTTGGGGGTCGGCTTCGCTTTCGGTAGCAATACTGTGGCGACCAGGGCCGCCGAAGCGAGAAAACCGATAACGGTGCCGGCGAACAAATTATGGAAGCTGATCACGGTCAGCAATGCAGCGGCGAGCATAGGGCTGGCAACACTTTCGAGGTCATAGGCCAGTCGCGATAAAGACAAGGCCCGGGTGTATTCGTCCTCATCGGGCAGGATGTCGGGAATGGTCGCTTGAAAGGTTGGAGTGAACGCGGCCGAGGCCGATTGCAGGATAAAAATCAGCACATAGACCTGCCAGACCTCCGTCACAAACGGCAGGGCCAGCGCGACCAAAGCACGTACCAAGTCCAGCGAGACCAACATGGCCTTACGTGGCAGGCGTTCTGCAAAAGCCGCGGCAATCGGTGCAACTCCGATGTAAGCCGTCATCTTGATCGCCAACGCTGTGCCGAGGACGGCACCCGCTTGGGCTCCAGCAAGGTCGAAGGCCAGCAGTCCCAATGCGACGGTCGCAAGCCCCGTACCTACCAACGCAATGACTTGGGCTAGGAAGAGATGACGGTAGGTTCGGTTGGCGAGTATTTTCAGCATGAGGCGTCTCACAGAGGAGGGCGTGTGATCACTTGATTGTCGAAGTACGCTTGAGAAAAGAGAGCGGCGAGTTGTTCGTTCTCAAGGAACTCTGCATCCCCCTAGGGAGGATATTAGGCCATCCTAAACCAGAGGCCGTGGTAGCTCAAGAAATAGACATTCGAGCCTTTCGTCGAACACTCGACAGAGGAATGAAGTAGTTGCTTGCTCGATAAAGGCAATTGGCCATACTCTGCGAGTTGTGAAAGATCTCACATCGATAACAACACGCGCATGGAGCAAGCCCTGATGAAACTGTCTGCCATTCTGATCGCCGCTGTACTCTCGTTTATTTCCGTCACTGCCTTTGCCCACAGCGGTGGTACTGATTCAAAAGGTTGCCACCGCAACCACAAGACCAACGATTACCACTGTCACTAAAGGCAAAAGCCCAGCGTCAGGCTGGGCTTTGGTACGAGCAGGTTTTCCTCACGTACGTGGAAGCGAGATCGTTAGTCAGTCGCTGTGTTTTAGCGCAACAGATGTACGGCCAAGCCGACAAGTGCACAGGTCACCAGTACCTCAATCACGCCGCGCTTGTAGCGGAACAAGGCAACCGCCGCCGCAATCGCGATCAGCGCCGAAGGCCAGTCGAGACTGCCGCTGAAACCTGTCGGCCACAGCACGTGATATCCAAAGAAACACGCAAGATTAAGGATCACCCCCACCACTGCAGCTGTGATCGCGGTCAGAGGCGCAGTGAACTTGAGTTCGTTGTGGGTTGACTCCACCAGCGGGCCCCCAGCGAGAATGAACAGGAACGAAGGCAGGAAAGTGAACCAGGTCACTAGGCTGGCCGCGACTGCCCCGGCCAGGAACACTTGATCGGCACCGAACACCTGCGAGACATAAGCCCCGACAAAACCGACGAAAGCCACCACCATAATCAGCGGCCCTGGGGTTGTTTCCCCCAGTGCCAAGCCGTCGATCATCTGGGTCGGGGTCAGCCAGCCATAGTGACCAACCGCACCCTGATAAACATAAGGCAGCACGGCGTAGGCGCCTCCAAAGGTCAGCAATGCGGCTTTGGTAAAGAACCAGCCCATCTGGGTCAAGGTGCCTTGCCAGCCATAGAGGGCCGTCAGGGTCGCCATCGGCAAGGCCCACAGCACGGCGCCGACCAATGCCAGCAACGTCAGCTTCATCCAACTGAAGCGGGCATGCGCGGGGGAGGGGGTGTCATCATCGATCAAGGCTGGGCCGAAGGATTTTCTCGCGCCGCCATGGCCCCCTGTCCTGAACTTCTCAGGCACCAGGCGACCGCCGACATAGCCGATCAACGCGGCGCCCAGCACGATCAGCGGGAAGGGGACATTGAAGGCGAAAATCGCGGTGAATGACGCAGCGGCGATAGCCCACAGCCAGTTGTTCTTCAGTGCCCGTGAACCGATACGATGCGCTGCCTGTACGACGATCGCCGTCACTGCCGGCTTGATCCCATAAAAGAGTCCCGCTACCACAGGCACTTCACCGAAAGCGATGTACATCCAGGACAAGGCAATCAGGATGAACAGCGAAGGCAATACGAACAGCGCTCCGGCAATCACGCCGCCCCAGGTTCGATGCATCAGCCAACCGATGTACGTCGCCAACTGCTGGGCCTCGGGCCCGGGCAGCAACATGCAGTAGTTGAGCGCATGCAGAAAGCGTCGCTCGGAAATCCAACGCCGGCGTTCCACCAGCTCCTGATGCATGATCGAAATCTGTCCCGCTGGCCCACCGAAGCTGATGAAACCGAGCTTCAGCCAGAACCAGAAAGCCTCACGCAGGCTGATCGGCGCGGGCTTCGATAGATCTGTTTCAACCGTCGATTCGAAAACCTTACTCATTGGGTTGCTCCTCTTTCACGAATGCGGCGAGCAGGCCGTCGAAGATGGCGCTGGCAGCAGCCAGCAGATGGTCGTCATGGGAAATCGTTGCGCGTAGACCGGCCAGCACCCGTTCTACGCCGGCAGCCTCCAGGGGTTGGGGGCCACCGATATCTAGGTAATGCACCAAGGCCGCGATGCGGTTTAACCCTGGTTCTTGAAGTTCAAAGCTGGCTTGCAGGGTTTCGAAGGTCACACGGTTGCCGACATGGCTGAAGGCCGCGTCATCGAAATCAAAGCCCAAGGCCTCGGCTGGGCAGTCTTGGGGATGGTTCAGCCAGAGGATCTGGGCCTGCGGATCAATGAACCGCCGGATCAACCAGGCGCAAGCCAAACGGTCAACCCATGGGCGCTTGCGGGTCGCCCAGACACGACCCTGATAGTCGACCACGCTGAGCACCGTTATTGGCAGGTCCCGGCTATGTGGTTCGTCCGTCGACAACGCCTTGCTGACTGCTGCCTCAAGTTCCTGCAAAGCGGCGTCGATCTGTTGCTTGGGCTTGCCTGGAAAGTAATCGATGACGGTCAACTGATCGTAGGCTTTGCGTAACTTTCGAATTTGCTTGGTGGTCGACAGCGCATTTTCCGCCGTCAACTGCCCTCGGCATTCCTCGATCTCAAGTCGCAGTTTGCTGTAATCCTCGTTGCGGTCGAACATCTCGATAAAACGTTCGCCAGCCGGGTCCACCACGGGCAGGACAACTGCGGTGCCATTGATGGCGAGGATGTCCCGCTCAACTGCGGCCAGCGCTTCGCGACAGGCAGCCGTATCGGGCAAGAGGTAGACACCGTCGCGCAGGACGGCAGCCCCCGAAGCTTTTAGGGCACGCCAAGCGCGCATGCGCTCCGTCGCGTTTGCAGTTGGCAACCCGAGAACCAGCGTCAGCCAATTATTCATGTAGTGATAGATCGAAATAATGTAGATATAGCTACGTTATTACTGCGCAGGGAAAAAGAAAAGCTGTTTCGATAGGTGAAGAGGTCACGCATCTTAAATGGGGCTGCCTTGCGATTGACGACGTTCATCAGGCTGGTTTTTGAGCAGATCGATGCACCGTGTCGTCGTAAAACCTTAAATCACCTCGGATGGTGAAAAGGGAGCGGGCGGGCAATGGGGCAATTCCGAATTTGACTCAATAGCTCGAATTTTACGTTTTTTTTACGGAGGCTTTTCTTGGTCACCGGGATACTAAGCGCATTTCTGGCGACCTGTGTCTTATCTACGTTGCAGTGATAACGCCCAGGGATACATGTACTTACTCCCGCAGTTTGAGAGAAGCCCCCCTTGAGTGAAACGGCGACCATTGCACACGAAAACTCAGCCACTAAAACATCCGGCGTCGGTTTGGTCATTGCCGCTGTCGGAGTAGTCTATGGCGATATCGGTACTAGTCCTCTCTACACTCTGAAAGAGGTGTTTTCCGGTCACTTCGGGGTTCAAGCGAATCACGATGGGGTGCTGGGCATCCTGTCGCTGATTTTCTGGTCTCTGGTCTGGGTTGTCTCGATTAAATACGTGCTATTCATTCTGCGGGCCGACAACCAGGGAGAAGGCGGCATCATGGCGCTGACAGCCCTGGCCCGTCGTGCGTCGTCACCTTATCCGAACATGAGCAAGGTCCTGGTTCTGCTAGGCCTGTTTGGAGCCGCACTGTTTTACGGGGACAGCATGATCACTCCGGCCATTTCAGTGCTTTCCGCGGTCGAAGGGCTTCAGCTTGCCTTTGATGGTGTAGAGAACTGGGTGGTGCCACTCTCGGTCATCGTGTTGGTGGCGCTGTTCCTGATACAGAAACATGGCACGGCGCGAATTGGCATTCTGTTTGGACCAGTCATGGTGTTGTGGTTCGTGGTGTTAGGTGCACTCGGGATCCACGGTATCTTGCAGCGACCTGAGGTGCTCCAGGCGCTGAACCCCATCTGGGCATTACAGTTCTTCATCGTCCACCCAGGTGTCGGGGTGGCGATCCTGGGCGCCGTCGTATTGGCATTGACCGGTGCGGAGGCGCTTTATGCGGACATGGGCCACTTCGGTCGCAGGCCGATCTCTCGTGCGTGGTTCATGTTGGTACTGCCAGGATTGGCACTCAACTATTTCGGCCAGGGTGCCCTGATCCTGGAAAACCCCGAGGCGGTTTGCAATCCGTTCTATTTGCTGGCGCCAAGCTGGGCACTGCTGCCCATGGTCGCGCTGTCCACGCTGGCGACCATCATCGCCTCCCAGGCCGTGATATCCGGTGCTTTCTCCCTGACGCGGCAGGCTATCCAGCTTGGGTATGTTCCGCGCATGTTCATCCAGCACACGTCCAGCCATGAACAGGGGCAAATCTACATCGGTACGGTCAACTGGGCATTGATGGTCGGTGTGGTGTTGCTGGTCATCGGTTTCGAGTCGTCTAGTGCCCTGGCTGCCGCTTATGGCGTTGCAGTCACGGGGACGATGCTGATCACCACGATCCTGTCGTCAGCGGTGGTGCTGCTCCTTTGGAAAACGCCGCGTTGGCTGGCCATTCCGTTGCTGATCGGTTTCTTGCTGGTAGACAGCCTGTATTTTGCAGCGAACGCGCCGAAGGTCTTTCAGGGCGGTGCGTTCCCAGTGATTGCCGGCATCGGTCTGTTCCTCTTGATGACTACGTGGAAACGGGGCCGCAAGATCATCGTCGAGCGGCTCGATGAGACTGCGCTCCCTCTGCCTTTGTTTATCGCCAGCGTCCGTTCACAGCCACCCCATCGGGTGCAGGGTACCGCCGTTTTCCTCACCGCGCGGGCCGACGCCGTTCCGCATGCGCTCTTGCACAATCTGCTGCACAATCAGGTGCTCCATGAACGGGTGGTATTGCTGACCGTGGTTTCCGAGGATAGTCCTCGCGTTTGCGCAGGCCGTCGCTTTGAGGCTGAGGCCCACGGCGAAGGGTTCTTCCGTGTCAGCCTTCATTTCGGTTTCATGGAGGAGCCTGACGTGCCGCTGGCGTTGAGTCAGTGCCATCTCGAGCAGCTCGATTTCAGTCCTATGCGAACCACTTACTTTCTCAGCCGTGAGACGGTGATCCCAACCAAGCGCATTGGTATGGCTCGGTGGCGCGAAAACCTGTTTGCGTTTTTGCTGAAGAATGCCAACAGCAACCTGAAGTATTTCAAGCTGCCGTTGAACCGGGTGATAGAGCTTGGTACGCAGGTTGAGATGTAAGGGACCATGTCCTGGGAGACGGGCGAATCGACGAATTTAAGCCAGGCAGGAATGCTCCTTTCAGCGCTTATTCGGACCACCAACCTTTTTCCACCTGGCCGTAGTGTGTACCACTGAACCAGCTTTCCAGCTGCACGTCCAAATTGGTGATCTGTGCGAGATTCTCCTGGAGTGGATCTAAGAGGTCAGCCTGCTTGTGAGCCCAATCAATCCATCTCTGGGCCATTTCGGGATCTGCCAGAGATGCAGATTTAAGGCTGTCTTCAACACTCTTTATGAACGCCCGTAAGCGCTCGGCGCGTTCCCAGCACTCCGTATGCTTAACGAGTGACCGCCTGAGACGACGTTGTATTTCTGCTTCTCGGACACGTTCAAGGCGACGTTTCTCATTTTCAGCCCATTCACGATTTCTTGCCTCCTCTTTCTCTCGAAGTGCCTTGATGGAGATTGAGGCGCACGTGAGGCCGGACAAAATGCTAGGTAGTTTTTTCTCGAGCGGTGCGGTCTTGGTGTCCTTCCAATTTTTCCGTTCCCCATAATCCATCCGCGCTTCAATCTGAAAGGTCAGCTCACCCGTTGAGGTCCACTCAAACTGTGGCCTTCGCAGCGACATAAAATCAGGTTCCCAAGGAGCACCGGGGCGGCGCTTGGGGGGAGGCGGGGGCGGTATCGTATGTTTGTCTAAGCGTTCCACGAGTCGCACGGCTATGGGCTCGTCGTTAACAGTGACAATGGTTTTTCCTTCAGCATTGATCTTCCATGCATAACCTTCAGCTTCACCTTCTTTGATCAGTGCATCAAACAGGATTGCGCAGCGTTCGATCAATGACGAGGAGATCATTGCATTCAAGACACGCTTGCCTGCGTAATCGAGGTAGCCATCTTTGAGCTTTGCTGCCTTTGCGCTTTTTAACCACTGACTCACCAGAGCGTGGGGCTCGGTCAATTGAGACGGGACTTCAATCATTCGCTGGACTGTAGGTGAGTTTGTCTCTGCATTATGCGCAGCGGGTAGGGGGGCACGGTCGAGAACTTGGAATTGGATCACGCCCTCAATAGCAGGAAGCTTGGGTTTGCGTGGTCGCTGCTTTTCCTGCTTCGCCCAGTAGCCACGGCCAGGGAGAGGTATGCCGGCTTTGCGGCAAGCCTTGGCGACGGCAACGTCAGACACACCGATGTCCTGAGCCAATTTGCCCATCGGCGTTTCCCATACCTTTTCGAACAGTTCCGCAATGGTGAAGGTCACTAATGTGTACATGCAGTCTGTCATCCCCAATCTATCGCGTGTTTAGGTCAACTCGGTCGGAGCGGATGTTAAATTTCGGAGAATTTTGGGCACAAGCAGTCCACAAGGCGGGCGTGTTCCGCTGGTACTGAAAAGGCATCATCGACTCGGTTGGTGCGTGCTCGCTCGTGACGAGATGAGCCTGCCGTCCTTCACGGACCGACGCGCCATCGTCACCTCGTAAGCCATCGCTTAACTGTCCAGAGCGGACGCTTCCCGTCCGGTTGGCTATGGATAGAAGGAAATGGCACAGCCCGGAGTCACCCCCTTCTTGGCCCTTGATACTCCCCAAAAACGAGTCCAGAATTAAGTCTTTTCCTGCTTCGGCGAGAAAAGAAAACCCTTATTTTTCAATGGGTAGGTCGCCAGATGCGAGTCTCGTTTCCCGCTCCAAATTCAAAAAAACGCCGCTCATTGAGCGGCGTTTTTTTTCGTCCGTGAAAAAAGCGTGCTTCAATCTTCGAGGCTCTCCACCAGGCTCTCAAGTGCGTCTGCACGCTCGTTTTCCGGCAGCTCGGGAGCGGGAATCATTGTTCGCATCTGCCGCGCCAGGCGGTATTCACTGGGTGTGCAGTTGGCGTACTGCTTGAAGGCGCGGGCGAAGTAGGAGGGATCCTTGAACCCGGCCTCATAGCCGATGCTGGTGATAGGCATCTGGCTATTGTCGAGCAGTTCCTTGGCAAAGCTCATGCGTTTGTTCAGCACGTAATCTGTGAAGCCAAGCCCGTTGGCTTCCTTGAACACACGGCTGAAGCGAAACGTGGTCATGCCGCATCGCTTGGCCAGGTCCCGCTGATCGATGCTGTCGCGAAAATGTTGGTCGATGTACAGCATGATATGGCTCAGGGCCTGGTGTTTCTGGTGCCCCGAGGTCAGGCGGATGCTGTCTGGCAGGGTTGGCGCGTGGTCGATCAACGAAGTCTTGCGCGGGCCACAGGTGTGGCGGCGTAACTCGCATAATTGCACCAGGGCAGTCAGGTAGCGCTTCCTCTCTGTGGCTGACAGGGGCAGTACCATGTATTCCCACACACTCGAGCGCATGGCCCAGACCGCCAGTTCTTCGGAGTGCTGCACGGTGAACATGGTGATGGGAGTGGCAGGGACGGTGCGTTTGATCTCCAGTAACCGCCTCAGGCCCGGCGTATCCGGGCGATCGAAATGGATGCAGATCATGTCCGCCTGTTCCCCGCCGGGCAGCAGGGCATCTTTTGCCTGGGTGCAGTCGCAAGTGTCCTCGAACTGGCTGACAAGTTCCGGGGTGGACCGATCGTGAGTCAGATCGAACCACAACAGCTTTGGCTTTCTGGTCAGATTCGACGGCATGTGCTTACCACTCAGCGTTGCGACTGCCCTTAAGCTAGCAGTATTGCCAATGTGCCATCACTTCGCCGAATAATTTTTTATAAAAAGCCGGTTTTTTAAGCGCCGTATGCTCAGAACGCCAGAGCGCGAATCGTTGCGAGTTGCAATCGCAAGGCATGCCTGGCTCCCCCCGCAAAATAATCCTAGCGATGTGCAAAATCCTCCTAACGGCTATCCCCACCCGCTGACTAGGGTTGCATCAGGCAGTTGCAAATGTACTGCCTCTGAAAACAACCCTGATGAGGTGCGCAAAATGACTCTTCAAACAATCAAGGCTTCGGTGCTGAAGTTCGCCAAAGATGAAGACGGCCTGACCATTGTGGAATACGCCGTGGCCGGTGGGTTGATTACGGTGTTGGTGGCCGCCGCCTTCGTTCTTCTGGGCGGTGCCGTGAATACCAAGATCCGCGCGCTGTGCCAGGCCGTCAACGGCAACGTTGCCTGCTGATAGCGATAACTGCGCGGGGACACGGCCGCTTTCAAGGAAGCCTCGCTTGCGACTCTTTTGCTGTGAGTACAACGAATCACTCAAATGGACTTGGCGTTGTCCCCGACAACTCAGTTCATGGCGTTACAACCTTTATTCAAAGGTGAGGTGAAAAAAATGACTCTGCACACAATAAGAACTTCGATCAGCCGGTTCGCCAAAGATGAAGATGGCCTGACCATTGTTGAATACGCCGTCGCGGGAGGTTTGATCACGGTGTTGGTGGCGGCAGCCTTCGTTCTTCTGGGCGGCGCGGTGGACACCAAGATCCGTGCGCTGTGCCAGGCCGTCAACGGCAACGTGGCCTGCTAACGATAACTGCAACAGGGAGACGCGCCATGTCCATGGAATTGCTGGTGTCGACGGTGCTGCTGCTAGGACTGCTGGGTGTGGCGGTGGTGAGCGATTTGCTTCGCCACCGCATCCCCAACACGCTGGTCCTGTTGGGCCTGGCCTTGGGTTTGGCCGGTCAGACTTATACAGGCGGGATCAGCGGAACGGGCGACAGCCTGCTGGGCATGCTGGTCTGTTTTGCGCTGTTTTTGCCCATGTATGCGGTGGGTGGCATGGCCGCCGGAGACGTCAAGTTGATGGCCATGGTGGGCAGTTTCCTGCCGGTTCATTACGCATTGTGGGCTGCGCTGTTCAGTCTGATTGCTGGTGGCGTGTGCGGTTTTCTGATCGTGCTGGCCCGCGGTCAGTTGCTCCAGACCCTCCAGCGTTACTGGCTGATTGTGCGGGCCCAGGCTTACCTGGCACCTACCGCGGATGAAGTGGCCGGCAAACCTTTTCCTTATTCGATCGCGATCCTGATCGGCACCTTGAACAGCGTCTACTGGCAGCTGATTGCCGATGGCTGGGGAGTCTAGTCATGCACGTCATCAACGATAGTGATGCCTACCCCAGTGAACGGGAAGCGGTGCAACGCCTGGCACCTCAGCCATGCACGATTCAAGACACCGGCCTGAGCGACAGTTTTCTCGGCGAGCTGGTCTGCAAGCATCTGCACGACGCCGGTGTGTTGGACCTGCCGCGGCTGGTGGAACGCCTGGCGCTGACCGGCGCGGTACTGGAAGAAGTCCTGGCGTTCCTGCGCAAGGACGGTCGTGTCGAAGTGCTCGGCCAGCTCGGGCAAACAAGTGTGCAGGCCTTGCGTTACGGCCTGACCGAACGTGGCCGCAGTGCCGCCCGCGATGCCCTGTCTCGCAGTGGCTATATCGGTGCGGCACCTTTTCCGGTGAGTAGCTATCGGTCCCTGATCAAGATCCAGACCATTCACCATGGGCGTATTACCGCCACCGACATGCAACGGGCCCTGGCCGGCATGGTGCTGTCGCAAGGCATGCTCGATCAGTTGGGTGTGGCACTGAATTCAGGGCGGGCGATCATGATTTACGGCCCGGCGGGCACGGGTAAGACCTATGTCAGCAGTCGTCTTATCCGGCTGTTCGCCGAGGCCATCTGGGTGCCCCATGCCATCGTCATCAATGAGTCGGTGATCGAGATCTATGACCCGCAAGTGCATCAGCGCCTGGATGACAAGAGTCAATCGAACAATCTGATGCTCAATGAAGGCATCGACCGTCGGCTGCTGTGCTGCAAACGCCCGATTGTCATCACGGGCGGCGAGTTGAACATGGAGCAGTTGGATGTTCGCTATGACCCTTTTACTCGCCAGTACCAGGCCGCGTTGCAGCTCAAGGCCAGCAACGGCCTGTTCATCATCGATGACATGGGACGCCAGCGCATGGCCCCGGCCGAATTGCTCAACCGCTGGATCGTGCCGATGGAAGAAAAGCGCGACTTCATCAACCTGGGCGGCGGTCGCCATTGCGAATTGCCGTTCGATCTGGTCCTGGTGTTTTCCACCAACCTCAACCCCCTGGAACTGGCTGACGAGGCCTTTCTGCGCCGCATTGGCTACAAGGTGCAGTTCGGTTACCTCAAGCCCGAAGAATACGAGCGCATCTGGCGCCAGGAGTGCGAACGTCTGGGCATTCCCCATGACCCGCTGCTGGTGCGCTATGTGCTGCAGCAGCTTTATGCCGGCGAGGGCATGCCGCTGGTGCCTTGCCATCCCCGTGACCTGTTGAACATGGCGCTCGACCGCCAGCGTTACCTGGGCGGTTCCGGGCCCCTGTTGCCGCAAGAGCTGGAATGGGCCTGGCACAACTACTTCGTTCAGCTCGACTTCCTTTGAATCGGAGATACCGACATGAGCTCTCGTACGCTTTCGCTGATTGGCGTTTCCCTGGTAATGGGCCTGGGTGCCGCATGGATGGCTGACTCCTGGCTGAGCGCACGACTTAACGCCAAACCCGATGACCACTTGCGAAGTGTGGTGGTCGCCACCGTACCAATTCCCTTCGGGCAGATGGTCGAGGCCCAACAGGTCACGACCGTGCGCATGCCCATGGATACGATCCCGGACGATGCCTTTGACTCCAGCGAACAGGCCGTGGGCAAGATCGCAACGTTCGACATTCTGCGCGGTGACATCGTGCGGGGCGCGCGTCTGAGTGAGCACCTGGGTGGCAGCACCCTGGCGTCCCTGATCGATCCTGACAAACGCGCCATATCGGTACGGGTCGATGATGTGGTCGGTGTGGGTGGGTTCCTGTTGCCGGGGAACCGGGTCGACGTGCTGGCAACCAAGACCACCAGCGCCGGCAGTAACAACGCCGTGTCCCGGACCATCCTTGAAAACCTGCGGGTGCTGGCGGTGGATCAGACGGCGGGCACCGACAAGACCCAGCCGGTGGTGGTAAGGGCCGTGACGCTGGAAATGTCGGCCACTGAAGCGGAGGCCCTGGTGACTGCGCAGACCGAAGGCAAGTTGCAACTGGCCTTGCGTAACCCGCTGAACCTGGAGAAAAAAACCGTGGTCGTGGCGCCCCCTCCGGCTCCGGTGATGGCGGTGGCGACTGCTGTGGTGCCAAAGCCCGTGGTGCAGCGCAGCCCCAAAGCGCAGGCCAGCGGGATCACGGTGATCCGTGGAGTTGAAAGCAGCGTCGTCAACGTTCACTGAAACGCGTAGAAAAATGCCTGGTCCCTTCGGCCATGGCGATGCCGATCCTCACGTGTCGGCAAACGAGGGCTCGATCATGAATCCCAGTATCCGGCAGCCTGTCACTGCGACGTCTCGGCGCCAGGAAGGAGCAGTGAGTGTATTGATGGTGATCGCGTTAATGGCGATTTCCATGATGGCGGCATTGGCCCTGGATGGCGGACACATGCTGCTGAACAAGACCCGTCTGCAAAATGCCGTGGATGCCGCGGCCCTGAGCGGCGCCAAAACCCTGAGCCAGGTGACGGGAGGGCTCAACATGGCCAGCACGACTCGGGCCGCTGCCCTGGACACGCTGACACGCAATGCCAACGCGGCGGGCAACGCTGAACTGGCAACCGCTGTCGCCGGCAACCCGGCTGCGTTCGCCGCAGTGGAGCTGGCCAGCAGCGTTTATGGCCCGTTCTCCTATCCTGGGCCGGCGGATGCCAAATACGTGCGAGTGTCGGTGTCCAGCTATCGGTTGAGCGGTTTTTTCTGGAGTTTCGTTCAAACGATGGGCAGTGCCGGCCTGGGCAACAAGGCCGTGGCGGCGATCGCCACCGCAGGCCCCAGCCCGACGGCTCCGTGTGATCTGGCGCCCTTGATGGTCTGCGGCGACACCAGCCAATACGACCCGGCTGCCGGAAATTTCTGGAGTTACCGCTTTGGCGACCTGACGGTGCTGAAGACGGCCGCGGGCAACACGTCGCCCATTGGCCCGGGCAATTTCCAACTGCTCGATTTCGGCTCCGGCGGCAGTGCCGTGCGCGAAGACCTGGCGGGCGGCGGTTCGGTCTGCCGCAGTGTCGGGGACAACGTCCAGACCGCGCCGGGCAACAAAGCCGGCCCGACTTCCCAGGGCTTGAACACGCGATTCGGTATCTATAACGGTCCGGTCAGTTCTTCGGACTATCCACCCGACCTGGTCACCACTTCGAGCAACCCGGCGATGACCTATAACGATTCGCTCTCCCAGGCGCAATACAAAGGACAGCCCATTACTTCGAGCAGCGGTGATCTCTCGGCCGGCGGCGAGGCAATACTGGACTACAACGACTGGCGAACAGCGGTTGCCGCCTGTGTGGCCGGAGCTGGCAATGGCTGTGAGAGCAACGGGGTTTTCGAACGGCGGATGCTCAAGATCGTGATCGGTGACTGCACCGGCAAACTGAGCGGTTCTACCTCGATTCCCGTCCTGGGTTTTGGCTGCTATTTCGTCGTGCAACCGGTGAATGGCGGAGGTTCGGACTCCATCATTTTTGGCCAGTTCGTCCAGGAATGCGAAGGCGATAATGTGCCCGGCCCCACGCCGGTCAGCGATACCGGGCCGCAGGTCATTCAGCTCTACAAAACCTATCTCAACGGCAGCGGCACTCCGAGCACCGACTCGTAGGAGGCGTCATGAGACTTGCCCATTTCAAACCCGCGCAGGCCCAGCAAGGCGTGGCGCTGGTGGAATTCACCCTGGTGCTGCCGTTGTTGCTGCTGCTGTTGCTGGCTTTTGGCGAGTTCGGCCGCATGCTCTTCCAATACAACGTGCTGCTACAGGCCAGCCGTGATGCCAATCGATTCGTTGCCGGCCAGGCCTGGAATACCACCCTGGGCACCATTGCCCTGAACAACACGCTGCAGACCCAGACGAAAAACGTCGCGGTGTATGGCACCCCGAGCCAGGCCGGCACCGCTGTGGTGGCCGGGTTGACCACGGCTAACGTGGAGGTCGCGGCGGTGGGGGCTGACCATGTGCGTGTCACCATCACCTACACCTTTTGCCCGGTGATTGGAGCGGGCAATTGCGGCGGAACAATTCCCGGTTTTTTCGGCAGTGCCATTGCGCTGGGTATCCCACTGGTCGCGACCACCGTCATGAGGGCGTTGTGATGAACAACAAGCACATGCAAGGCACCTATATCGTGGAGTTCGCCTTCGTTGGCCTGCTGGTGTTCATCCTGCTGTTTGGCGTGGTGGAGATGGGCCGGCTGTATTTCACCGCCAATGCCTTGGATGAGGCCGCGCGGCGCGGTGCGCGTCTGGCGGCGGTGTGCAACATCAACGATCCGGTGGTGTTGCGCCGGGCCATCTTCAACGCCGCGACGGACGCAGGCACCAGCCAACTGATCAGCAGCCTCGCCACCTCGAACCTGGCGCTGACCTATCTGGATGTGAACGGCGCGGTGGTGGCGAACCCCGCCGACACGGTCAGCGCCAACGGCTTCCGCGCTATCCGTTACGTCCAGTTGAGCGTGCAGAACTTCGTTTTCAATCTGTTCATTCCTGGGTTTGGCGTGCCCATTACCTTGCCCACATTCAGGGCGACCTTGCCACGCGAAAGCCTTGGGCGTCATTCCGATTCCGGGGAGATCACACCATGCTGAATACCAGGGAAACTCCACTGTCGACCGTCACCGGCAAAGCCGGGCTGCGGTTACTGATCAGCAGCCGTGACGCTTCGTCCCTGCGCGACTTGCAATGCGTCTGCCAGCGCATGCCTTGCCTGGAAGTGAGCACGCGCCTGGTGAGCAACGGCCATGTCGATCCGCTTTATGGCCTGGAGCGAATGCCCGATCTGCTGTTGTTGCGGGTCAGTCACTTGTGGCGCGAAGAGCTGGCGGCGTTGCTGCAGCGGCCTGCCCATGAGCGTCCACCGATGCTGGTGTGCGGTCTGATGGGCGAGCAGGAAGGCATGCGGCTGGCAATGCAGGCCGGTGCCCGGGACGTGCTGCCCGAGCCTTTCGCCGAGACGGAACTGGTGGCCGCCCTGAATCGTCTGGTTGCGGAGGTCCGCGTCGGCCACGGCGCCGAAGGCAAGCTGGTCGCCGTGATCGGCGCCAAGGGTGGTTCCGGTGCAACGCTGGTGGCCTGCAACCTGGCCCAGCAACTCAGCGCCCAGGCAGGTACCACTCTGCTGCTGGATATGGACCTGCAATTTGGCAGCGTGACCCACTATCTGGATGTGGCCCAGTCCCATAGCCATCTGCAAGTGCTGCAACAGGTCGAGGACCTGGACAGTATCGCCCTGCGGGGTTTTTGCAGCCACTTCAGTCCGACCCTGCACGTGCTGGGTGGCCGTAGCGGCGAGTTGTGCCTGCCACAGGACGCCCAGCCGGAACAACTCGACGCCCTGTTGCAATTGGCCCGTGCCAGCTATGACTGGGTGGTAGTGGACCTGCCGCGTCAGATCGACCACCTCACCGGCTCTGTGCTGGAGCAGGTCGACCGGGTCTACGTGGTGGTTCAACAAAGCGTCAGCCATCTGCGCGATGCCAGCGCCCTGGTGCGGATTCTTCGCGAGGACCTGGGCGTGCGCGGGGACCAGTTGCAGGTGGTGGTCAACCGCTATGACAAGGCGGCTGCGGTCAGCCTCAAGGATGTCGCAGAAGCCCTGCGGTGCACCAACCTGTCGAAATTACCCAATGACTTCAACCTGGTCAGCCAGAGTCAGAACACTGGCGTGCCGTTGGGGCTGCATGCGCCGAGGGCGGCCATCACCGTTGCCCTGCGCGATTTGACCGAAGACCTGGTCGGTCACCAGATGGCCGCAGACAAAGGCCTGCTCAAACGTGCCTTCAACCGTTTTTTCGGGGGATGACCCATGATCAGCGACTTCCGCAACCGCTTGCGTAAACAGTCCGGTAAACCCGCCATTGAACTGGCTGGCGACAGCCTGCCGGATCCGACAGAGCAATTGATGGCCTGGGAGCATGCCATCCCCGACGTGCTCTACGAAACCCGTAGTCAGGTCACCCCGGTGGAAGCCCAATGGCGGGAAAAAATCTACCAGCAACTGCTCAAGGTCATGGACCTGTCCTTGCTCGACTCCCTCGAGCAGGCCGAGGCGGCGAGGCAGATACGCGATATCTGCCAGCGTTTGCTCGATGAGCATTCGGCGCCGGTAAGCTCCGCCAGCCGTCAGTTGATCATCAAGCAGATCACCGACGAAGTGCTCGGGCTGGGGCCTTTGGAGCCGTTGCTGGCCGACCATAGCGTGTCCGACATCCTGGTCAACGGTTTTGCCTCGGTCTATGTCGAGCGCTTCGGCAAGCTGCAAAGAACCGACGTGCGCTTTCGCGACGACCAGCATCTGCTGAACATCATTGATCGCATCGTCTCCAGCCTGGGGCGGCGTATCGACGAGTCGTCCCCCCTGGTGGACGCCCGGCTCAAGGACGGCTCGCGGGTCAACGCAATCATCCCGCCACTGGCCATCGACGGTCCGAGCATGTCGATCCGTCGTTTTGCGGTGGACCTGCTCAACACTGACAGCCTGATCCAGGTGGGCACCATGACCCCAGCCATTGCCTTGTTGCTCAAGGCGATTGTCCGTGGGCGCTTGAACGTGCTGATTTCCGGCGGCACCGGCAGTGGCAAGACCACCATGCTCAACGTGCTGTCCAGTTTCATCCCTCACAACGAACGCATCGTTACCATCGAGGACTCGGCCGAACTGCAACTGCAGCAACCTCACGTGGTGCGCCTGGAAACCCGTCCTTCGAACATCGAGGGGCGCGGCGAGGTGAGCCAGCGGGAACTGGTGCGCAACAGCCTGCGGATGCGTCCGGACCGCATTGTCATCGGCGAGGTGCGCGGCGCCGAAGCGCTGGACATGCTCACCGCGATGAACACCGGCCACGATGGCTCGTTGACCACAATCCACGCCAATACCGCGCGCGATGCCTTGGGACGAATCGAGAATATGGTGTCGATGACCGGCGCGACTTTTCCGATCAAAGCCATGCGTCAACAAATTGCCTCTGCCATCGATGTGGTGATCCAGCTGGAGCGTCAAGAAGACGGCAAACGTCGTGTGGTGAGCATGCAAGAGATCAACGGCATGGAAGGGGAGATCATCACCATGACCGAAATTTTCTCTTTCACGCGCCAAGGCATCGGGGAAAACGGCGAGGTGCTGGGGGATTATCGGCCCAGCGGCATGATCCCGGCCTTTCGCGACGTGTTGGCCAGGCGCGGCATCGAGTTGCCGCTGACCCTGTTCCGCCCTGAGTGGATGGAGGCTCGGACGTCATGAACAACATCCCCAGTGAGTTCATCCTGATTTTTCTCGCCATGGTGTTCATCGCTGTCTTCCTCCTGTCCCAGGGTGTGGTGGTGCCGGTGTTCGGCGAGGCCGGCAAAATGCGCAAGCGCATCCGTGGGCGCCTGCATGTGCTGGAGAAAGCCAACCATCTGCCCAACATGCAGACCGTGTTGCGGCAGAAGTACCTGACGCGCTTGTCGCCCCTGGAAGCCCGGCTTGAACAATTGCCGTTCATGGCCAACCTGACCCAGTTGATCGAGCAGGCCGGCCACGAATACCGGGCCTATCGGGTAATGGCGCTCGGCCTGGCCCTGGGCGTAGCGGCCGGTGCCGTGGTGTTGATGTTCTGGCCGGTGTGGTGGATGGCGCTGCTGGCGGCCTTTGCGGTGACCTGGCTGCCGGTGCTGAAGATCATGCGTGATCGTAGCAAGCGCTTCGCCGCCTTCGAGGAAGGCTTGCCGGATGCGCTGGACGCCATGTGCCGGGCCTTGCGCGCCGGGCACCCGTTCAACGAAACCCTGCGCCTGGTTGCCGAGGAGCACAGGGGGCCGGTCGCCCAGGAGTTCGGCATGACCTTCGCCGACATCAACTATGGCAACGATGTGCGCCGGGCCATGCTCGGGCTGTTGGAGCGCATGCCGAGCATGACGGTGATGATGCTGGTGACCTCCATACTTATCCACCGCGAAACCGGCGGCAATCTGACCGAAGTGCTGGAGCGCCTGAGCCGCTTGATCCGCGGGCGCTTCCGCTTCCAGCGCAAGATCCGGACCTTGTCGGCGGAAGGGCGCATGTCGGCCTGGGTGCTGGTGGCGATCCCTTTCGTGCTGGCGATCGCCATTGTGCTCACCAGCCCCAGCTACATGCCGGTGCTGATCAACGACCCTATAGGCCACAAGCTGATCATGTTCGCGTTCGGCGCCATGTTGCTGGGGATTCTCTGGATCCGAAAAATCATCCGGATCCAGGTTTAAGCGCCCTTGCGGCGAGAGGTATCAGTCATGGATTTTCTGCTCGGGTTGTTCAGTCGGTTTACGGGAAACGAGGAGGCGGCACGGCTGTTGTTCATCGCCGTGATCGGTCTCAGTACGGTACTGGCGGTCGTCGCCATGATCTTGCTGATGCTCGGCCTGCAGGACCCGGTGCAACGGCGTCTGGCGCTGATCAAGCGAGGATATTCCGGCAGCACGCAAGGGCAGGAGGCGCCAGGTAACCTGCAACTCTTGCTGGAGCGGGTCGGCCAGCGGTTCGCAGCGACTGACCCGGCCCAGGCCAGCGCCACCCTGACCCTGCTCACACACGCCGGCTACCGTTCCGCATCGGCGGTGCAGATGTACTGGGCCGTGCGCCTGATGCTGCCGTTGCTGCTGCTTGGCGTTACGTTACTGCTGCTGCCGCTGATCAAGGTGTCCTTGATTGTCGGTTTGCTGGTGGCGACCTTGATGGCGGGTATCGGATGGTTGCTGCCGGCGCTGTACGTCGGCAAGCGCAAGCAGGCGCGACAAGCGCGGCTGCGGGCGGCATTTCCCGATGCGCTGGACCTGATGGTGGTGTGCGTCGAGTCAGGCCTGGCTCTGCCCACCACCATAGAACGGGTGGCCGAAGAGATGTCGGTCAGCCAGGTTGAGCTGGCCGAAGAGCTGGCCCTGGTGAACGCGCAGATCCGCGCGGGTATCACCAGCACCGACGCTCTCAAGCAACTGGCCCTGCGCACCGGCCTGGATGATATCCAGGGCCTGGTCAGCCTGTTGGCCCAGAGCATCCGCTTCGGCACCAGCGTGGCCGACACCCTGCGTATCTACGCCGATGAGTTTCGTGACCGGCGCACCCAGGCGGCCGAGGAAATGGGGGCCAAAATCGGTACCAAGCTGATCTTTCCGCTGATCTTCTGCCTCTGGCCAAGCTTCTTCCTGGTCGCCATCGGCCCCGCCATGATTGGCGTGTTCAGGGCCTTTGGAAATATGTAGAGGGACATACGGTCCCGGTTGTACAAGCCTGTGGCGAGGGAGCCTGCTCCCGCTCGAGCAGCGCTGCAGCCCCGGTTTGCGGCTGCTGCGCAGCCCAGCGGGAGCAAGCTCCCTCGCCACGATAGTGACAGTCTGAAAGCCAACACTCAGCCAGGCACACAAGGGTTTTTGATCGTTCCCACGCTCTGCGTGGGAATGCATCCCGTGACGCTCTGCGTCACCTTCCAGAAGCGGAACGCGGAGCGTCCCTGGCGACATTCCCACGCAGAAGCGTGGGAACGATCGAAGTCCATACCCAACCGAACTCCAACGCCCGTGGCGAGAGGGTTGATCCCCGTTGGGCCGCTTAGCGGTCCTGAAACCGGGGATTGGCGTCTCACCCATTGGCCGGACCCGCGCAAGACTCAGTTCGCATGGGCGGTTGTTTCCTGAAGGGCTGCGCACTCCCGCGGGGGATAGGGCCCCGCGCCACAAACAGGCGCGTTCGGCGTGATGCAAGGCAGAGCAAAAGATCGCAGCCTTCGAAAAGGCCTACACCGGATCGGATGTAGGTATTGTCGAAGGCTGCGATCTTTTGTTTTCCACTGTGTTTCAGTTGCTGCTGGTGATTTCCCCACCCGAGTCCTGTTCGAAGAATTCCGGGATCGGGTAATTGAAGCTATTGAGCCAGCGCTGCATGGCCAATTCCCGTTCGGCGGCCGAGGCGGTTTGCAGGTGGGTTGAGGCCACCACCCCGCGAATCTGCAGCTGCATCCAGCTCTCCGTGCCCTGTTGCGCAGCCGAAGAGGGCCCGGGTTCAATGGCCCAGGCGGTGGCGGACAGGCAAGTCATGCACACGATCAACAATTGTCTGGTTTTCATCTCTTGGACTCCTCGTATGGCGCTACTTGACCGCATCGGATGAGGCGTCGGCCACATCGCTCAAGCGGTTCGCGGGGGATGTCGCCCCGGTAGGGGCCGAGCCTCTGATTTTTTCCGCCCGGGCTTGAGCATCTGCCACTTGTTTGGGGCTCAGGTTGGCCATGTTTGCCAGTTCGGCTGCCTGCTTCCAGTTGTCCTGGTAAATCAGCAGCGTCACCATGTTGAAGGCGGCCAGCGAGTCTGACTGTCTGAGCTCCATGGCGGTCATGAACTCGAAGCGGGCTTCAGGGATCCGTCGCTGATTGAGATAGACAACTCCCAGGTCATTGCGGATTTTTCCTTCGGTGGGGGACATTTTCACAGCGCGCTCAAGGTGTTCGGTGGCGCCAGCATGATCATGCCTGGCGGCAGCCAACTGGCCGAGGCCATGCTCGCCATCAGCGGCCAGGCAAGTGCCGAGTAGGCTCTGGTACAACGGCTCTGCCTCGTTACGTCCCATCAGACGCAGCACTCGCGCCTTGCGCAGGCGGACCTGGACCAGATCCTCCGGCAGACCTTCGAGGTTCGCCAGGCTGGCATACAAACGTCCGTCATTGGCCATGTCATCGGCCAGGTTCAGCGCCAGTTCCTGATCGGAGCCTGGCTTGATGCAACTGGTCGGACGTGAAGCCACGCCGTTGCTGGCGCAGCCGACCAGCAGCACCGTTGCGGCTATCGCGATCACCGCTTTCATTGAATGTCTCCTCGTATCAGGTTGAACACGTGGACGCTTGCACCTCAGGCCCCGGCTCATTGGGACAGCCCGTTACGGTTGTCGAACTCGCCGTTTTCAAGGAAGTACATGCGGTAGAAGTTCGGGTCGTAATTGCGCAGCTGTTCGCCCGGCAACGTCGGCAGTTGTGCGTCGGCGGCCAAGGGTTGGACCAGGTGCGGCGTGACGATCATCAGCAGCTCGCGTTCTTCGCGATTGATGGAGTTATCGCGAAAGAACGCACCGAGAATCGGAACATCGCCCAACCCCGGTAATTTGTTCACCTGAGATGCATTACGCGTGCTGATCAGGCCGCTGATGACAAAGCTTTCGCCATCGGCCAGGGCAATACTGGTATCGGTACGGCGTACGGTGAGCGCCGGAACCAGCGTGCCGGCGATGTTCACCGCGTTGGTGAAATCCAGTTCACTGACTTCCGGTGCCACCTTGAGCATGATGCGGTTGGTTCCGACGACGGTGGGCGTCAAGGTCAGACGGATACCGAATTCCTTGTACTCGATGGACACGTTGTCGCTGCCGGCACTGGGCACCGGGATCGGCACTTCGCCGCCGGCCAGGAAGCTCGCGCTCTGCCCGCTCAGGGCCACCAGGCTCGGCCGCGCCAGGGTGTAGGCAAAGCCACTGCCTTCCAGCGCATTGATCATCAGCAGGGTTTGTCCGGTGGCAAAGGACAGGTTGAACATGTCGTTGTTGACCGGCAATGAAGGCCGCACCACGCCACCGATGGTGGGCAGGGTTCTCGGCGCGCCGAACAGGAAGTTGCCACGGCTGCCGAAAATAGAGGTTGAAGCTTCCTTGAGCTTGGTCCGACTGACTTCGACGAAACGGATGTCAGTCTGCACTTGGGCAAGCAGCATGGGGTCTTCGGAGGGTACGCTCGCGGCGCTGGTCAGTGCCGAGGTGGCTCTGCCTTTGACGAAGATCATGCTCTGGCGGGGGATTTTTGAGCAGGCCGTCCAGACCATCAGGCTGGTGGCCCCGGGCGCCAGGCCCGTAAGGATGAAGGCATCGCTGCCGCTGGGTTGCACGTCGGCAATTTTCGGGTCGCCCACTGCCAGCTTCGTTACGGGGGCCAGGATACGCAATTCGTTCTGAAGCCCTTGGCCAACCTCGAAGGTCGCCGGCAAATTGTCCAACTGAGCACAATTTGCCGTTGCGGCCTGGGCCGCTTCCAGGCCAAGGCCCATCCAGAACAGACCATGGATCAAGTGCTTTAAAGCGGGCGGGGTACGATAGCTCATGAAGTGATCCTCGACAGAGAGGCCGTCCCTAGGCTTAACAAATGCCTCGGATCACTTAAGGGGCCCGGGCTGCCCCTTGTATTGCACCAGACCATTGAGCGGTGGTGGTGACCGCCTCGTCGCTACAAGCGAGCGAGCGCATCCCACCGGCCTGACTGAATGGCAGGCAGCTTTCGAAAAAACTGTTTGAGCCCCGCGATACCGGGGTGACGAGCAGGGGTGACCGGTGTTGATCGGGTCGCCCTAGGGGGTGATTTATTCACCGCCGTGCCCGCTTCTTTTTGAAGGTAGTTCATGCATGGCAAAGCGCCACGCCATAAACAAAAAAAACGACTAAAAAGTGACGGGAGGGAAATTCTCGGCAAAGTCGCCGTCAATAATTTGTCTTTTGTGCGATTTCGGGACGTATTTACAGCGAAAGGATCAACCGCCCGGCAAACAGAATCAGGATGACGCCCATGGTCCGTTCGAACCAATGACCCATGCGCATGAACACTTCCCGTACCCGGGCGCTGGAAAAAAACAACGCGACGACGACAAACCACAGGGCATTCACCAGGCACATCCAGACCCCGTACAACGCCTGGATCTGCAGCGGTGTGCTGGTGCTGATCAGGGTGGTGAAGATGGCCAGGAAAAACAGCGTGGCTTTCGGGTTGGTGGCGTTGGTCAGAAACCCGGTGACAAACGCTTTGAATGGCGTTTGCCGAGCAGCGTTTTGAGCGATGGGGTGTTCACCTTCAAGCGTGGATTTGGGTCTGCTGCGCAGCAGGCTGACGCCGAGGTAAAGAATGTAGGCACCACCCACCACCTTGGCGACCATCAGTAACCAGGGGAAGGTGTGCATCAGCGCACCCACCCCGAGCAAGGTGTAGATCACATGCACCGAGATACCGGCGCCTATGCCCAACGCTGTGCAGATCCCGATCCAGCGGCCAAAACGGACGCTTTGGCGGATCGTCACGGCGAAATCAGGGCCGGGTGCGACCACCGCAAGAAAATGAACGGTGGCCAGGGCCAGGAATTCGCCCAGGTAGCTCGATAGCATTTCAACTCCGAACGGTCAGGGGCGAGGCATCGCGGCGCTAACCGATTAAAAAGAGAAAAGGCTCAGGTGCAGATATTTCATACCCGCATCGGAATGTGTGCGGGATTATAAGTTGTGTGTAAATTGATGATAATCCGTTCAAATTTCACAGGGCTTTTGCTCCATGAGCACAAATCAATCACTGGCCTTACTCGCCGAAATGGCCATTTTCGTCAAGGTCGTGGAGACCGGCAGTTTCTCCGAAGCGGCCAGGCAATCAGGCGTGTCACCGTCGGCTGTCAGCCGAAGCATCTCGCGTCTGGAAAAAGCCTTGGCGACCCGATTGCTGCAACGCACCACCCGCAAGCTGCGCTTGAGCGATGGCGGGGAAGAAGTGTTCAAGCGTTGTCGGGAAATGGTCGCCGCCGCCCGATCGGTGATGGAAATCAGTGGCCAGTTCGCCCATGAAGCCGAGGGGCGGATCCGGGTCAGCGTGCCCAAGGCGGTGGGGCGCTTTGTCATTCATCCCCACATAGCCGAGTTCTTGCGTCGTTACCCCAAGGTCGATGTGGAGTTACTGCTGGAGGATCGACAGGTCGATCTGATCGACGATCACGTTGACCTGGCGCTGCGGATCACCGACCAGCCGCCGGTCGGGCTGGTGGGACGTCAGTTGTTGACCATTGACCACCTGCTCTGCGCCACGCCGCGCTACCTGGCCGAACACGGCATCCCCGAGCATCCCCACGACCTGCTGGAGCACAGTTGCATCTACCTGGGAGAAACCCCACACGACGCTCGCTGGAAATTCAAGAAAGGCACCAAGTCCGTCCATGTGGGCGTGCGCGGACGTTATGCCGCCAATCATACGGGCGTGCGGTTGGAAGCTGTCTTGCAGCACATTGGCATCGGCAGCTTGCCGTACTTCACCGCCCGTCATGCGCTGGAGCAAGGCTTGATCGTGCAGGTGCTGGCGGATTGGACGTTCCTAGCCTCTTACCAAGGTGGTTTGTGGCTGCTGCATTCGCCCACCCGTTACCTGCCGCCGAAGTTGCGGGTGTTCATTGATTATCTGGTGGAGTGCCTGGAGAAGGAGCCCACTTTGAACAAGGCGGGCCACAAAAAAGGCCCGCCGGATTAACCGTGCGGGCCTTTGCATGACTGATCGCAATCAGTGCTTGCTGTCCTGATCCGACATCGCCAGCAATTGCTTTTCCTGGTTCCAGTCGAAGGGTTCGTCATTTTGCTCGGCTTCGAAACGACGTTCTTCCAGAGCCTGGTACAAGGCGATTTCTTCATCGGGCATGTAATGCAGGCAGTCACCGGCGAAGTACCACAGCAGGTCACGAGGCACCAGGTGGGCGATCTGTGGATAACGGACGATGACCTGGCACATCAGGTCCTGGCCCAGGTACTGGCTTTCGATCGGATCAACGGGCAACTGCGCGCGCAATTCGTCGAAGCGCTCCAGAAACAGGGCATGGCTTTCTTCGGGAACCTGGTCTGCCTCACCCACGGCGACCAGGATGCTGCGCAAGTGGTCAAGCAAGACAAGGTGATCGGCAACGACGTTGGACACGAGATAAGTCCTCAAGAGCAAAACGGGCGCAGGAGTATAAAGCGCTTGCGCCCGTTTTTACATGGCACAGAGCACAGGGTCGCCAGGATCAGCGGACCTTGTCCTCGGCGAGCGTGAGTTCCTCCTTGTCGAAATCATCCACGTCGATCACTTTACGTCGGGCCGCTTCGGCCTCGCGCAGGGTCTGGGCTTCGCCGGCCTGTAGCACGCCGGCTTCAAGGGCTGCGTCGATGACCTGTTCGCCTGGAGCGGGGTTGAGCTGACCCTGTTTGAGCGCGCCGTGCAGTTTCTTGTGCAGCGGATGAGCCGCGGCGAGCAGGTCGCAAGCGTGCTGCAGCGCACCCACCGGATCGTCGACCGATTGCGGGCGATAGCAACCCTGCAGCAGCTCCTCGAGGGTCGGGTCGCCCTTGCCCCGGCCGATCACTGCAGCCACTTCAGCGTCCAGCCTGTCGCTCGGACCTCTGTGGCGACGACCGAAGGGGAACACCACCACGCGCAACAGACCACCCAGCACCCGGTTCGGGAAGTTGTCCAGCAGTTCGTCCAGGGCCCGCTCAGCCTGGCCCAGGCTTTCTTCCATGGCCCAGGTGAACAGCGGTTCCATATGGTCCGGCGAGTCCAGGTCGTGGTAGCGCTTGAGCGCGGCGGAGGCGAGGTAGAGGTTGCTCAATACATCCCCAAGGCGCGCCGACAAGCGTTCGCGACGTTTGAGTTCACCGCCCAGCAGCATCATGCTCAGGTCCGCCAGCAGGGCGAATGCCGCCGCCTGCCGGTTGAGGGCGCGGAAATAACCCTGGCTCAAGGCGTTGCCGGGGGCTCTTTCGAAACGCCCCAGGCCCAGGTTCAGCACCAGGGTGCTGGCGGCGTTGCTGATGGCAAAACCGATGTGTTTGAGTAGCAACCCGTCGAATTCGATCAGCGCCTGGTCTTTGTCTTCACGCGTGGCCAAGGCCATTTCCTTGAGCACGAACGGATGGCAGCGAATCGCACCCTGGCCGAAGATCATCAGGTTACGTGACAGGATATTCGCGCCTTCGACCGTGATGAAGATCGGTGCACCTTGCCAGCTACGCCCCAGGTAGTTGTTGGGCCCCATGATGATGCCCTTGCCGCCGTGTACGTCCATGGCGTGGCTGATGCATTCGCGGCCGCGCTCGGTCAGGTGGTATTTGAGGATGGCCGACAGCACCGAAGGTTTTTCTCCCAGGTCCACCGCGTTGGCGGTCAGCATACGGGCGGCGTCCATCATCCAGGCGTTGCCACCGATACGGGCCATGGCCTCCTGAATACCTTCAAAGGCCGACAATGGCACGTTGAACTGCTCGCGTACCTGGGTGTACTGGCCGGTCACCAGGCTGGTGAACTTCGCCGCCCCGGTGCCCACAGCCGGCAGGGAAATCGACCGACCGACCGACAGGCAGTTCATCAGCATCATCCAGCCCTTGCCGAGCATGGGCTGGCCGCCGATGAGAAAGTCCAGCGGGATGAACACGTCCTTGCCCCAGTTCGGTCCGTTCATGAAAGCGGCGCCAAGGGGCAGGTGACGACGGCCGATATTGACGCCAGGGGTGTCGGTGGGAATCAGGGCGAGGCTGATGCCCAGGTCTTCTTCATCCCCCAGCAGGTGATCGGGGTCATAGGCCTTGAAGGCCAGGCCGAGGAGGGTGGCCACCGGTCCCAAGGTGATGTAGCGCTTTTCCCAGTTCAGGCGCAGGCCCAGGGTTTCCTGACCTTCCCATTCGCCCTTGCAGATGATGCCGGTGTCGGGCATCGCCCCGGCGTCGGAGCCCGCCAGCGGCCCGGTCAGGGCGAAGCAGGGGATGTCGTCGCCGCGGGCCAACCGTGGCAGGTAGTGATTGCGTTGTTCGTCGGTACCGTAGTGCAGCAGCAATTCGGCTGGGCCGAGGGAGTTGGGGACCATCACGGTGGAAGCCAGATCGCCGCTACGGGTGGCCAGTTTCATCGCCACCTGGGAGTGGGCATAGGCGGAGAAGCCCTTGCCTCCATATTCCTTGGGAATGATCAGCGCGAAAAAGCCGTGCTCCTTGATGTGTGCCCAGGCTGCGGGTGGCAGGTCCATGGCCTGACCGATCTGCCAGTCGCTGACCATGGCGCAGAGTTCTTCGGTGGGGCCGTCGAGGAAAGCCTGTTCCTCCTCGGTCAGTTGCACCTTGGGATAGGCCAGCAGCGTGTCCCAGTCCGGCCGGCCACTGAACAGTTCACCGTCCCACCACACCGTACCGGCGTCGATGGCGTCGCGCTCGGTTTCTGACATGGGGGGCAGGGTCTTCTGGAACCAGTTGAACATCGGCGCGCTGAAATACTTGCGGCGCAGGTCCGGCAGCAGCAGTGGAGCCGCGACGGCGGCGAGCGCGATCCAGAAGATCAGCATCAGCCAACCGGGAGCGGGGCTGAACAGGCTCATGGCCAGCAGGTAGGCTGCGATGATGCCCAGCGCGGGCAGCGGGGCGGTACGCCGATGCGCCAGCCAGGCTTTCCCGACAACCAGAACCAGTATCCACAACAACAGCATATGTAATCCTCCGTGAACCAGGGCAAAACCGACCCTCAGAGCTTAGACGGCATCTGCAAAACCGGCGGTCGGCGCGATGTGATTGATTTCGTGGGAAACCCTGGATGCATTGCGCCAGTCTGGTTGGCAACATCCGTGGGAAATCGTTCGTTAACAAAGTGAGAAAGCGCCATTGTTTGGCGTAAACGCCGTTATTACCGAGGGTGGGCTTTGGATAGACTCGAAGCAAGCCCTATAGGCGCTGCCGAAGGTGCGGGCCGCGTTCGGACGATCTCTTGATCTGTCTATCTTTCTCTCAGGGCTCGATGGTCCGGGAAAGATCGCCGCCTCGTTGCACTCGGCAGCTCCTACGGACGCAGGCGTTTTCCGTGAGGTCCTGACCATGCAGCAATACCTGAACCCCAGCCGCTTCATCGACAGCGATCACCCTGCGGTCATTGAGTTCGCCGAAACTCATCGCGGCACTGATCGCGACCCGCAGGCACAAGCAATCAGCCTGTATTACGCGGTGCGCGAGGCCGTGCGCTACAACCCCTATACCTTCAGCCGCGATCCGCAGACCCTGCGTGGCAGTTACGCACTGGCCTGCGGTGAAAGCTATTGTGTGCCCAAGGCGACCTTACTGGCCGCTTGCGCCCGCCATTGTGGTATCCCGGCGCGCATCGGCCTGGCGGATGTGCGTAATCACTTGTCCACTGCACGCCTGCTGGAGTTGCTCAAGAGTGACGTGTTCGCCATGCACGGTTATACCGAGTTCTATCTGAACGAGCGCTGGGTCAAGGCCACGCCGGCCTTCAATCAAGGCTTGTGTGAGTTGTTCGATGTGGCACCCCTGGAATTCGATGGCCGCCAGGACAGCGTTTTCCACCCGTTCAATCGCCAGGGCGCCAAGTTGATGGAGTACGTCACCGACCACGGCCAATTCGCCGATGTGCCCGAAGCGTTCTTCTTCGGGCACCTGGAAAAATGCTACCCGCACCTGTTCGGCGAGCAACTGCCGCCCCTGCTTGGCGACATGCAGGGCGATTTGAGTCGCGGCTGATCCGGCGTATGCTGCTGCGGCATTTATCCATCGGAGCAAGCCATGATGCTGAAGATCTGGGGTCGGAAAAACTCATCGAATGTGCGCAAGGCGCTGTGGTGCGCCGAGGAACTGGGGCTGGCCTACGAGGCCATCGACGCAGGGGGGGCGTTCGGCGTGGTGGACACGCCCGAGTATCGCGCCAAGAACCCCAACGGCCGCGTCCCGATGATCGAAGATGACGGTTTCGTGCTCTGGGAGTCCAACACCATCGTGCGTTATCTGGCGTCTCGCCATGCTCCGGGTTCGGCCTGGTATCCGGTAGACCCCCAGGCTCGCGCCAGGGCTGAAAAATGGATGGACTGGACCACCTCCTCGTTTGCCGATCCGTTTCGCACCGTGTTCTGGGGCGTCTTGCGCACTCCCGCCGAGCAGCAGGACTGGGCGGCCATCCATGCGGCGATCAAGGTCTGCGATGGTTTGTTGGCGATGGCGGACCAGACGTTGAGCGAGCAACCCTACCTCTCCGGGGATGAAATCGGCATGGGCGATATTCCCTTGGGCAGTTTCATTTATGCCTGGTTCGAGATGCCCATCGAGCGGGCTGCGCTGCCTCATCTACAGGCCTGGTACGCCCGGCTGCAGCAGCGTCCGGCGTATCGCAAGGCGGTCATGACCGCGTTGACTTAATACTTACTATCGACACGCTTGACTGTACTTGTGCGGCGACGCCACGCACCATTGCCTTCGTGCGCCGTGGTTGTATTGCTCGCCGTGCGCCCTTATCTAATTGTTTCTTCCCCTTCTTGGTGCGTAATCCGATATGAGTTCCGCTCTGTCCATCCGGCAGCTAACCAAAACCTACGGCAACGGTTTCCAGGCCTTGAGTGGTATCGATCTGGACGTCGCCGAAGGTGATTTTTTCGCCTTGCTCGGCCCCAATGGAGCCGGCAAATCCACCACCATCGGCATTCTTTCAACCCTGGTGAACAAAACCAGCGGTACGGTGAATATCTTCGGTCATGATCTGGACCGTGAGCCCGCCGCTCTCAAGCGCTGCATCGGCGTGGTGCCCCAGGAGTTCAATTTCAACCAGTTCGAAAAGACCTTCGATATCGTCGTGACCCAGGCGGGTTACTACGGTATCCCGCCGAAGATCGCCAATGAGCGCGCCGAGAAATATCTGACTCAACTGGGTTTGTGGGACAAGCGTGATGTGCCGTCCCGTTCATTGTCCGGCGGCATGAAGCGGCGCCTGATGATTGCCCGTGCCCTGGTCCATGAGCCGCGCCTGCTGATTCTCGACGAGCCGACCGCGGGCGTCGACATCGAGTTGCGTCGGTCGATGTGGACCTTTCTGACCGAGCTGAACCAGAAAGGCATCACCATCATCCTCACCACCCATTACCTGGAAGAGGCCGAGCAGTTGTGCCGCAACATCGGCATCATCGACCACGGCACCATCGTCGAGAACACCAGCATGCGACAGTTGCTCAGCCAACTGCATGTGGAGACGTTCCTGCTGGACCTGAAGAACGATCTGAAGGCCGCGCCGCAACTGATCGGCTATCCGGCCCGGCTGGTGGACCACCACACGCTGGAAGTCCAGGTGGATAAAACCGTCGGTATTACCGGCTTGTTCTCCCAACTGGCGCTGCAAAACATTGAAGTGCAGAGCCTGCGCAACAAAACCAATCGCCTCGAGGAGTTGTTCGTGTCTCTGGTGGAGAAAAATCTGGCGAAGGTGGCTGTATGAGTTCCGAACTGCGACCCAACCTCATCGCCCTCAATACCATCGTTTATCGCGAAGTCCGACGCTTCATGCGGATCTGGCCGCAGACCCTGCTGCCGCCGGCCATCACCATGGTTTTGTACTTCGTGATTTTCGGCAACCTGATCGGTCGGCAGATCGGCGACATGGGGGGCTTCACGTACATGGACTACATCGTACCGGGGCTGATCATGATGTCGGTGATCACCAACTCCTACGGTAACGTGGTCTCGAGTTTCTTCGGCAGCAAATTCCAGCGCTCGATCGAGGAACTGATGGTCTCGCCGGTTTCGCCCCATACGATCCTGATCGGCTACACCCTGGGCGGTGTATTGCGCGGGTTGGCGGTGGGCTTGATCGTGACCCTGCTGTCACTGTTCTTCACCGATCTGCAAGTGCACCATTTGGGCGTGACGATATTGGTGGTGGTGTTCACCGCCACGATCTTTTCGCTGCTGGGGTTCATCAATGCCGTGTTTGCGCGCAACTTCGATGACATTTCCATCATCCCGACGTTCGTGCTCACGCCACTGACTTACCTGGGCGGAGTGTTCTACTCGATCTCCCTGCTGCCACCGTTCTGGCAGACCGTGTCCCTGGCCAACCCGGTGCTGCACATGGTCAACGCGTTCCGCTACGGCATCCTTGGGGTGTCGGACATCCGGATCAGCGTCGCGATCACCTTCATGCTGGTGGCAACCGTGGTGCTCTATGTGGGATGTGCACGGCTGTTGGTCAGTGGGCGAGGGATGCGTACTTAGAACTCGGCAGGCGTGCTGACTGGTATACCGCTATCGCGAGCAGGCTCGCTCTTACATCGAAATGCAAAAGGCCTCCATTCACTGGAGGCCTTTTTGCATTTCACATCCGGCTTTTCTTGCGCCGTTTCCATTGCCGCGCCACCCACCAGCGCCAATAGATCATGGTCATGAAATAGGCGAGGGCGCCGAGCACCAGACCCGTCACCACCGACCCCAGCAGAAACGGCTGCCACAAGGTAGACAACTGGGTGGTGATCCATTCCCAGGTCAGTTCATCCGGTAACGTGCGGGCAGGCACATCCATCAACCAGGCTCCGGTCTGGTAGGTGCAGAAAAACACGGCGGGCATGGTGATGGGGTTGGTCAGCCAGACCAGGCTCACCGCAATCGGTATGTTGCCGCGTACGGTGATGGCCAGTGCCGCGGCCAGCAGCATCTGCAAAGGAATCGGCAAAAAGGCAGCGAACAGACCAACGGCCATGGCGCGTGCCACGGAGTGTCGATTGAGGTGCCAAAGGTTGGGGTCGTGCAGCAAGGAACCGAGAAAACGTAAGGACTTATGTTCCCGAATACTCGCTGGGTCAGGCATGTAACGTTTGAAAAGGCGCCGGGGCATAAGGCTTCTCGGTCGGTTCAAAGCGGTGAGGCCGCAAGTATGTCCGCATTCTACGGCTGACTGATTCAGACTTTGTGACAATTGTTAACGCGCACCGTGCCGTAGACCGACTATGCCTGAAGAGAAGACTCTCAAGGACAGGCTTATGCGCACAGGGATGGTCGCGCTTGCACTCGGGCTGCTGACCCCGGTTTTTTGCCCGGCGCTGCCGCCGCTGTGGCTGATTGCGGTCATGCCTGTGCTGGCGCTGATGGTTTTGCCGTTTCGGACTCATCCGCTGGGTTTTTTCCTGATCGGGCTGGCTTGGGCGTGTCTGTCGGCGCAACTGGCCCTGGACGATCGGTTGCCCGCCGCGCTGGATGGAGAAACCCGCTGGGTCGAAGGGCGCGTCGTCGGTTTACCGCAATATAACGAAGGTGTGGTGCGCTTTGAACTGGCCGATGCCCATTCCCGCCGCACACGGCTGCCGTCGTCGATGCGCCTGGCCTGGTTCGGTGGACCGCCTGTGAGCAGCGGCGAACGTTGGCGATTGGCGGTAAAGCTCAAACGCCCCACCGGGCTACTGAACCCCAATGGCTTCGATTACCAGGCCTGGCTGTTGAGCCGCGGCATCGGCGCGACTGGCACGGTCAAGGACGGTCATCTCCAGCAACCTGCCCAAGGTGCCTGGCGCGACGGCGTGCGTCAGGCGCTGGCGCAAGTCGACGCCCAGGGCCGCTCCGGGGCGCTGGCGGCATTGGTCCTGGGGGACGGAGCTGGGTTGAGTCGTGATGACTGGCAGGTACTGCAGGACACCGGTACGGTCCATCTGCTGGTGATCTCCGGGCAGCACATCGGCCTGCTTGCCGCACTGGTGTACCTGCTGGTGGCAGGTGCGGCGCGCTATGGCATGTGGCCGGTGCGTCTGCCGTGGCTACCTTGGGCCTGCGCTCTGGCCTTTATCGCAGCCTTGGGTTACGGCTTGCTCGCCGGCTTCGAGGTGCCGGTGCGGCGCGCTTGCGCGATGATCGGCCTGGTGCTGCTGTGGCGTTTGCGTTACCGGCATCCGGACCCCTGGTGGGCGTGGCTGCTGGCTTTCAATGGGGTGCTGGTGTTCGATCCATTGGCCAGCCTGCGGCCAGGGTTCTGGCTGTCGTTCGCCGCGGTGGCGATCCTGATGTTTACTTTCGGCGCACGCTTGGGGCCCTGGCGCTGGTGGCAAACCTGGACCCGTGCCCAATGGCTGGTGGCAGTCGGACTGTGCCCGATCCTGTTGATATTGGGTTTGCCGATCAGCCTCAGCGGGCCTCTGGTGAACCTGGTGGCGGTGCCTTGGGTCAGCCTGCTGGTGTTGCCGCCGGCGCTGCTCGGTACGGCGTTGTTGCCGGTGCCGTTCGTGGGCGAAGGGCTGCTTTGGATCGCCGGCGGGTTGCTCGATCTGCTCTTCAAGGGGTTGGCGCTGGTGGCGGGACGAATACCGGCATGGGTGCCTGCGGCTATCCCCGTATGGGCATGGTGCATGGCCGCTCTGGGGGCTTTGTTACTGTTGCTGCCCAAAGGCCTACCACTGCGGGTACTGGGATGGCCCATGTTGCTGCTGGTGGTTTTCCCTCCGAGGGAGGATGTGCCCCCGGGGCAAGCCGAAATCTGGCAACTGGACGTGGGTCAAGGGTTGGCGGTGCTGGTACGCACCCGTCATCATGCCTTGCTTTACGACGCGGGGCCGCGCTTTGGCGAGGCCGACGCGGGTGAGCGCGTGGTGCTGCCGACCCTGCGCAAGCTGGGCGTCGCCGGGTTGGACCTGATGCTGCTCAGCCATGCCGACGCCGATCATGCCGGCGGCGCCCAAGCGGTGCGCAATGGCTTGCCAACGGTCCGGGTGGTCAGTGGCGACCCCGCCGCGTTGCCTGCCGCTTTGCAGGCAGAGGCGTGCGACAGTGGCGCGCGCTGGGAGTGGGACGGGGTCAGGTTCGAGCTGTGGCAATGGTCATCTGCCCTTGAAAGCAATCAGAGATCCTGCGTTCTGCTGGTCGAGGCCGGCGGTGAGCGGTTGCTGCTCACCGGCGACATCGATAGCCATGCCGAGCGCGCGTTGCTCGACGGGCCCCTGGCAGTGCCGGTCCAGTGGCTGGCGGCGCCCCATCACGGTAGCCGCAGTTCATCCTCGATGTTGCTGTTGTCGAGGCTCAAACCCCATTCGGTGTTGATCTCCCGCGGCCAGGGCAATGCGTTCGGCCATCCTCATCCGCGGGTGCTGGCTCGCTATCGCCGCTTGGGCATGGCGATCTACGACAGTGCCGAACAGGGTGCCATTCGTCTGCAACTGGGGGCTTTCGAAGCACCGCGCCTTCAGGCCGGCCAACGGCGCTACTGGCGCGACCCGCCGTCTGCGGGACCATGGCCGTAACCTTGACCCGGGTCATCCTCGACGACGGTGTTATCGGCGGGGCGGGCCTGCAAGGCGAGTCTGTATGATAAAGTGGCGCACTTTTTCGAGGGGGCTGTCACTGTGTGGGAATTGGTCAAATCCGGCGGCTGGATGATGTTGCCGATCATTCTGAGTTCCATCGTGGCGCTGGGAATCGTTGCCGAACGCCTGTGGACCCTGCGGGCCAGCCGCGTGACCCCGGAGCATTTGCTCGGGCAGGTCTGGGTCTGGATCAAGGACAAGAAACTGAACAAGGACCGGCTCAAGGAGCTGCGGGCCAGTTCACCGCTGGGTGAAATCCTCGCCGCGGGGCTGGCAAATTCCAAGCATGGTCGCGAGATCATGAAGGAATGCATCGAAGAAGCCGCCGCCCGGGTCATCCATGAGCTGGAACGCTACATCAATGCCCTGGGCACAATTGCCGCCATGGCTCCGTTGCTGGGCCTGCTGGGCACGGTGCTGGGCATGATCGACATTTTCAGTTCGTTCACCGGCGCCGGCATGACCGCCAACGCCTCGGTGCTGGCAGGGGGGATTTCCAAGGCCTTGATCACCACGGCCGCCGGGTTGATGGTGGGGATTCCTTCGGTGTTTTTCCATCGCTTCCTGCAACGGCGCATCGATGAGTTGGTGGTGGGCATGGAGCAGGAGGCCATCAAGCTGGTCGAGGTGGTGCAAGGCGACCGTGACGTGGACCTGGCCGAGGGCAAGAAGTGAAATTCCGCCGCAAACCACGGGAAACCGTCGAGATCAACCTTGCGTCGCTGATTGACGTGGTGTTCATCCTGCTGCTGTTTTTCGTCGTGACCACCACCTTCACCCGGGAAACCCAGCTCAAGGTGGAACTGCCGGAAGCGGTCAGCGGCTCGCCTGCCGAAGACCAGCAACTCAAGGACCTGGAAGTCACGATCAGTGCCGAAGGGACGTTTTCGGTGAACAATCAGTTGCTGCCCAAGAGCGACCTGGCGAGTCTGATCGATGCGCTGCAGAAGGAGTCCGGCGGCGACACCAGTTTGCCGCTGTCCATCAGCGCCGACGGCAAGACCCCACATCAATCCGTCATCACCGCCATGGACGCGGCCGGCAAGCTCGGCTTCAGCCATCTGCGCATGACCACCGTCGAGGCGGCGCCGGCACCCTGATGGCCATGTCTGATCGATTGCTCGCCGCCTGGTACGAAGGTCACCCGGCCCTGACGCTGTTGCGACCACTGGAGTGGTTGTACCGTCGGGTGGTGATGGGCAAACGCGAGCGTTTTCTGGCGGGCGAAGGTGAGATTTACCAACCGCCCGTGCCGCTGGTGGTCGTGGGGAACATCACGGTTGGCGGCACCGGCAAGACCCCATTGATCCTGTGGATGATTGAGCATTGCCAGCGCCGTGGCCTGCGGGTCGGCGTGGTGAGCCGGGGTTATGGCGCCAAACCACCCCATTTGCCCTGGCGAGTCGAAGCCGGGCAGGGCGCCGACATCGCCGGTGATGAGCCACTGCTGATTGTCCAGCGCAGCGGCGTGCCATTGATGATCGATCCGGATCGCAGCCGGGCGGTCCAGGCGCTGCTGGAGACTCAACCGCTGGACCTGATCCTGTCCGACGACGGCATGCAACATTACCGCCTGGCTCGGGATCTTGAACTGGTGCTGATCGACAACGCCCGCGGCCTGGGCAATCGACGTTGTCTGCCTGCCGGTCCGCTGCGTGAACCCGTGGAGCGTCTGCAATCGGTCGATGCCGTGCTATTCAACGGCGCCAGCGCCGACCGCGAAGACGGCTTTGCCTTCGAGCTGCGACCCACAGCTCTGGTGAACCTGGCCAGCGGCGAACGGCGTCCACTGGACCATTTCCCGCCCGGCCAGGCCCTGCATGCCGTGGCCGGGATCGGCAATCCCCGGCGTTTCTTCAACACCCTCGAAACGCTACACTGGCGACCTATACCGCACGGGTTTGCCGACCACGCCCAATACAGCGCCCAGGCATTGAATTTCACGCCATCGTTGCCGGTGGTCATGACGGAAAAGGACGCGGTCAAATGCCGTGCCTTCGCCGAGCCCCACTGGTGGTACCTGGCGGTGGATGCCGCGCCGTCGCCAGCCTTCGCGGACTGGTTCGATACCCAGTTGATGCGCCTGTTGCCGGATCGGCTTTTGCCTTAAACCATTTATCCAGGGAAATGTTCATGGACACCAAACTGCTCGACATTCTGGCCTGCCCGGTCTGCAAAGGCCCCCTCAAGCTCAGCGCCGACAAAACCGAGCTGATCAGCAAAGGCGCCGGCCTGGCCTATCCGATTCGCGATGGCATTCCGGTGATGCTCGAAAGCGAGGCCCGTACCCTGACCACCGACGAGCGCCTGGATAAATGACCGCAGCCTTTACCGTTGTCATTCCGTCGCGCTTTGCCTCAACGCGCCTGCCCGGCAAACCGTTGCTGTTGATCGCCGGCAAGCCGATGATCCAGCACGTATGGGAGCAGGCCTGCAAAAGCAGCGCTCAGCGCGTGGTAGTGGCGACCGACGATGCGCGCATCGTGGAGGCCTGCAAGGGCTTTGGCGCCGAAGTGGTACTGACTCGCGAGGATCACAACTCCGGAACCGATCGTCTGGCGGAAGTCGCCGCCAAGCTGGGCCTGGAACCCGACGCCATCGTGGTCAATGTGCAGGGCGATGAACCGTTGATCCCGTCCAGTGTGATCGATCAGGTTGCTAACAATCTGGCAGCCCATCCCGAAGCGCGTATGGCCACCCTGGCTGAGCCGATCGAGGATCTGCAAACCCTGTTCAACCCCAATGTGGTCAAGGTCGTCAGCGATCTCAATGGCCTGGCGTTGACCTTCAGCCGCGCCACCTTGCCCTGGGCCCGTGATGCATTCGCGCAAAGTCGGGACGTCATGCCTGACGGCGTGCCGTACCGCCGCCACATCGGCATCTACGCTTACCGCGCCGGTTTCCTCCAGGATTTCGTCGCCTGGGGCCCGTGCTGGCTGGAAAACACCGAATCCCTGGAGCAACTGCGTGCCTTGTGGCACGGCGTGCGAATCCATGTCGCCGATGCGCTGATTGCTCCGCCGACCGGCGTCGACACCGTGGAAGACCTCGAGCGCGTTCGTCGCCTGCTGGAGGCCTGATGCGGGTTCTGTTTGTCTGCCTCGGCAACATCTGCCGATCACCCACCGCCGAAGGCATCCTGCGGCACAAGCTGCGCGAGGCCGGGCTGGCCGAGCAGGTGGAAGTCGCCTCCGCCGGTACCGGTGACTGGCACGTCGGCAAGGCCCCGGACAAGCGCAGCCAGGCTGCGGCCCTACGACGCGGCTATGACCTGTCGGCCCAGCGTGCCCGCCAGGTCAGCCGGGCCGATTTCGCCACTTATGACCTGATCCTGGCGATGGACGGCAGCAACCTGCGCAATCTGAAAGCCCTGCAACCGAGCAATGGCAGGGCCGAACTGGATCTGTTCCTGCGCCGCTACGAGGCTGAACTCGATGACGTGCCGGACCCGTACTACGACGGCGAACAGGGTTTCGAGCAAGTGCTGGACCTGATCGAGCGTGCCACGGACCGCCTGGTGATCGAATTGAAGGGGCGGCTATGACCTTGCAGGTGCGGGCCGGCGTCAGCCTCAAGCCGTTCAACAGCTTTGGCGTGGACGTCACCGCCCGGTTATTCGCCGAAGCCCACAGCGACGCCGATGTCCGCCAGGCGCTGGCCTATGCCAGCGCCAATGACGTGCCGTTGCTGGTGATCGGTGGCGGCAGCAACCTGCTGCTGACCGGTGATATCGACGCGCTGGTGTTGCGCATGGCCAGCCAAGGGATTCGTCTGCTCAGCGATGATGGCGAGCGGGTGCTGATCGAAGCCGAAGCAGGCGAACCGTGGCACCCCTTCGTCCAGTACACGCTGGCGCAAGGCTGGTCGGGGCTGGAGAACCTCAGCCTGATCCCCGGTACGGTGGGGGCCGCGCCGATGCAAAACATCGGCGCCTACGGCGTGGAGATCAAGGATGTGTTCGCCGGCCTGACCGCCCTGGATCGGCAAACCGGCGAGCTGCACGATTTCACCCTGGAAGAATGCCGTTTCGCCTACCGCGACAGCCTGTTCAAGCAGCAAGCGGGTCGTTGGCTGATCCTGCGAGTGCGCTTTGCCCTCAGTCGCGCCGCGCATCTGCACCTGGAGTATGGCCCGGTCCGCCAGCGGTTGACCGAACTGGGCATCGAACAGGCGACTCCCTCGGATGTCAGCCGGGCCATCTGCAGCATCCGCAGTGAAAAGCTCCCTGACCCGGCCGTGCTGGGCAATGCCGGCAGTTTCTTCAAGAACCCGCTGGTGCCGGCTTCGCACGTCGCGCAACTCAAGCTTCAATACCCGGATCTGGTGGCTTATCCACAACCCCAAGGGCAGATGAAAATTGCCGCCGGTTGGTTGATCGAGCGGGCCGGCTGGAAGGGCTTTCGCGAAGGCGACGCCGGGGTGCATAAGTTGCAGGCGTTGGTGCTGGTCAACTACGGCTGCGCCACCGGGCCGCAATTGCTGGATCTGGCCCTGCGTATCCAGAAAGACATTGCCGAGCGTTTTCAGGTCAATCTGGAAATGGAGCCCAATCGGTACTGAACCTGGCTTTCACCGAGCGCCCTGCACAACCTCGCACAAGGATCATTTGTGCAGGATTGTGCAGGGCGTTTTGCTTAATCCTGGGTTAATTTAGTGAGCTAACGATGCGACCATCGCATCATTGAAGGCCCAGTGCAGACGCCTGCGTGTTTGCACAAGAGAGCCCGATTAGCCTGAGTCAGTCTGCGCCAACCGAACCGTTGTCCAAACGGCAGATTGCTCGACCCCATAATTCGATCACCGTGCGGGCGTGCTCATGATTACCTTGAAACTCAATGGAAAAGATCACCAACTGGATGTGACCGAGGACATGCCGCTGCTGTGGGCTATCCGGGATGTGGCCGGTTACAACGGCACCAAGTTCGGCTGCGGCATGGGCCTGTGTGGCGCCTGTACCATTCACATCGACGGCGCCCCGGCGCGCAGTTGCATCACCCCGATTGGTTCGGTGAAAGGCCAGAACGTCACCACCATCGATGCCCTTCATGTCGACCCGGTCGGGCAAATTGTCCAGAAGGCCTGGCTCGATACTGCCGTGGCCCAGTGCGGCTACTGTCAGGGCGGGCAGATCATGTCCGCGACCGCCTTGCTCAAGACCAATCCCAACCCGAGCGATGAGCAGATCGAAGAGGCCATGGTCGGCAACATCTGCCGCTGCGGCACTTATAACCGGATCAAGACTGCGATCCGCCAGGCGTCCACCCACCTGAAGGAGGCCAAGGCATGAGCCGCTTGCCCAATGATTTTGTGCTGAGCAACCTCAGCCGCCGTGGTTTCCTCAAAGGCGCGAGCGCCACGGGTGTGTTGGTGCTGGCCGCCAGTTGGGGCCTGCCGGACGCCTTTGCCGAGGACAAGAAGTTCGGCGGCGAGGGCATGCCCAATGGTGTGATCGACGATCCGAAGGTGTACGTGAGCATCGCCACCGATGGCAGCGTGACGGTGATCTGCAACCGTTCGGAAATGGGCCAGGGTGTGCGCACCAGCCTGACCATGGTGGTGGCCGATGAACTGGACGCTGACTGGGCGCAGGTCAAGGTGCGGCAGGCACCGGCGGATGAGGTGCGCTTCGGCAACCAGGACACCGATGGCTCGCGCAGTATGCGCCACTGGTACGAACCAATGCGTCGTTGCGGGGCCGCTGCCCGGACCATGTTGGAACTGGCCGCCGCTGCCCAGTGGAAAGTCCCGGCGAGTGAGTGTCGTGCCCAATTGCACAAAGTCGTGCACCAGCCTTCCGGTCGGGAACTGGGGTATGGCGCGTTGGCCGCCGCGGCCAGTGCCTTGCCAGTTCCCGCCCGTGACAGCCTGCGCCTCAAGCAACCTTCGGAATTTCGCTACATCGGTAAGGAGTCGAGCCGGGCCATCGATGGCGAAGACGTCGTCAACGGTCGTGCCGTGTTCGGGGCTGATGTACATTTCGATGGCATGCTCTATGCCGTCGTGGCTCGCCCGCCAGTCTATGGTGGCAAGGTCAAGCGCGTGGACAGCAGCGCGGCGCTGAAAGTACCGGGCGTGGTCAAGGTGCTGCAGATCGAAGGACGTCCGCTGCCCTCCGAATTCCAGCCTCTGGGCGGCGTGGCGGTAGTGGCGAAAAACACCTGGGCGGCGATCAAGGGCCGCGAGGCGCTGAAAATCGAGTGGGATGACGGCCCGAATGCCGGCTATGACTCCGTCGCCTATCGCAAGGAACTGGAAGCCGCTGCCCTCAAGCCCGGGAAAGTCTTGCGCAACACTGGCGATCTGGACGACGCGCTGGCCAAGGCTGACGCAACCCTGGAGGCGTCCTATTACCTGCCGCACCTGTCGCAGTCGCCGATGGAGCCGATGGTCGCCGTCGCCCGGTTCAAGGATGGCCAGTGCGAAGCCTGGGCACCGAGCCAGGCGCCGCAGGTCACCCGTGAACGCGTCGCCGAACGATTGGGGATCCCTTTCGACAAGGTTATCGTGCACATCACGCTGCTGGGCGGTGGTTTCGGGCGCAAGTCCAAGCCCGATTTCGTCCTCGAGGCGGCCGTGTTGGCCAAGGAGTTTCCAGGCCAGGCGGTGCGGGTGCAGTGGACCCGCGAAGATGACATCCATCATTCGTATTTCCACACCGTATCGGCCGAATACCTCAAGGCTGGCCTGAACCAGGACGGGATGCCGTCCGGCTGGCTGCATCGCACCGTCGCCCCGAGCATTACCGCACTGTTTGCACCGGGCATGACCCACGAAGCGCCGTTCGAAGTGGGCATGGGCGTGACCAACATGGCCTACGCAATTCCCAACATGCGCCTGGAGAACCCCGAAGCGGTGGCCCATACGAGGGTTGGCTGGTACCGCTCGGTGTCGAATATTCCCCACGGTTTTGCGATTCAGAGTTTCATCGACGAATTGGCCCACAAGGCCGGCCAGGATCCACTGGCGTATCACCTCAAATTGCTTGGCCCGGACCGTAAGATCGATCCGCGCACCTTGAATGAAGAATGGAACTACGGCGAATCCCCCGAGCTTTATCCCATCGATACGGCGCGGATCCGCACCGTGCTGGAAACCGCCGCCAAGGCCGCCGGGTGGGGCCGCAAACTGCCCAAGGGCCGTGGCCTGGGGTTGGCGGTGCACTACAGCTTCGTCACCTATGTGGCGACAGCGCTGGAGGTGGAGGTCAAGGACGATGGTACGTTGATCGTGCACAAGGCCGATATTGCCGTGGACTGCGGCCCGCAGATCAACCCCGAGCGTATCCGTTCCCAGTTCGAAGGCGCCTGCGTCATGGGCCTGGGCAATGCGGTGGTGGGGGAGATCAGCTTCAAGGACGGCAAGGTCCAGCAAGACAACTTCCACATGTACGAAGTGGCACGCATGTCCTTGGCTCCCAAGGAGGTCGCGGTGCACTTGGTCACGCCGCCGGGCGAGGTGCCGTTGGGCGGTGTGGGTGAACCGGGTGTGCCGCCGATTGCGCCGGCGCTGTGCAACGCGATTTTCGCCGCCACCGGCAAGCGCATCCGCGAGCTGCCCGTGCGTTATCAGTTGCAGGGCTGGCAGCAGGCCAGAACCTGATGGACAGCGTTGATCTGAACGTCCTGCGCAGCGTGCTTGAGTGGCGCCGCGCCGGGCAGCGGGTGGTGTTGTTCACTGTGGTCCAGACTTGGGGCACGGCGCCGAGGCCGCCGGGGGCGATGCTGGCCCTGCGTGAAGACGGCGTGGTGATTGGCTCGGTATCGGGCGGTTGTGTCGAGGATGACCTGATCGCCCGGCTGCACGACGGGCGTATTCCGGCGGACGGTCCGCCAGTGCAGCTCATCACCTATGGCGTGACTCGTGAGGAGGCGGCGCGCTTCGGCCTGCCGTGCGGCGGTACCTTGCGCCTGACCGAAGAACGGGTCGGCGATCCGCAATGGGTCGCGCAACTGCTGGAGCGCTGCGATGGCCATGAGATTGTCGCCCGTGAGCTGACCGTCGCCACAGGCGAAGTGCTGCTGACGCAGGCCAGCAAAACCGATGCGCTGGTATTCGACGGTCAAGTCCTGCGGGCCATCTACGGCCCGCGCTGGCGGCTGCTGTTGATCGGCGCGGGGCAACTGTCGCGTTATGTGGCAGAAATGGCCCGGTTGCTGGATTTCGAGGTGTTGATCTGCGATCCGCGCAAGGAATTTGTCTACGGTTGGGAAGAGCAGCATGGCCGCTTCGTTTCCGGCATGCCCGACGAAGCGGTGTTGAGCGTCCAGACCGACGAGCGCACCGCCATTGTCGCCCTGACCCATGATCCACGATTGGACGATATGGCGCTGCTCACGGCCCTGGACTCCAAGGCGTTTTATGTCGGGGCCCTGGGCTCTCGGGTGAACAGCCAGAAGCGCCGGGATAACCTGGCTCAGCTAGGCTTGTCTGCACAGGCTATCGAACGGCTGCATGGGCCGATCGGTTTGCACATTGGCAGCCATACGCCGGCGGAAATTGCCTTGTCTTTGCTGGCTGAAATCGTGGCGATCAAGAATGGCGTCGAGTTGCGTCAGAAAAAGCCGCTGTAATCGGCGGGCGAGGAGACGGGATGACTGAATCGATTGGCGTGATCATTCTCGCGGCAGGATCGGGCAGCCGTTTCCGTCAGGTTGCAGGCCAGGACAAAGATAAACTGCTGGCCGATTGCACGGGGCGTGACGGCGCTGTCCGATCGGTCATCGAGCAGGTGCTGGTGAACTTGCCGCCTTCTCTGGAAAAACGCGTGCTGGTGACCCGTGAGGACCGTCCACAGGCTATTCGCATGGCCCAGGCTTACGGGTGCGATTTTGTACAACTGGACTCGCCTGGGCTGGGTGACAGTATCGCTGCGGGTGTCCAGGCTTGCCCGGACCTGGATGGCTGGTTGATCGTGCTCGGTGATATGCCGTTCATCCTGCCGTCAAGCATCGAGCAGGTAGTGGCGCAGATCAGCGAAGATGGCATCAGTGTGCCGGTCCTGGCGGGTGAGTATGGGCATCCCGTGGGGTTTGGTCGTGCGTTTGGCCCGCAATTGATGGCATTGACCGCTGATCGCGGCGCCAAGGGGTTGTTTACCGGGGCGCGGGTGGTCGAGGTGGCAGTGGACGATCCTGGGGTGGTTTGGGATGTGGACGTGCCTGAAGCGCTGATCTTCAAGTAACAGCCGACGCGGATTCCTGTGGGGCAGGCAACATTGATACAAGCCGGGCCGGCGCTATCGCGAGCAGGCTCGCTCCCACATTGAATTTCGATGGTCGCGAAATTTATGCCTGCCGCCAATCTCCTGTGGGAGCGAGCCTGCTCGCGATAGCGCTGCGTCAGCTTGCATCAAGGGTGGACGCCGGGCCATGTTCGCCAGCAAGCCCGCTCCACACCATCCAGCTTCCAACACTCATGTAACTAAGTCTGAAGACATAAAAAAGCCCCGCCTGGCGTCAACCAGGCGGGGCTTTTTACTGGGCGGTGGAATCAGGCGTGAGGTTTAGGCTCGTGCTCTTTTTCCAGGGCTTCAGTGTGGCGAGGTGCGACTTCTTCAGCGGAGTGCTGAGGTTCGTCGATCACTGGCGCCGATTCAGCGGGAGCGGTTTCGCTGGTGGTTTCAGCGACCGGGGCAGGGGCTGCCTCGATTGCTTGCTCCACGGGTGCTGGCTCAGCGGCAGGCGCTTGAGCAGCGGCAGCGGCAGCTTGTTCGGCTTCCTTCTGCAGACGCTCGGCTTCACGCTTGCGACGACGTACTTCACGCGGATCGTTCGGCGCACGACCGTTGGGGGTCAGGGCGCTGGCAGGGGCAGGCGCCTCCACCTCTACCGGGGCTGGAGCTTCGGCAACCACAGGCGCTTGAACCGCTGGAGCTGGCTCGACCACGACCGGCTCGGCTGCTTTCACGGCTTCTGCTGCCGGCTCGGCTTCGACGACGGCTGGCTCGGCGTGCCAGTTGAACGCGGTCTGTTCTTCGCGAACCGGCTCCGGCGCTTTTTCCTCGATCACAGCTTCGATCACAGGTTCAGCGGCAACCACAGGTTGCTCGATGACAGGTGCAGGCTCGGAAACTGCTTCTGCCTGAGGCTCGGCTTCACGAACCGGGGCGAGTTCCACTTCTGGCGAAGCGGTGGTTTCTACCGGGGTAGTGGTTTCGACCACAGGCGCTTCAACCGGTGCGTTTTCCACCACGGCGGTAGCGCGCTCGGCCTGTTCGTGAGCCTCGGCTTCAGCGGGGGCGCTGATCGAGCTGCTGGCAACCGCGGCGGTGACGGCCAGGCCGGCGGCCAGGTCGGCAGCGCTTGGCGCTTCGGCGTTCTCGGCGGATTCGGAGGCTTCCGAACCTTCGATCACATTGCCGTTGGCGTCACGTTGACGCTCACGACGGTTGCTGCGGCGACGCTGCCCACGGGAGCGGCGGCGTGGACGATCGCCTTCGGCGTTGTCCTGACCGTCTTCCTGCAGTTGCTCTTCGCTGTTCAGTACTTCCTCTTCGGTGGCAGCGGCAGCCTGCTCGGCGCGTGGTTGACGCTCTTCACGTGGCGGACGCGGTGCGCGCTCTTCGCGAGGCTGACGGGCCGGACGCTCTTCAGCGGTGGCGGCAGCAGCGGCGGGAGCGGCATCCAGCGGTTCGCGCAGCTCGCGAACACGTTCTTCACGCTCGCCACGTGGCTTGCGATCTTCACGAGGCGCGCGGGGTTGGCGCTCTTCACGCGGCGGACGCGGCGCGCGTTCTTCGCGGGCTACGGCTGGCACTTCCTCACGGGCTTCGCGAGGCTGGCGTTCTTCACGTGGCTCACGTGGTGCGCGCTCTTCACGCGGTGCACGCTCTTCACGGGGTTTGCGCTCCTCGTCACGACGACCGTTGCGGTTGCGGGTCTGCTGACGACCATTGCGACGTTCTTCGTTGCGGGCTGGACGCTCGGTAGCCGCTGGCTTGGCGACAACGGTCGGCGCAGCCGGCTCTTCCTTGGTGGCGAACAGGCTGACCAGGGATTTCACCAGGCCTTTGAACAGGCTTGGTTCAGGTGCGGCGGCAGGTGCCGGTGCCGGCGCGGCTGCTTCGGTCGGAACCGGTGCATTGGCGCGGGCTGGAGCCGTCTTGACCGCAGCTTCCTGGCGAACCAAGGTGCGAGTGGCGGCAGCCGGCTGCACTTCTTCCACTTCGGCAGCGGCAGCAGCGATTTCGTAGCTGGACTGATTGGTGTGGGCTTCCGGGCTGTCATCACGCAGGCGCTGCACTTCGAAGTGCGGCGTCTCGAGGTGATCGTTCGGCAGGATGACGATACGGGCGCGGGTGCGCAGTTCGATCTTGGTGATCGAGTTGCGTTTTTCGTTGAGCAGGAACGCAGCCACCGGGATCGGCACCTGGGCGCGAACTTCGGCGGTGCGGTCTTTCAGGGCTTCTTCTTCGATCAGGCGCAGGATCGCCAGGGACAGCGACTCGACGTCACGGATGATGCCGGTGCCGTTGCAACGCGGGCAGACGATGCCGCTGCTCTCGCCCAAAGAAGGACGCAGGCGCTGACGGGACATTTCCAGCAGGCCGAAGCGCGAGATGCGACCGACCTGTACGCGGGCGCGGTCGGCTTCCAGGCACTCACGGACCTTCTCTTCCACGGCGCGCTGGTTCTTGGCCGGGGTCATGTCGATGAAGTCGATGACGATCAGGCCGCCGATGTCGCGCAGGCGCAACTGACGGGCGATTTCTTCGGCGGCTTCAAGGTTGGTCTGCAGGGCGGTTTCTTCGATGTCGCTGCCTTTGGTGGCGCGCGCCGAGTTGATGTCGATGGACACCAGGGCTTCGGTCGGATCGATGACGATGGAGCCGCCGGACGGCAGTTCGACGACGCGCTGGAACGCGGTCTCGATCTGGCTTTCGATCTGGAAACGGTTGAACAGCGGAACGCTGTCTTCGTAGAGTTTGATCTTGCTGGCGTACTGCGGCATGACCTGGCGGATGAAGGTCAGGGCTTCGTCCTGGGCTTCAACGCTGTCGATCAACACTTCGCCGATGTCCTGGCGCAGGTAATCGCGGATCGCGCGGATGATGACATTGCTTTCCTGATAGATCAGGAACGGCGCGGAGCGATCCAGCGAGGCTTCCTTGATGGCGGTCCACAGTTGCAGCAGGTAGTCGAGGTCCCACTGCATTTCTTCGCTGCTGCGGCCAAGGCCGGCGGTGCGAACGATCAGGCCCATGTCGGCTGGGGCAACCAGGCCGTTGAGGGCTTCGCGCAGTTCATTGCGCTCTTCGCCTTCGATGCGGCGGGAGATACCACCGGCGCGAGGGTTGTTCGGCATCAGGACCAGGTAACGGCCCGCCAGGCTGATGAAGGTGGTCAGGGCTGCGCCCTTGTTGCCACGCTCTTCTTTTTCGACCTGGACGATGACTTCCTGGCCTTCGCTCAGGACGTCCTTGATGTTGACGCGGCCTTCAGGGGCCTTCTTGAAGTATTCGCGGGAGATTTCTTTGAGGGGCAGGAAGCCGTGGCGCTCGGAGCCGAAATCGACAAAGGCAGCCTCAAGGCTTGGTTCGATGCGAGTAATCCGGCCTTTATAGATGTTGGCCTTCTTCTGCTCGCGTGCACCGGATTCGATATCCAGGTCGTAGAGGCGCTGGCCGTCTACCAGTGCAACACGCAACTCTTCGGGTTGAGTTGCGTTAATCAGCATTCTTTTCATGTAGTACCGTCGGTTTCCGGGCTGCCGGAAACGGCGTTCGGCACACACGACTTCTCACGGTCGGTGTCAGGTGCGTCATGGAAGTGGCCGGGCCATTCCAGTGTCCAGCGAGTTCGACCCAATGATGGCGAAGTCGCGACGGACGCGTCCTGCTTGCTGGCTGTTCAAGCACTCAGTCAGGAGGAGGAATCAACCGGCGCCTGTGGACGAGATGAAGCGTCTAAATATAAGCCTAGTGCTACACAGTCCGACGGTTGTACATCTCCACCCTACACGTATCCCTGATAATCGGGTGCTGCCGCGCGCAGAATCCGCAGCGGGTTGGCATTTACCGTGAGCTCCGAAAGGGGAGGTCACGCATCATGGCTAATTTAGGCGTTGTTTCCGAAGCTCTCGCTCGGGGTCGTCTACCGGTGACTGCACTTTGTGAACTGGCCGTGAATGTGGCGCGCAAGGCGAGTCAAAACTCTGCTTTGCCGCGTATTTCAGGCCTCATGTCACCTGCGCTCGTTACACCTGCAAACTCTGCCGTTATCTAGCAAAAGCCCCGTAGGACGGCCTCTCGTCCTCGTGAATTGCGTTGGTCAGGGCCGGTTTTTGACCGTTAGTCCGCTGTCCGGCCGCTTTTGGCGGCGTTCGCGACTATAGCAGCAATGATTAAGTGCTTCAATTCCATAAAAAATTGTTATCATCGCCGCCATGACGACTACTGCCCCTTCGACCCCTGGCGTTCAACTGCTCGAGGTCTCGCCGGAATATGCCGGCCAACGAATCGATAACTTCCTTCTAGCCCGACTCAAAGGCGTGCCCAAGACCTTGATCTATCGCATTTTGCGCAAGGGTGAAGTGCGGGTGAACAAAGGACGGATCAAGCCCGAATACAAGCTTCAGGCGGGCGATATCGTGCGCGTGCCGCCGGTTCGCGTGCCCGAGCGCGATGAGCCCGTGCCCCTGGCCCAAGGCCTGTTGCAGCGCCTGGAAGCCTCGATCGTCTTCGAAGACAAGGCGCTGATCGTGCTCAACAAGCCTGCGGGCATTGCGGTTCACGGCGGCAGCGGCCTGAATTTCGGCGTGATCGAGGCCTTTCGTCAGTTGCGTCCCGACGCCAAGGAGCTGGAGTTGGTCCATCGCCTGGATCGCGACACCTCCGGCCTGCTGATGATCGCCAAGAAACGCAGCATGTTGCGGCATTTGCATGAGCAATTGCGCGGCGATGGCGTCGACAAGCGCTACATGGCGCTGGTGCGGGGACGTTGGGATACCTCCATCAAGCAAGTTCGGGCGCCGTTGCTCAAGAGCAACCTGCGTTCCGGCGAGCGCATGGTGGAAGTCAACGAAGAAGGCAAGGAGGCCCTGACAGTGTTCAAGGTCCTGCGCCGCTTCGGTGATTTCGCCACCATGGTCGAGGCCAAGCCGGTGACTGGCCGCACCCACCAGATTCGCGTCCATACGCTACATGCCGGGCATTGCATCGCTGGGGACAGCAAGTACGGCGATGACGACTTCACCCGGGAAATCCGTGATCTGGGTGGCAAACGCCTGTTTCTCCATGCCTACATGTTGACCGTGCCGTTGCCCGATGGTGGTGAGCTGAAATTGCAGGCTCCGGTGGATGAAATGTGGGCCAAGACCGTGGAGCGGTTGAGTGCATCCTGAATACAAGCTGCTGATCTTCGATTGGGATGGCACTCTGGCGAACTCCATCGGTCGGATCGTGGAGGCAATGCATGCCGCCTCTGATCGTGCAGGTTTTGCCAGGTGTGATGATTTTGCCGTGAAGGGCATCATCGGCCTCGGCTTGCCGGAAGCGATCCGCAGTCTGTACCCGGAGATCAGTGACCCTGAGCTGCTGGTTTTTCGCCAGTATTACGCTGATCACTACATTGCGCTGGAGGCTGAGCCTTCGCCGTTGTTTGACGGTGTGGTAGACACTCTTGAAACCTTGAGGGGCGAGGGGTATCGCTTGGCTGTCGCCACCGGCAAGGCGCGTCGCGGGCTGGATCGAGTGTTGAAGTCCCATGGCTGGGACGATTATTTCGATATCACCCGGGCTGCGGACGAAACGGCCAGTAAACCGCATCCGCTGATGCTCGAGCAAATACTGGCTCACTGCGGCATGCAGCCGGAACAGGCGTTGATGGTGGGGGATTCCTCGTTCGACCTGCAGATGGCGCGCAACGCCGGTATGGGGTCGGTTGCGGTGAGTTACGGCGCGCAGACGATTGCGGCGCTGCAAGCCTTCGAACCGCAGTTGGCGATCGATCATTTTCCTGAATTGCACGCCTGGCTGAGCCGGCGGGCCAATTAAGTTTTTGCTGGGGATACTTGCATGACCGACGAATGGAAGGCACCGGCCAAGGCGAGCGCCGAGAACGGTGACGACAAAAGCTGGAAGCTGTTGGAGAAGACCTTGCTGGCCGGTGTGCAGGAGCAGCGTCGTTCCCGCCGCTGGGGCATTTTCTTCAAGCTGCTGACGTTCGTTTATCTCTTTGTTGCGCTATTGCTGTTCACGCCCCTGTTCGACATGGAAAAAAGCGCCGTGCGGGGTTCTGCGTACACCGCATTGATCGACATCGAAGGCATGATTGCCCATAAGGAGCCTGCCAGCGCGGACAATATCGTCGGTAGCCTGCGGGCTGCTTTCGAAGATCCCAAGGTCAAGGGTGTGATCTTGCGCATCAACAGTCCGGGTGGCAGCCCGGTGCAGTCGGGTTATGTCTATGACGAGATCGTCCGGTTGCGCGCGTTGCACCCGAACACCAAGGTCTACGCCGTCATTTCCGATCTGGGGGCTTCCGGTGCGTACTATATTGCCAGCGCGGCCGATCAGATCTATGCCGACAAGGCGAGCCTGGTGGGCTCCATTGGCGTGACGGCGGCCGGCTATGGTTTTGTCGGGACGATGGAGAAACTGGGCGTGGAGCGCCGGGTGTACACCTCCGGCGAGCACAAGTCGTTCCTTGACCCGTTTCAGCCGCAAAAGCCTGAAGAAACCGCGTTTTGGCAGGGCGTGCTCGACACGACCCACAAGCAATTCATTGCCAGTGTCAAAAAAGGCCGGGGTGAGCGCCTCAAGGACAAGGAGCATCCCGAGCTGTTCTCTGGGCTGGTCTGGTCTGGGGAGCAGGCCTTGCCGCTGGGCTTGATCGATGGCCTGGGCAGCGCCAGTTCGGTGGCGCGGGACGTGATTGGCGAAAAAGAGCTGGTGGATTTCACCATCGAAGAGTCGCCGTTTGATCGCTTCTCGAAGAAGCTGGGGGCGAGCATTGCCGAGCATCTGGCGATGTGGATGGGGTTCCAAGGGCCGTCATTGCGCTAGTTCGTTGGTTTGCGCGATCCCCTGTGGCTTGTCTGTGGGGGCAAAGCTTGCTCGCGATGAGCGATAACCCGGCTGGTCTGCATCATCGCGGCGCCTGCATCGCCGCGGGCAAGCCTTGCTCCCACAAATAAATGCCCTCGCTACAAGTCGTATGTTGGCTTAGGGAACCTGCACGCCCTCGACCAGCAACATATCCACAAGGCGAATCAGTGGCAGGCCAACCAGGCTGGTGGCGTCTGGCCCTTCCGTGCTCTGGAACAGGCTCACGCCAAGTCCTTCGGCCTTGAAGCTGCCCGCGCAGTCATAAGGTTGCTCGGCCAGCAGGTAGCGTTCGATGCGTGCAGGGTCCAGCGTGCGCATGTGGACGGTAAACGGAACGCAATCGACCTGGCAGGCGCCGGTCTGGCTGTTAAGTACCGCCAGGCCGGTCAGAAAGCTGATCCGGGCGCCGCTGGCGGCCAGCAGTTGTTCGCGGGCGTTCTCGAATGTATGGGGCTTGCCCAGGATGCGCTCGCCGAGCACGGCCACCTGGTCCGAACCGATGATCAAATGTGCCGGATGGCTGCTCGCCAGGGCCTGGGCTTTTTCCCGGGCCAGGCGTTTTACCAGGTCGAGTGCCGCCTCGTCAGGCCGGCGGCTTTCGTCGATGTCCGGTGAACTGCAGACGAACGGTAGCCCCAGACGGGCAAGCAATTGCCGGCGATACACTGAGCTTGAGGCGAGTAATAAAGGCAGCATGGGCATCTCCAAAAGGCAGGGGCGAATTCTAGCGAGGCGCGCAAGTGACGGACAGGGCTGAATTTCCTTTGACATGGCCGGGGGCATCCCTATAATGCTGCGCCTATGTTGAATGACCCGATTCCACCTCACGTTGACCCGCGCAAATTGGCTGACCGTGGCACCACCCTTCAAGGTGAACTGCTGCTGGCCGATTTGAAGAGACTCTGCGACCCGCTTTCCGACGATGTCGGTACGGTCCAGGCCAAATTCGTTTTTGAACGAGATGAACGTAAATCTGTGGTAATCCACAGCTTTATCGACACTGAAGTCAAAATGGTTTGCCAGCGTTGTCTTGAGCTGGTCACCCTGCCGATCCACAGCGAATGCAGTTATGCCGTGGTGAAGGAGGGTGCGAATACCCAGTCGTTACCGAAAGGTTATGACGTGCTGGAACTGGGCGAAGATCCATTGGATCTGCAGTCACTGATCGAGGAGGAGCTTCTGCTCGCCTTGCCCATTGTGCCTGCTCATCATCCGGAAGAATGCCAGCAGCCGGCGGGAGCAGATGAGCCCGAACCGAGCGAGGACGAGGTAACGCGGTCCAACCCGTTCAGTGTATTGGCGCAGTTAAAGCGTGACCCAAACGTTTAGGAGTTAATCAATTATGGCTGTTCAGCAGAACAAAAAATCCCGCTCTGCCCGTGACATGCGCCGTTCGCACGACGCTCTCGAGGCTAGCACCCTGTCTGTAGAAAAAACCACCGGTGAAGTTCACCTGCGTCACCACGTATCGCCAGAAGGCGTATACCGTGGTCGTAAAGTGATCGACAAGGGCGCTGACGAGTAATCCTTGTCCGCTCAAGTCATCGCGATTGACGCAATGGGCGGGGACTTCGGTCCCCGCAGCATTGTTCAGGCCAGCCTTGCTTGTCTGAATGCTACACCCTCGTTGCACCTGACCCTCGTTGGTCAACCCTCCCTTCTAGAAGAAATGCTCAACGGCCAATCGGCTGTGGATCGTTCGCGCCTGACGATCGCACCTGCGTCCGAAGTCATCACCATGGACGAAAAACCTGCCCAGGTCCTGCGTGGCAAGCCTGACGCCTCGATGCGTGTAGCCCTTCAGCTGCTGCGCGATGGCAAGGTCCAGGCGTGTGTCAGTGCAGGCAATACCGGTGCACTGATGGCGCTGTCGCGTTACGTGCTCAAGACCTTGCCGGGCATCGACCGGCCGGCGATGGTCGCGGCCATCCCCACCCAGCGTGGTTTTTGCCAGCTGCTTGATCTGGGCGCCAACGTCGATTGCAGTGCCGAGCATCTACTGCAGTTTGCAGTGATGGGCTCGGTAGCGGCTGAAACCCTGGGTATCGTGCGCCCTCGTGTAGCGCTGCTGAACATCGGTACCGAAGACATCAAGGGTAACCAGCAAGTCAAGCTGGCAGCCACGTTGTTGCAGGCTGCGCGGGGTATCAATTACATCGGCTTCGTTGAGGGCGATGGGTTGTACCGGGGTGAGGCGGACGTGGTGGTGTGTGACGGTTTTGTCGGCAATATTTTGCTCAAGTCCAGCGAAGGCCTGGCGACCATGATCGGCGCGCGTATCGAGAAGCTGTTCAGGCAGAACCTGGCCTCGCGGATGGTCGGTGCCCTGGCGTTGCCGTTGATGCGTCGGTTGCAGGCGGACCTGGCGCCGGCGCGGCATAACGGTGCAAGTTTTCTCGGGCTGCAGGGCATTGTGATCAAGAGTCATGGTTCGGCGGGCGTGCAGGGGTTTCAAAGTGCGATCAATCGCGCGCTGATCGAAATCCAGGAAAACCTGCCGGAGCGTCTTCATGGGCGCCTCGAAGATTTGTTAACTTAGGCGTTTTCGTCTGACAATGCTTAAATGTGACCGGTCGGTTCAAGCCGCCATCCAACTGTCAGTTTCCTAGCGCCCCCTGGGGCGTCAATTTTTGACGACAAGATCATTAGGGGCTTTGTTTTCATGTCTGCTTCTCTCGCATTCGTCTTTCCTGGGCAGGGTTCGCAGTCCCTCGGCATGCTTTCCGAGCTGGGCGCGCAATACCCGTTGATCCTCGAAACATTCAAAGAAGCTTCCGATGCTCTGGGCTATGACCTGTGGGCACTGACCCAGCAAGGGCCGGAAGAGCAACTCAATCAAACCGACAAAACCCAACCGGCCATCCTGACCGCCTCGATCGCACTCTGGCGCCTCTGGCTGGCCGAGGGCGGTGCGCGTCCGGCGTTCGTTGCCGGACACAGCCTGGGCGAATACAGCGCTCTGGTGGCTGCTGGCAGTCTGAGCCTGGGTGACGCGGTGAAGCTCGTGGAGCGTCGTGGCCAGTTGATGCAGGAGGCCGTTCCGGCCGGGCAGGGCGGCATGGCTGCGATTCTCGGCCTGGAAGATGCCGATGTGCTGGCAGCCTGCGCCGAAGCCGCGCAAGGCGAAGTGGTCAGCGCTGTGAACTTCAATTCACCTGGCCAGGTGGTGATTGCCGGTGCCAAGGCTGCTGTAGAACGCGCCATTGAAGGGTGCAAGAGCCGTGGTGCCAAGCGTGCCATGCCGTTGCCCGTCAGCGTGCCGTCGCACTGCGAACTGATGCGTCCGGCCGCTGAGCGTTTTGCCGAGTCTATCGCTGCCATTGACTGGCAGGCGCCACAGATTCCAGTGGTACAGAACGTCAGCGCCGATGTGGCTGCGGATCTTGAGACCCTCAAGCGCGATCTGCTGGAGCAACTCTACAAACCGGTTCGCTGGGTCGAATCGGTGCAGACCCTGGCGGCCAAGGGCGCGACCGAACTGGTCGAGTGCGGTCCTGGTAAAGTGCTGGCCGGTCTGAACAAACGCTGCGCCGAAGGCGTATCGACTTCCAATCTCAATACCCCAGATGCTTTCGCTGCCGCCCGTGCAGCGCAGGCCTGAACAGGAGAAGCTTGCATGAGTCTGCAAGGTAAAGTTGCACTGGTGACCGGTGCAAGCCGTGGCATCGGCCAGGCCATTGCCCTGGAACTGGGTCGTCAAGGCGCCATCGTTGTTGGTACCGCGACTTCCGCTTCGGGCGCCGAGCGCATCGCCGCTACCCTGAAGGAAAACGACATCCAAGGCACCGGTCTTGAACTGAACGTCACCAGCGATGAATCCGTTGCGGCGGTGCTGGCAAGCATTCAGGAACAGTTCGGTGCGCCGGCAATCCTGGTCAATAATGCCGGCATCACCCGCGATAACCTGATGATGCGCATGAAAGATGACGAATGGTTCGATGTGATCGATACCAACCTGAACAGCCTGTACCGGCTGTCCAAGGGCGTTCTGCGTGGTATGACCAAGGCCCGTTGGGGTCGAATTATCAGTATCGGTTCGGTTGTGGGTGCCATGGGCAACGCAGGCCAAGTAAACTATGCTGCGGCCAAAGCCGGTCTGGAAGGTTTCAGTCGTGCGCTGGCGCGTGAAGTGGGTTCGCGTTCGATTACGGTAAACTCTGTAGCCCCGGGTTTCATCGATACCGACATGACCCGTGAACTGCCGCAAGCGCAACGTGAAGCCTTGTTGACACAAATTCCGCTGGGTCGTCTGGGGCAAGCTCAAGAAATCGCGTCCGTGGTCGCTTTTCTTGCGTCGGATGGTGCGGCATACGTGACTGGGGCTACAATCCCGGTAAACGGCGGGATGTACATGAGTTAAATGTGACGGATTGCTTCAAAAAAATGTCATACGAGCTGTCTAAAATCCGTTATAAAGCTGCAATCTATTTATAGGCGGCGGGCTGCAGGGTTTGAGGAGTGAAGCTTTCGGTTGAAAAACCGAAAAGTCTTTCTATACACTTACCCACCGGCCAGCTGCCTGAATTTGTCCATTAGGAGTGAAAACAAGGTATGAGCACCATCGAAGAGCGCGTCAAGAAAATCGTTGCCGAGCAACTGGGCGTCAAAGAAGAAGAAGTGAAGAACGAAGCTGCCTTCGTTGAAGACCTGGGTGCCGACTCCCTTGACACCGTTGAGCTGGTGATGGCTCTGGAAGAGGAATTCGAGACCGAAATCCCTGACGAAGAAGCTGAAAAAATCACTACTGTTCAGCTGGCTATCGACTACATCAATAAGCATCAGGCTTAATTATTTTTAGTCGTCGCTAGCTGTCATGGAAAAACCGCACTGCCATCATGGCGTGCGGTTTTTTCTTTAGGCCTGATGCAAAGTCGTCATTAGAATAAAGGAGAGTGCTGTGTCGCGTAGACGCGTCGTAGTCACCGGTATGGGTATGTTGTCGCCACTGGGCACGGATGTGCCGAGCAGTTGGCAGGGCATTCTGGCTGGCCGTAGTGGCATTGGTCTGATCGAACACACCGACCTTTCTGCCTATTCCACCCGTTTTGGCGGCTCGGTAAAGGGTTTCAATGTCGAGGAGTACCTGTCGGTCAAAGAGGCCCGCAAGCTCGACTTGTTCATTCAATACGGCCTGGCAGCCGGATTCCAGGCCGTACGTAATGCCGGTCTTGAAGTCACCGATGCCAACCGTGAACGTATCGGCGTGGCCATGGGGTCGGGTATTGGCGGCTTGACCAATATCGAAGAAACCAGCCGTACGCTGCACGAGTCGGGGCCGCGACGGATTTCTCCGTTCTTTGTGCCGGGCTCGATCATCAATATGATTTCCGGTTTCCTGTCCATCCACCTGGGTGTGCAGGGGCCTAACTACGCTATTGCTACGGCGTGTACCACGGGCACCCACTGCATTGGCATGGCCGCGCGCAACATCATGTACGACGAGGCCGACGTGATGATTGCCGGCGGCGCCGAGATGGCGGCCTGCGGGCTGGGCATGGGTGGCTTCGGCGCATCCCGTGCGCTGTCGACCCGCAACGACGAACCGAGCCGCGCCAGCCGGCCGTGGGACAAGGGCCGAGACGGCTTTGTATTGTCCGACGGTTCCGGCGCGCTGGTACTCGAAGAGCTGGAGCATGCCAAGGCGCGCGGCGCGACCATTTATGCCGAGCTGATTGGCTTTGGCACCAGTGGCGATGCCTACCACATGACCTCGCCACCCGCCGACGGTGCCGGTGCTGCCCGCTGCATCACCAACGCACTGCGTGACGCGAAGGTCAACGCCGAGCAGGTGCAGTACATCAATGCCCATGGCACTTCGACCCCGGCGGGCGATCTTGCCGAGGCCCAGGCCATCAAGACCGTGTTCGGTGAGCACGCCTACAAACTGGCGGTCAGCTCGACCAAGTCCATGACCGGCCACCTGCTGGGTGCCGCGGGCGCGGTGGAAGCGATCTTCAGCGTACTGGCGATCAACAGCCAGGTCGCGCCACCGACCATCAACCTTGACGAGCCGGACGAAGGCTGCGATCTGGACTTCGTGCCACACACGGCGCGTGGCATGGACATCGATGTAGTGCTGTCCAACTCCTTCGGCTTTGGCGGTACCAACGGCTCGCTGGTGTTCCGCCGGTTCGCTGGTTGATGGAAAGCTGGGTCGACGGTCAGCCTGCCGACGTTCTGTCGCTCAAGGACCGCGGCCTGGCTTACGGCGATGGGTTGTTTGAAACCATCGCTGTGCGCAATGGCAAACCGGTATTGCCTGAGCGTCACCTGCAGCGTCTGGCGCTAGGTTGTCAGCGGTTGACGCTCCAGGTTGACATGGGGGCGTTGGAGGCTGAGTTGCGCGCCTACGCGCAATGCCTGGGTGACGGCGTACTTAAGTTGATCGTGACCCGCGGTGATGGTCTTCGCGGTTATGGCGCTGATCCCTCGGCGCCGTCCCGGCGCATCCTGCAGGGCAGTCCGCCGGCCGCCTATCCTCCAGTGCATGCCGAGCAGGGCGTTCGCCTGTTTCCCTGTGCCACCCGCCTGTCCGAGCAACCCTTGCTGGCCGGTCTCAAGCACCTCAATCGTCTTGAGCAAGTGATGGCCCGCGCCGAATGGCGCGATGCCGAGCACGCCGAAGGCTTGATGCTGGACACGTCCGGGCGAGTGATCGAAGGCGTCTTCAGTAACCTCTTTCTGGTGCGCGAGGGTGAATTGGTCACGGCGGACCTGAGCCGTTGTGGCGTGGCTGGCGTGATGCGGGCCGAATTATTGTATCAAGCCGAGTCTCAAGGCATCGCCACGCACATCACCGACATCCGCCTCGAACAGCTGCACCAGGCCGACGAAGTCTTCGTCTGCAACAGCGTTTATGGCGTATGGCCGGTACGTGCATGCGGTTCGGCGCGCTGGTCGACCGGGCCGCTCACCCGTAAACTGCAGACCCTTGCCCGCACGCTATTGGATGTTTGATTCGTGAGACGTAAATTCTTGCTTCTGCTGGAAACCGGACTGGTTCTGGCGGTGCTGCTGTTGGGCACTTGCGCCTGGAAAATTCATTCGGCGTTGCAACAACCGCTGAACATCACCCAGGAAGAACTGCTGGACGTCCCCAACGGGACCACCCCCACCGGAACCTTCAAGCGCCTCGAAGCGGACGGCCTGATCAAGGACGCTTTCTGGTTGCGCGTCTATTGGCGCTTCAATCTGGCCGGCCAACCGTTGCATTCCGGTGAGTACCGGATGGTGCCGGGCATGACAATGGAAAGCCTGATCGAGGTCTGGAAGCGCGGGGAAGTGGTGCAGTACAGCGTCACCCTGGTGGAGGGGTGGAATTTTCGCCAAGTTCGCGCGGCGCTGGCCAAGGATGAAAAACTCCAGCAGACCCTCGCCGGTCTGAGTGACAGCGAAGTGATGGACCGCCTGGGGCATTCCGGGATATTCCCCGAGGGACGGTTCTTCCCGGACACCTATCGCTTCGTGCGTGGCACATCGGACGCTGACCTGCTGAAAATTGCCTACGACCGGCTCGAAGACGTGCTTGCCAAAGAGTGGGCGCAACGCGCCGCCGATTTACCTTACTCCCAGCCCTATCAGGCGCTGATCATGGCATCCCTGGTGGAAAAGGAAACCGGCGTGCCTGAGGAGCGTGGGCAGATCGCCGGTGTGTTCGTGCGCCGTATGCGCCTGGGCATGCTGTTGCAAACCGACCCTACCGTGATCTACGGGCTGGGCGAGCGCTACAACGGCAAACTCACCCGTGCTCACTTGCGGGAAGAAAACCCCTACAACACCTATCTGATTCCTGGCCTGCCGCCGACACCGATTGCGATGGTGGGGCGCGAGGCGATTCACGCCGCGTTGAACCCAGTTGCCGGCAACAGCCTTTACTTCGTCGCCCGTGGTGATGGTAGCCACGTGTTCTCCGATGACCTGGATGCGCACAATAACGCCGTGCGCGAATATCAGCTCAAGCGCCGAGCCGATTATCGCTCCAGTCCGGCCCCGACTGTGCCGGATGAGGAGTCTGTCGACGAACCGAATGCCAGCGAGCCGCCGCGCTCGCAATGACTTTGTTTAAGGATCGCCCGTGACTGGCTTGTTTATAACGCTGGAAGGCCCTGAAGGCGCCGGCAAGAGCACCAACCGCGAATACCTGGCCGAACGCCTGCGAGCCGCCGGCATCGAGGTGGTGTTGACCCGCGAGCCCGGAGGTACGCCGCTGGCCGAGCGGATTCGCGAGGTGCTGCTTGCGCCGATCGAAGAAGTCATGAACCCTGACACCGAGCTGTTGCTGGTGTTCGCCGCCCGGGCACAACACTTGGCCGAAGTGATTCGCCCGGCGCTGGCCCGTGGCGCGGTGGTGCTCTGCGATCGTTTTACCGATTCGACCTATGCCTATCAGGGCGGTGGAAGGGGCTTGTCCCTGGAGCGCATCGCCGCGCTGGAAACCTTCGTCCAGGGTGACCTGCGGCCGGACCTGACCCTGGTGTTCGATCTACCGGTGGAAATCGGCCTGGCCCGCGCCAGCGCCCGGGGCCGGCTGGATCGTTTCGAACTGGAAGGCCAGGCGTTCTTCAACGCGGTGCGCAATGCTTTTTTGAGTCGGGCCAAGGCCGATCCGGCGCGTTATCTGTTGATTGATGCCGCTCAGCCGTTGGCGCAAGTCCAGCAGGCGCTGGACGGTTTGTTGCCACGTTTGCTGGAGCGTGCCCGTGGCTGAAGCCTATCCCTGGCAGGACGGACTCTGGCAGCAACTGGCCGGAAGGGCACAGCATGCCCATGCCTACCTGCTGCACGGCCCGGTCGGTATCGGTAAGCGGGCGTTGGCCGAGCGTCTGATGGCCAGCCTGCTTTGCCAGCGCCCGGGTGTCTCGAACGCGTGCGGTGAGTGCAAGTCTTGCCTGTTGCTCAAGGCTGGCAGTCATCCTGACAATTACGTGTTGGAACCGGAGGAGGCGGACAAGGCGATCAAGGTCGACCAGGTCCGGGATCTGGTCAGCTTCGTGGTCCAGACCTCGCAGATGGGCGGGCGCAAGGTGGTGCTGATCGAGCCGGTGGAATCGATGAACATCAATGCCGCCAACGCCTTGCTCAAGAGCCTTGAAGAGCCTTCCGGCGATACCGTGCTGTTGCTGGTCAGTCACCAGCCGAGCCGCTTGCTGGCAACCATCAAAAGCCGTTGCGTACAGCAGGCCTGTCCGTTGCCCAGTGAGGCGATGAGCTTGAAGTGGTTGGCCGAGGCCTTGCCTGACAGCAGCGACGAAGAACGCGTCGAGTTGCTGACCCTTGCCGCCGGCTCGCCGTTGGCGGCCGTCAGTCTCCAGGCCCAGGGTGTGCGTGAACAACGGGCGCTGGTGGTGGATGGGGTGAAGAAGCTGCTCAAGCAGCAACAGTCTCCCACGCAACTGGCAGAAGGCTGGAACGCCATCCCGCTGCTTCTGCTGTTCGACTGGTTCTGTGATTGGTCGAGTCTGATCCTGCGCTACCAGCTCACCGAGGACGAAACCGGCCTGGGACTGGCGGACATGCGCAAGGTGATTCAGTACCTGGCGCAAAAAAGCAGCCAGGATAAAATCTTGAACATTCAGGACTGGATTCTTGCCCAACGTCAGAAGGTGCTGAGCAAGGCGAACCTCAATCGGGTGCTGTTGCTCGAGGCGCTGTTGGTGCAATGGGCGAGTTTGCCTGGTCGAAACTGACAGACACTGCCTAAACTCAGCTCAATCGCAGCGGAGATCAGCATGAACGAACCTGTCAGTCCCGGGCCACGCAACGGCATCCTGTCCCTGACCATCAAGGACAAGTCAGTGCTCTACGCCGCCTACATGCCCTTCATCAAGAACGGCGGCCTGTTCATCCCCACCAACAAGAATTATCGCTTGGGCGATGAGGTGTTCATGCTCTTGAGCTTGATGGACGAAGCGGAGAAGATCCCGGTCGCCGGCAAGGTGATCTGGATGACGCCCAAAGGCGCCCAGGGTAACCGGGCTGCCGGTGTTGGTGTGCAGTTCAACGACGGCGACCACTCAGCCCGTAATCAGATCGAAACCCACCTGGCCGGAACCCTGAAATCCGACCGTCCCACCCATACGATGTAGCCCGGCCCTTTATGCTTGTAGATTCCCATTGTCACCTTGATCGTCTCGACCTCGCCGCCCACGACGGCTCCCTGGATGCTGCACTGGATGCCGCCCGCCAGCGCGGTGTCGGTCACTTCCTGTGCATCGGCGTCAGCGCCGACAATGCCGCCGACGTCAAAGCCCTGGCCGAACGCTATGCAGATGTCGATTGTTCAGTCGGCATCCATCCTCTGGACGTCCAGCCCGACGCTACGCCTGCCCTGGATTGGCTGTTGCGCGAGCTCGACCATCCACGGGTGGTCGCCATTGGCGAAACCGGCCTGGACTATCACTACGAACCGCAAGCCGCCGAGGTCCAGCAGGCTTCGTTCCGGCTGCATCTGGAGGCCGCGCAACAGACTGGCAAACCGGTGATCATCCACACCCGCGGCGCCCGGGCCGACACCCTGGCCTTGTTGCGTGACGCCTCGTTGCCCCAGGCGGGTGTGCTGCATTGCTTCACCGAGGACTGGGACATGGCCAAGGCCGCGCTGGACATGGGCTATTACATTTCCTTGTCCGGCATTGTCACGTTTCGCAATGCCGATGCACTGCGGGATGTGGCCAGCAAAGTGCCGGCAGATCGCCTGTTGGTGGAAACCGATTCACCGTACCTTGCGCCGATTCCGTATCGTGGCAAGCCGAACCTTCCGCAATACGTGCGGGAAGTGGCGGAGTTCCTGGCGATGTTGCGGGGCGAGTCCTACGAGCGATTTGCCGAACAGACTACGGAGAACTTCAAGCGGCTGTTTCCGCTGGCCCATGTCCGCGCGGCGTCTGCCTGAGTTTCAGGCAAAAAAAACCCGGGTTCTGGGGGGTGAATCCGGGTTAAGACCATTAGGAGTAAAACAAAGGCACGCGGTCCGTTGGTACCTTTACCGGCGCGTCACTTGGGGGAGATGTCGCGCCGACAGTTCAAGTATTGATCAGTATGCTGACGCGTCCAGTTTAGCCGGGCTGGTTTTTAAACAAATTTGGAATACGCTCGCTTCGGATAAGTTCTCACTGCCGTCAAAGCCAGTCGTTACGGTGCGGCGAAGCGAATGACAGGAAGCTGGAGCTGCACGGTTTTGTGAAGAACTGTGGTTGGGAACGGATGATCCGTGCATTTTTGCGTAAGTTAGGCATAATACTCGGCTTCGAATTTTGACCCTTCAGACCTTTTTCTTATGCACAAAGAACCCCGTAAGGTCCGTGAGTTTCGTCGCCGCGAGCAGGAAATTCTCGACACCGCGCTCAAGTTGTTCCTCGACCAGGGTGAAGACAGCGTCACCGTCGAGATGATTGCGGATGCCGTGGGTATCGGCAAAGGCACGATTTATAAACATTTCAAATCCAAGGCGGAGATCTACCTGCGCCTGATGCTTGATTACGAGCGCGATTTGAATGAGTTGCTGCATTCGGCCGATGTGGACAAGGACAAGGAGGCCCTGTCCCGGGCCTACTTCGAATTCCGCATGCGCGATCCGCAGCGTTATCGCTTGTTCGACCGCCTGGAAGAGAAGGTGGTCAAGGGCAACCAAGTGCCGGAGATGGTCGAGGAACTGCACAAGATCCGCGCCTCGAACTTCGAGCGCCTGACCCTGCTGATCAAAGGCCGGATCAGTGAAGGTAAGCTCGAAGACGTGCCGCCCTATTTCCACTACTGCGCCGCCTGGGCGTTGGTGCACGGTGCGGTGGCGCTGTATCACTCGCCGTTCTGGAGCAACGTGCTGGAAGACCAGGAAGGCTTCTTCCAGTTCCTGATGGACATAGGCGTTCGCATGGGCAACAAGCGCAAGCGTGACACCGACGTTCCGAGCAGCTAAGTCATTCAGCTGCCTGATTGCGCCATGTCCGCTTACATGGCGCAGTGTCCCAGGAATATACTCAGGCTTGGGCCTTGCGAAAACTTGAGTTCTGGGTCAAGTTTCGTAAGTCCGATTCTTCTTTCGCCGGAGTGATCCATGATCGTTGACCGTCAAGGCAGGCGTTTCCGCAATTTGCGAATCAGCCTGACTTCAGCCTGCAATTACGCCTGTACCTACTGCGTGCCCAACGGCAAGCGGCTGGTGGCTGCGCAGGATGAACTGTCGGCCGAGGCCATGGCGCGCGGTGTGGCCTACCTGATCGAAGCTGCCGGTATCGAGCGGCTGCGCATCACCGGCGGCGAGCCGCTGGTCAGCCCCAAGCTTGAAAGCTTCATGATGGCGGTGGGGCAGATGGGCCTGGAGGACATCAGCCTGACCACCAATGGTCAGTTACTGGCCAAAAAGCTGCCTTTGCTGGTAGATGCCGGCATCCGCCGCATCAACGTTTCCCTCGATACCCTGGACCCAGGGGCGTTTCGCAGTATCGCCCGCGGTGGCGATCTGGCAACCGTGCTCGACGGGATGGATCAGGCCCGTGCTGCGGGAATGAAGATCAAGGTCAACATGGTGCCGTTGCGCGGGCAGAACCTGGATCAGGTGATGCCACTGCTGGAGTACTGCCTGGAGCGCGGCTATGAGCTGCGCTTCATCGAGCTGATGCGCATGGGGCACCTGGCCAGCGACTCCAACGCGTTCCTGCAGCAATTCGTCAGCCTTCAGCAGTTGCTGAGCCTGATCGGCGACCAGTACGAGTACCTGCAAGCCGACGCTCCAGTGGATGCCACCGCAGTGCGCTATGAAATTCCGGGGCTAGGGCATTTTGGCGTGATCGCTAACGAAAGCGTGCCGTTCTGCCGTACCTGCTCACGGTTGCGGCTGTCCTCCACGGGTTGGCTGCATGGCTGCCTGTCGTCGAGTAACCGACACTTTGTCGGCGATCTGCTGGACAAACCCCGGCATCAGGCATTGCCGGCTCTGCAGCGTTTGCTGGTCAAGGCGTTGGGGGATAAGCAGGAAGTGGCGTTCTCTGGCGGCGCAACCATCATGAAAATCATCGGCGGTTGACGAATGCTATCGCGGGCAAGCTTTGCTCCCAGGTGAACACCGTACCCGTGGGAGCAAGGCTTGCCCGCGATAGCAATTTCCCCTTCACTTGGATGTGTCTGACACCCCCATTTCGATGAGCTGGCGCAAAAGCTGCATCCAATGGCCATTCGCCGGTTTTCCGTCACCGGTTTTTGGAGGGTAGGATGCGTAGCCTGGTTTTGCTGCTGGCCGTTTTGGCGCTCGGTGGCTGCATGAATGTCAGCGACATGGGGGAGGGCGTTCGCTATCACATGAGCGACGCCGGTTTGCTGGACCACAGCGACAGCCGGCGTGTGAATAACCTACGCATCCAGCCGGATTCGTTCATCTACATTGCTCAGGGTGCCTTCGCGCCTCCCGGCAGTGCCTACCCGCGGCCCAATGTCGTCGCCGAAGAGGCCTTCAACGGTTTCATCGAGTATTTCCCCATGGTGCGTCGTGCCCGGGTTCCCGAGGGTCTGGACCAGGCCATGGGCGAAGCCCGAGCCGCCGGTGCTCACTACTTGCTGTATACGCGGTTCGCCAAGGCCGACAACCGTATCGGCAACACCGACGAATGGCTGGATGAAGAGGCCGTGGACCGTTTGGGTGTCGACACCAGCGTCATTCAAATCATGTTGATCGAGACCAGCACCCAGTATTTGATTGATACTGCACGCATCAAGAGTCGTGGCGGTTTACTGACGTTGCACGACAAACAGCCAGAAGACCTGATCGCTCCCCCTTTGCGCGAGTATGCCCGCAGCCTGTTGGGAGTGAGCGACCAGTAACATTCAAGGAGTCACCATGAGCGGACCGCAAAAAGCCAATGACCTGCTGGGGCAGATCCCCAAGACCAAAGGTTTGCCGCCAGTCCACTTGTGGAATCCTGACTTCTGCGGCGATATCGACATGCGCATCGCCCGTGATGGCACCTGGTATTACCTGGGTACGCCAATCGGGCGCAAGCCGATGGTCAAGCTGTTCTCCACTATCATCCGCCGCGACGGCGATGATTACTTCCTGATCACTCCTGTGGAAAAAGTCGGCATCAAGGTCGACGATGCACCGTTTGTGGCGGTGACCCTGGAGGTTGAAGGGCAGGGTGAGCAGCAGCGACTGCGCTTCACCACCAACGTCGAGGAAACCACTGAGGCCGGCGGTGAACATCCGATGCGGGTGGTGATCGATCCGCAAACCCAGGAACCCGCGCCCTACGTGCACGTACGCAGCAACCTCGAAGCGCTGATCCATCGCAATGTGTTCTACCAGTTGGTGGAGCTGGCGGTCAGTCGCGAGATCGACGGGCAGAGGTGGTTGGGGGTATGGAGTGGTGGGGTATTTTTCCCGATAGGCCTGGAACCCTGAACCCTGTGGGAGCGAGCCTGCTCGCGATGACGGCAGCATGGCCAACCTTGTCTTAACTGATCCACCGCTATCGCGAGCAGGTTCGCTCCCACCCGGGTGAAGCCGTAAAATTCAAATTGACACCCAATCATATGATGATTAGTTTGGGCCTCTATAGAAAGTGGCCCCGGGGTGTTCATGTCCAGCAGTTTTCACGCATCGACCGTCGATTGGCTGGGGGGCTGGATAGCCGCCGGTCAGGTCAAGCCTGGGCAGACCATCAAGGTTGAGGCCGACCTCGGCCAGCAACTGGGCGTCAGCCGCACGGTGATCCGCGAAGCGATCAAGACCCTGGTGGCCAAAGGCATGCTGGAAGTCGGCCCGAAAGTCGGGACACGGGTGCTGCCGGTGCGTCGCTGGAATCTGTTCGACCCGCAGGTGGTCGGTTGGCTGTCGCGCAGTGGGCTGCCGGAAAATTTTGTCGATGACCTGCTGGACCTGCGGCGTACCATCGAACCGATGGCGGTGCGCTGGGCGTGTGAGCGAGCGACGGCTGATCAGGTGCAGGCGATCCGCCTGGCCTACCATGCCCTGGAGCGGGCGGTGGACAGCGGGGCCGATTACAACCGTGCCGACCAGTTCTTCCATGAGTGCATCCTCGCTGCCAGCCATAATCAATTTATTGAGCAAATGGTCCCAGCCCTGGGCGCGCTGCTGGCGGTGTCGTTCGAGGTGTCCGCCGCCGACCCGGATGAGCTGCGCCGCACGTTGCCGATCCACAAGGATATCGCCGAAGCCATCGCTGCCCGTGACGCGGCGCGGGGCGTCTGGGCCTGCATGACCTTGATCGATAACGCTGACCTGGCGATCAAGCGTTTTTACCCTAACGTCATGGCCGGGCGGACAGAGATCGCCGGGCAAGCGGGAAACAGGAGTGTTCAATGATGTGGACGGCTGTGACGGAACACCGGGCGATATTGGGAGAGGGCCCCTTCTGGGACGAGCCGACCCAAGCACTGTATTGGGTCGACATTGCCGGTAAACAGGCGCTGCGGCTGATCGGCGCGAATGTGCAAATCTGGCAGATGCCCGAGCATGTGTCCGCTTTCATTCCGACACAAAGCGGCGACGCCTTGGTGACCCTGAGCAGCGGTGTCTATCGACTCGATCTGGATTCGCCGGGACTGGAACCGAACCTGAAATTGCTGTGCATGGCCGATCCCCGGCCAGGGAATCGCGCCAACGAGGCCCGTTGCGATGCCCTGGGCCAGCTCTGGCTCGGCACCATGCAGAACAACATCGGCGAAAACGCAGAAGACCTGCCCATTGAAGGACGATTCGGGGGCCTGTTTCGCATTGGCGCCGATGGCCGGGTCATGCCGCTGCTGCGCGATCGGGGCATTCCCAACACGCTGTTATGGAGTCCTGACGGCACTACGGTGTATTTCGGCGAAAGTCTCGACGGCACGCTTTACCGACATTTCATTTATCCCGACGGCAGCCTGGCCCCCGCCGAGGTCTGGTTTGGCCCTCACCCGCGTGGCGGCCCCGACGGCTCGGCAATGGATGCCAGGGGCTATGTCTGGAATGCTCGCTGGGACGGTAGCTGCCTGCTGCGACTGGACCCGCAAGGTCAGGTTGATCGGGTGATCGAGCTGCCCGTCAGTCGTCCCACCAGCTGTGTGTTTGGTGGTGAGGACCTCAAGACACTGTACATCACCAGTGCGGCGAGCCCACTTAACCATCCACTCGACGGCGCGGTGTTGTCGATGCGAGTCGATGTACCCGGTGTGGCTTGTACGCGGTTTGCGGGCTAAATCCCAAAATATGGGATGTAAATATATATATTGAGATTATTTGGCGAGCGGGTTTATAGTCGGTCCCATCAGCGACACGCACTCACACTAAAAAAACAAGACAGGTGAAGTGATGCAACGATCTTCCTCCGTACCGCCCGACGGCGTACGCGATTCCAAAAGCCTTTCGACCGGTCATCTCTGGATGTCCGGTTTTTGTCGTGCTTGCGGACAGGAGTCTTGAGTCATGGCCCACACCCTGTCCTTGTTACCGATGCCCGAACCCCCGAAAGGCGAACGCCTGAAAAACAAAGTTGTGCTGCTGACCGGGGCTGCCCAAGGCATTGGCGAGGCGATCGTCGCCGCGTTCGCCTCGCAGCAGGCACGCTTGGTCATCAGTGATATCCAGGCCGAGAAGGTTGAGACAGTCGCAGCCCTCTGGCGTGAACGCGGGGCGGATGTGCAGGCACTCAAAGCCGATGTATCCAACCAGCAGGACCTGCATGCCATGGCCCGTCGTGCCGTCGAGCTGCACGGTCGCATCGACGTTCTGGTGAACTGCGCGGGCGTGAACGTATTTCGTGACCCGCTGGAAATGACCGAGCAGGATTGGCGGCGTTGTTTCGCCATCGACCTGGATGGCGCCTGGTACGGTTGCAAGGCTGTGTTGCCGCAGATGCTTGAGCAGGGCGGGGGCAGCATCATCAATATCGCCTCGACTCATTCATCCCACATCATTCCCGGCTGTTTCCCTTACCCGGTGGCCAAGCACGGACTGCTCGGCCTGACCCGCGCATTGGGTATCGAATACGCGCCCAAAGGTGTGCGGGTGAATGCCATTGCGCCGGGTTACATCGAAACCCAATTGAATATCGACTACTGGAACGGCTTCGCCGATCCACATGCCGAACGCCAGCGTGCGCTGGATCTGCACCCGCCACGCCGAATCGGCCAGCCGATCGAAGTGGCAATGACTGCGGTGTTCCTGGCCAGTGATGAAGCACCTTTCATCAACGCCTCGTGCATCACCATCGATGGTGGACGTTCGGTCATGTACCACGACTGAATATTTCGGGATTTCAGTCGGAAACTTCGCCTGTAATCCAATCATCATACGATATGACTATTTGGACCTATGCTGTACAGCAACATGTTTGACCGCCCAGCCTGCGCATTTCCACTGATGTTGGAGCAGGGCCCTGGACGTTTTGGCTTTCAATAAAAAAAACAAGGAGACAGCTATGAATCATCGTCGTGGGATCCGTTCCCTGTGCCGTGCCGCCCTGGCGGTTACTGCCGTCAGCCTCAGCAGCACCTTGCTGGCGGCCGAAGAAGTGAAGATCGGTTTTCTGGTCAAGCAGGCCGAAGAACCCTGGTTCCAGACCGAATGGGCGTTCGCCGAAAAGGCTGGTAAGGACCGGGGCTTCACGGTGATCAAGATCGCCGTGCCCGACGGCGAGAAGACCCTCTCGGCCATCGACAGCCTCGCCGCTAATGGCGCCAAGGGCTTCGTGATCTGCCCACCGGACGTGGCTCTCGGCCCGGCCATCGTGGCCAAGGCCAAACTCAATGACATGAAAGTGATTGCTGTGGATGACCGTTTCGTCGGCTCCGATGGCAAGTTCATGGAAGACGTGCCGTACCTGGGCATGGCCGCGTTCGAAGTGGGCCAGAAGCAAGGCGACGCGATGGCCGCTGAGGCGAAAAAGCGCGGTTGGGACTGGAAGGACACCTATGCCGTGATCAACACCTACAACGAGCTGGATACGGGCAAGAAACGTACCGACGGGTCGGTCGACGCCCTGAAGAAGGCCGGCTTTCCAGACGATCACATCCTTTATACCGCGCTGAAAACCCTCGACGTGCCGGGCAGCATGGACGCCACTAACTCGGCCCTGGTGAAACTGCCCAGCGGGGCGAAAAACCTGATCATCGGCGGCATGAACGACAACACGGTGCTGGGCGGCGTGCGCGCGACCGAAAGCGCCGGGTTCAAGGCGGCCAATGTGATCGGGATCGGCATCAACGGCACCGACGCCATTGGCGAATTGAAGAAAGCCGACAGTGGTTTCTTCGGTTCGATGCTGCCAAGCCCACACATCGAAGGCTACAAGACTGCCGAGATGATGTACGAGTGGATCACCACCGGCAAAGAGCCACCGAAGTACACCGCCATGGACGAGGTGACGCTGATCACTCGGGAGAACTTCAAGCAAGAGCTGGAGAAGATCGGCCTGTGGAACTGATGGTCGGTTGATTCAAAAGCGGCCCTGGCCTGACGAGTGCCGGGGTTGCTTGATCTCTGTGAGTTCGAGGTGGTTATGCAAGCGCAAACAGCGACACAGCAACACAACATGGGCGGCAGCTTGCGGTTCAACGGGATTGGTAAATCCTTTCCCGGTGTGCAGGCGCTGGCCAATATCAGTTTCGTTGCTCATCCGGGACAGGTCCATGCTTTGATGGGCGAGAACGGCGCGGGCAAGTCCACGTTGCTGAAGATCCTCGGCGGTGCCTACATCCCCAGCAGCGGCGACCTGCAGATCGGCGAGCAGACGATGGCTTTCAAAGGCACCGCCGACAGCATTGCCAGCGGCGTGGCGGTGATCCACCAGGAGCTGCACCTGGTGCCGGAAATGACCGTTGCCGAAAATCTGTTCCTGGGGCATTTGCCGGCCCGTTTCGGTCTGGTCAATCGTGGGCAACTGCGCCAGCAGGCGTTGGCGTTGCTCAAAGGCCTGGCCGACGAAATCGACCCCCAGGAAAAAGTCGGTCGCCTGTCCCTCGGCCAGCGGCAACTGGTGGAAATCGCCAAGGCCTTGTCCCGTGGCGCCCATGTCATTGCCTTTGATGAACCCACCAGCAGCCTCTCGGCGCGGGAAATCGACCGCCTGATGGCGATCATCACCCGCCTGCGGGACGAGGGCAAAGTGGTGCTGTATGTCAGCCACCGCATGGAAGAGGTGTTCCGCATCTGTAACGCGGTCACGGTGTTCAAGGACGGCCGTTATGTGCATACCTTCGAGAACATGAGCGAGCTGACCCACGATCAGTTGGTCACCTGCATGGTCGGTCGCGACATCCAGGACATCTACGATTACCGCCCTCGCGAGCGCGGCGATGTGGCGTTGCAGGTCGAGGGGCTGCTCGGCCCGGGCCTGCGGGAGCCGGTGAGTTTCCAGGTGCATAAAGGTGAAATCCTCGGCCTGTTCGGGCTGGTGGGTGCCGGCCGTACCGAGTTGCTGCGGTTGCTCAGTGGGCTGGAACGCCAAACTGACGGGCGCCTGGTTCTGCATGACCAGCAGTTGAAACTGCGTTCACCCCGGGATGCCATTGCCGCGGGCGTATTGCTCTGCCCGGAGGATCGCAAGAAGGAAGGCATCATCCCGTTGGGCAGCGTGGGCGAGAACATCAACATCAGCGCTCGCGGCGCCCATTCCACCCTGGGGTGCCTGTTGCGGGGCGACTGGGAGCGGGGTAACGCCGACAAGCAGATCAAGGCGCTGAAAGTGAAGACGCCATCGGCGGGTCAGAAAATCATGTACCTGTCTGGCGGCAATCAGCAGAAAGCGATTCTCGGTCGCTGGCTGTCGATGCCGATGAAAGTCCTGTTGCTGGACGAGCCCACGCGCGGTATCGACATCGGCGCCAAGGCCGAGATTTATCAGATCATCCACAACCTGGCGGCCGATGGCATTGCGGTGATTGTGGTGTCCAGCGATCTGATGGAAGTGATGGGCATATCCGACCGAATCCTGGTGCTCTGCGAAGGGGTTATGCGCGGCGAGCTGCCGCGTGACCAGGCCAACGAATCCAACCTGCTGCAACTGGCGCTGCCACGCCAACGCGTTGCCGACGCGGCGAACTGAGAGGTAAACATGACCATTCAAAACAATGCACTGCCAACGGCACGCAAACCCCTGGATCTGCGGCGCTTCCTGGACGACTGGGTCATGCTGCTGGCGGCTGTCGCAATCTTTGTGCTCTGCACCCTGATGATCGACAACTTCCTGTCACCCCTGAACATGCGAGGCCTGGGCCTGGCGATTTCCACCACGGGCATTGCGGCCTGCACCATGTTGTATTGCCTGGCTTCCGGGCACTTCGACTTGTCGGTGGGCTCGGTGATTGCCTGTGCCGGTGTGGTCGCGGCGGTGGTGATGCGTGACACCAACAGCGTGTTCCTCGGCGTCAGCGCAGCGCTGGTGATGGGGCTGATCGTCGGGCTGATCAATGGCATCGTCATTGCCAAGCTACGGGTCAATGCGTTGATCACGACGCTGGCGACCATGCAGATCGTCCGGGGCCTGGCCTACATCTTTGCCAATGGCAAGGCGGTGGGCGTGTCCCAGGAATCGTTCTTCGTGTTCGGTAACGGCCAGATGTTTGGCGTGCCGGTGCCGATCCTGATCACCATTGTCTGCTTTCTGTTTTTCGGCTGGTTGTTGAACTACACCACCTACGGGCGCAACACCATGGCCATTGGTGGCAACCAGGAGGCGGCGTTGTTGGCAGGGGTGAACGTTGATCGGACCAAGATCATCATCTTCGCCGTGCATGGTGTGATCGGTGCCTTGGCGGGTGTGATCCTGGCCTCACGCATGACCTCGGGCCAACCGATGATCGGCCAGGGCTTTGAACTGACCGTGATCTCGGCTTGCGTGTTGGGCGGGGTGTCGTTGAGCGGCGGTATCGGCATGATTCGCCATGTCATCGCCGGGGTGCTGATTCTGGCGATTATTGAAAACGCGATGAACCTGAAGAACATCGACACCTTCTACCAGTACGTCATCCGTGGCTCGATCCTGTTGCTGGCGGTGGTGATCGATCGAATGAAACAACGCTGAAACCTGCCCCGACCGGGCAGGACCCAATCGCGAGCAGGCTCGCTCCCACAGGATTTGTGCCGGATTCCGAACCCGAGCACGGCGCAGATCCCCCTGTGGGAGGTTCCTAACTCTGGCACAGCGCAGAACCCTGTGGGAGCGAGCCCGCTCGCGATGGCCTCATTCCTGACGCCCGCGATCAACCGACCTTGCGCAGCGCTTCAACCAATTCCTGCTTGCGCATCTTCGAACGTCCGGGAATATTCTTCGCCCGGGCTTCTTTCATCAGGTTATCCACAGTCTGGGTCGCGCGGGAGGCCTTGCTGGTGCGCGGCTGACCTTCGCGGGTCTTGGCCGCGCGGCGGGCCGATTCCTTGCGGTCGGTTTTCTTTTCCGCAGCCGGCTTTGCCTTCCCCGAACCGCCGGAGCGTTCGCCACCGCCAGACTGCTTGTTGACCGTCGCCCAAGCACGAGCCTCGGCCTTGTCCTCGGACAACCCCTTTTTCTCATAACTCGCTTCAATGTGTTCGGCTTTGCGCTTTTGCTCGGCTGTGTATTTGTCTTTGCTTCCACGAGGCATGGGAATCTCTCCTCAAGTGTGTGAGCAGAGCCACCCGCCAGGAGCGCGTCGCTCGCTCCCTGGGGGTTACTGGCTGGCGCCGCCCTCGGAACCCGACCCGCCGGTGGTGGTTTTTGAGCCCGTGCCGGTTTCGGCGTTATCGGGCGCATTGGAGTCCGGCGTATTCATGCCGCCCTGACGACCAGCATCGTTGCCCTGCACCCGCGGATCGGTGCCGTTGGCGGGAGGCTGACCATTGTTCAGGCCACCGCCGGTGCCATCGGTGTTCAACTTGGGCAGGCCCTCCGTGGCCGGGGAATTGGGCGCCTGTACCGGATCGGTCGGCCCGGTGCCGTCGGTGGTGGCTGCGAAAGCCGCCGAAGACAGCAGCGTGGCGAATGTGAATGCAGTCAGCCTTGATGAGATCATGGTGTCGCCTCCATTTTTTAGAATGCTTGCCTGATTTTGGGCTGTCCTGAATCCGGGTTGGTGCCTGACAGGCGACGAATGGTGCCGTAGGGGCCGTCACTCAAAATTTGTCTTCGAGGTGTGACGAGCGCAGCGTGGCGGCTTAGTATGGCGCTTTCAATTGGCTACAAGGCCCGTTCATGTCGATCCAGATTCGTCCTGCGCAACCCAGCGATGCGCCTCAAATCCTTGCCTTCATCACTGAACTTGCCGATTACGAAAAGGCCCGCCACGAAGTCATCGCCAGCGTGACGGACATTCAGCGCAGCCTGTTCAGCGAGGGCTCCACTGCCCATGGACTGATCTGTCTGCGTGATGGCGTGCCCATCGGTTATGCGGTGTTTTTCTTCAGTTATTCCACGTGGCTGGGCAGCAACTGCCTGTACCTCGAAGACCTGTACATCACGCCTGACCAGCGCGGCGGCGGGGCAGGGAAGACGCTGCTGCGTCACCTGGCGAAAATTGCCTGCGACAACGACTGCGGTCGCTTCGAGTGGAGCGTGCTGGACTGGAACACGCCGGCGATCGAGTTCTACAAGTCCCTCGGCGCGCAACCCCAGGAAGAGTGGGTGCGCTACCGGATGGACGGCAAGGTGCTACGGGATTTCGCTAACGGCAATTGAGCACTTCATGAGTGGGCGTCGGATGCCCACTCGGCAAACCCCGGTCGTGGTTCGAGTCGTTTGCAATATGCGGCCACGGCCGGGTAGTCCGGGCGTTCCATGGGCGTCTGGCGCCAGCGATGCACCGACAGACCGATGAGCACATCCGCGAGGGAAAAATCCGCACCGGCCACGTAGGCGCCAGTGCGGCTCAACTGATCCTCCAGCAACCCCATCTTTTCGTTCCAGCCTTTGACCCCGGCGGCGATGCGTTGTGGGTCCTGAAACTCCGGGTTCTTGCGCACCAATGCATGAAACGCATAGCCCCATGACGGGTTGAGTTCGGTCGCTTGCCAGTCCATCCACTGTTCGATTCGGGCGCGCGCGGCCGGCTCGACGGGCAGTAGATCGTTGCCTCCATGCTTGCCCACAAGGTAGCGACAAATGGTGTTGGACTCCCACAGCACACCGTTTTCATCAATGATCACCGGCACTTGGGCGTTGGGGTTGAGCGCCAGGAACTCCGGATCTTGGGTGGAGGCAAAGCCGATGCCCCAGTCTTCGCGCTCGTAGGCGATCTCCAGCTCCTGACAGGTCCACAACACTTTTCTGACGTTGATCGAAGAAGTGCGGCCGAGGATTTTCAACTGTTGTCCCATCCCTTTTTCCCTGAGTTGTTTGGCGTCCGATCAGAAACGTAGCAGGGTCTTGGGCGAATGGCGATTGGCTTTGTCGTCGATGTATTTAATCCCAATATATGGGAGTGATATTTATATATTGAGATTTTGTTGCGCCCAGGTTTATAGTCCGTGCACTCACTGCCAAAAAACAAAACAGGTGAAACGGATGCAGGCGCAATTGATTGCGCTCGATTGGGGGACCACCTCATTACGGGCTTACAAACTCGCCGCCGGGGGCGAGGTGCTCGAACAGCGTTCGCTGTCGTCGGGGATCATGCAGTTGCCCTCCGGGCCGCGAACGGTGGCCGGTCAGGTGTGCATCGACGGTTTTGAACTGGCCTTCGACGAGGCGTGCGGCGATTGGCTCGACGCCCAGCCAGGCCTGCCCGTGATCGCCTGCGGCATGGTCGGCAGCGCCCAGGGCTGGCGCGAAGCGCCTTACTGCGACACACCCGCCAACGTCGCCAATCTCGGACATTCCCTACAAATCATTCGTAGTCTTCGCGGTGTCGATGTGCACATCGTGCCGGGGGTGATCCAGCGTTCGCGGTTACCCAATGTCATGCGCGGCGAAGAAACCCAAGTGCTTGGCGCCTTGCACAGCCTGCCGGATGAAGCGGTACTGATCGGCTTGCCCGGCAGTCATTCGAAATGGGTGGAAGTGGCCGATGGCTGCATCGTGCATTTCGATACGTTCATGACCGGCGAGATCTTCGCCGTGCTCAGTGACCACAGCATTCTGGGCCGCACCCAGCAACGTGGCACGGCGTTCGATAGCCTGGCTTTTGATCGCGGCGTGCAGGTGGCGTTGTCGGTGGACGGCCAGATCGGCCCGTTGTCCACCGTGTTCAGTGCCCGCAGTCTGGGCTTGACTGGCGAACTCAGTGCCAGCGCCCAGGCGGATTACCTTTCCGGCCTCCTGATCGGTCATGAGCTGACGGCCCTGGCCACCGTGCAACGCCGACGGCGCGACACCATTCATCTGCCGACGGTGGTGTTGATCGGCAATTCTCAACTCTGCGTCCGTTATCAACGGGCCCTCGATGCCTGCGGTTTTGCCCGGGTGTCCCTGGCCGAACAGGCCACCGAACGTGGTTTGTGGCAACTGGCCGTGGCGGCCGGGCTGCTCGATTCCACCGCATCGCGTTAAACGACTGGAGGTCTGACATGCTCACACAAGCACTGGCGCACAACGGGCTGATCGCAATTTTGCGCGGTCTGCGGCCGGAAGAGGCCGCCGCTATCGGCGAAGTCCTTTATGGCGCCGGATTTCGCGTCATCGAAGTACCGCTCAATTCTCCCGAGCCGTACGAAAGTATCCGCATCCTGCGCAGTACCTTGCCCGCCGATTGCCTGATCGGGGCCGGCACGGTGCTCACGCCGGAACAGGTCGAGCAAGTAAAAGCCGCTGGCGGCCAAGTGATCGTCATGCCTCACAGCGATCCAAAGGTGTTGCGGGCAGCGAAAGCCGCGGGCTTGTACCTCTCGCCCGGCGTCGCCACGCCCACCGAAGCCTTTGCCGCACTGGCCGAAGGTGCCCATGTGTTGAAGATGTTTCCTGCCGAGCAAATGGGGCCGGCGGTGGTCAAGGCGTGGCTCGCGGTATTGCCGGCCGGAACCGTGCTGGTGCCGGTGGGCGGGATTACCCCGGACAACATGGCGGTGTTCGTCGAGGCCGGCGTCAAGGGGTTCGGCCTGGGTTCCGGGTTGTTCAAGCCGGGCCTGACGGCTGACGAAGTGGCGGTGCGCGCCAAGGCCTACGTGGCCGCGTGGAATGCCTTGAACTGACGACTTTTCCAGCGCCCCGCGCGCTGCATCTGATAAGAGAGACAACAAGATGAAAATCACCAAACTGACCACGTTTATCGTTCCGCCGCGCTGGTGCTTCCTCAAGGTCGAAACCGACGAAGGCGTCACTGGTTGGGGCGAACCCGTGGTTGAAGGCCGCGCCCACACGGTGGCGGCCGCCGTTGAGGAATTGTCCGACTACCTGATCGGCAAAGACCCACGCAACATCGAAGACATCTGGACCGTGCTGTATCGCGGCGGCTTCTACCGCGGCGGGGCGATTCATATGAGCGCCCTGGCCGGTATCGACCAGGCGTTGTGGGACATCAAGGGCAAGGCCCTGGGCGTGTCAGTCAGCGATTTGCTTGGCGGGCAGGTACGCGACAAGATCCGCGTGTATTCGTGGATCGGCGGCGACCGCCCGGCGGACACCGCCCGAGCGGCGAAAGAAGCCGTGGCGCGGGGTTTCACGGCGGTGAAGATGAACGGCACCGAAGAACTGCAGTTTCTCGACACCTTTGAAAAGGTCGACCTGGCCCTGGCCAATGTCGCGGCGGTACGGGATGCAGTCGGGCCGAACGTCGGCATTGGCGTGGACTTCCACGGTCGGGTGCACAAGCCGATGGCCAAGGTGCTGATGAAGGAGCTCGATCCGTACAAGCTGATGTTCATCGAAGAACCGGTGCTCAGTGAGAACTACGAAGCCCTGAAGGAATTGGCGCCGCTGACCAGCACCCCGATTGCCCTGGGCGAGCGGTTGTTCTCGCGCTGGGATTTCAAACGGGTGCTCAGCGAAGGTTACGTGGACATCATCCAGCCGGATGCGTCCCACGCCGGTGGCATCACCGAAACCCGCAAGATCGCCAACATGGCCGAGGCCTACGACGTGGCGCTGGCACTGCACTGCCCGCTGGGCCCGATCGCCCTGGCGGCATGTCTGCAACTGGATGCGGTCTGCTACAACGCGTTCATCCAGGAGCAGAGCCTGGGCATCCATTACAACGAGAGCAACGACCTGTTGGATTACATCAAGGATCCGCGGGTGTTCGACTATGACAAGGGCTTCGTGAAAATCCCTAACGGTCCAGGCCTGGGCATCGAGATCAATGAGGAGTACGTCATCGAACGCGCCGCCATCGGCCACCGCTGGCGCAACCCGATCTGGCGCCATGCCGATGGCAGTTTTGCTGAGTGGTGAGTGGGTTCTGATTTCACCCGATCCCCTTGTGGGAGCGAGCTTGCTCGCGATGGCAATGTATCAGTCACACATGCGGCAACTGACACACCGTCATCGCGAGCAAGCTCGCTCCCACAGTCTGATCTTCGCAAGCAGGGAGATCTTCTTCGATGCGCCCGATTCCTCAATAAACATAAAAAGAGGCACCTCACATGCAAGCGCACACCCTGAGCGCGCAAGCGTCGTTGGTGACGCCCAGCCGCAAGCGTTTTTTCATCATGGTCCTGCTGTTCATCACCGTGGTGATCAACTACCTGGACCGCAGCAACCTTTCGATCGCCGCCCCCGCGCTGACCAGTGAGCTGGGCATCGATCCGATCCACGTCGGGCTGATTTTCTCGGCGTTCGGCTGGACCTACGCCGCCATGCAGATCCCCGGCGGCTGGCTGGTGGATCGGGTGCCCCCGCGTATTCTGTATAGCGTTGCACTATTGCTGTGGTCGGTGGCCACGGTGATGCTCGGTTTTGCCGCCAGCTTCATCGCGTTGTTCGTCCTGCGCATGGCGGTTGGCGCCCTGGAGGCACCGGCCTACCCGATCAATAGCCGCGTGGTGACCACCTGGTTTCCTGAGCGCGAACGGGCCACGGCCATTGGTTTCTACACCTCGGGGCAGTTCGTCGGGCTGGCCTTCCTGACGCCGGTATTGGCGTGGCTGCAACACGCCTTCGGTTGGCACATGGTATTTGTCGCCACGGGCGCGGTGGGCATCATCTGGGCGGTGATCTGGTACGCGGTGTATCGCGAACCGCGGGATTTCAAAGGGGTCAACGCCGCCGAGATCGAACTGATCCGCGAAGGCGGCGGGTTGGTGGATATCCAGGCCGATACAGCCAAGGCCAAGGCCAAGTTCAGTTGGGCGGACCTGGGGATCGTCCTGACCCAGCGCAAGCTGTGGGGCATTTACCTGGGCCAGTTCTGCCTGAATTCCACACTGTGGTTTTTTCTGACCTGGTTCCCGACCTACCTGGTGAAATATCGCGGCATGGACTTCATCAAGTCCGGCCTGTTGGCGTCATTGCCGTTCCTCGCCGCGTTTGTCGGTGTGTTGTGTTCCGGGTTCTTCTCCGACTGGTTGATCCGTCGCGGTTCCACGGTGGGGTTCGCCCGCAAGCTACCGATCATCGGCGGGCTGCTGATCTCTACGGCGATCATCGGCGCCAACTTCGTTGAGTCGACACCGTTGGTGATCGCTTTCCTGGCCCTGGCGTTCTTCGGCAATGGCCTGGCGTCGATCACCTGGTCGCTGGTCTCGACCCTGGCGCCCGCGCGGTTGCTTGGCTTGACGGGCGGGGTGTTCAATTTCATCGGTAACCTGGCGGCCATCGCCACGCCCATCGTCATCGGTTTCCTCGCCAGCGGCGATTCGTTTGCCCCGGCCATCACCTATATCGCCGTGCTGGCGTTGATTGGCGCGCTGTCCTACATCCTGCTGGTAGGGAAGGTCGAGCGCATCGAGTTGTAGTCCGACGGGGCGGGCGACCATAATGCCGCCCGTTCCCCGCTCACTGTTGAAGGCCGGATATGCAGCAAGACGATCCAAAAATCACCAAGGACGCGGCGCCCACAGGCACCCAGACACTGCTGCGTGGTCTGGGTGTGGTCCAGGCGGTCGCCAGCGGCGCCCGTGACCTGAAGGAAATCGCCCGGTTGATCGGCACCACCCGTAGCACCACCCATCGCCTGGCCAGTTGCCTGGTGGATGAGCGCTACCTGCGGGTGGTGCCGCAAGTGGGTTATCTGTTGGGGCCGAAGCTGATCGAGCTGGGTTTTCAGGCCCGGGAAGAGTTGCCGTTGGTGAGCCTGGCGGGGCCGTACCTGGACGAGTTGTCGGCGCTCACCGGTGACACTGTTCACCTGGCGATTCGCGAGGGCGACGAGGTGTTGTACCTGCTGAAAAATCCAGGGCGCAATGGCCCGGAAATGCGTTCGCGCGTGGGCCATCGCATGCCGCTGGCGCGTACCGGGATCGGTAAGGCGCTGATGCTCGATGATTCTCAGGAACAATGGAAAAGGCTGTATGAAATCAGCTTGCCGGCGGGAGGGAAGAATCAGTTCTGGCCCCAGCATCAGGAGCAATCCTGGGAGCAGTTCCAGCAGCGGATGGTGGAGTATGTAGCGGGTGGTTATGCCTTCGATCTGGAAGACAACGAGCCGTCGATTCGTTGCGTGGCGGCGCCGATCCGAGACGCCGGCAAGCGCATCGTCGCCGGTATCAGCATCGCCAGCACCGTACCGTATATGCCGCTGGAAAAAATGGCCGAGCTGATTCCCCTGGTCAAAGGGGTCACAGCCCGGCTGTCGGCGGAACTAGGCGCGAAGGTCTGACGAACGTCAGGCTTTGAGCGTCGCCATGTCGATGACGAAGCGGTACTTCACGTCGCCTGCGATCATGCGGCTGTAGGCCTCGTTGATCTGGCGGATGTCGAGCATTTCAATGTCGCAGCTGATGTTGTGTTCGGCGCAGAAATCCAGCACTTCCTGGGTTTCTGCGATACCGCCGATCAGCGAGCCGGCCAGGACCCGACGGCCCATGATCAGTTTGGCCGCGTGTACCGGCGGATCGATCGGCTCGACCAGACCCACCAGGATATGCACGCCGTCGAAACGCAAGGTGTCGAGGTAGGGATTGAGGTCGTGCTGCACCGGAATGGTGTCCAGCAGGAAGTTGAAATGTCCGGCGGCAGCGGCCATCTGTTCTGCGTCGGTAGACACGATCACGTGGTCGGCGCCCTGGCGTCGGGCTTCCTCAGCCTTGCTCGCCGAGCGGGTGAACAGCGTCACTTCCGCGCCCATGGCCTTGGCGAACTTGATGCCCATGTGGCCGAGGCCGCCCATGCCCAGCACGCCTACCTTGTCACCGGCTTTCACGCCATAGTGCTTGAGGGGCGAGTAGGTGGTGATGCCAGCGCAGAGAATCGGCGCGGCGCCGGCCGGGTCGAGGGTTTCCGGGATGCGCAGCACAAAGTGTTCGCTGACCACGATGCTGTTGGAGTACCCGCCCATGGTGTGGCCGCCGCTGATACGGTCCGGGCTGGCGTAGGTCTGCGTCATGCCTTGGTAGCAGTATTGTTCCAGGTCCGCGCGACAGGCTTCGCACTCGCGGCAGGAGTCGACCATGCAGCCAACGCCCACCAGGTCGCCAATCTTATAGCGGGTGACATTCGCACCAACGGCGGTGACTTTTCCGACGATCTCATGGCCGGGCATCAACGGATAAACGGCAATGCCCCATTCATTGCGGGCCTGGTGGATGTCGGAATGGCATACGCCACAGTAGAGAATGTCGATCGCCACATCGTCGGCTCGCGGGCTGCGGCGTTCGAACTTCATTGGGGCGAGGGGAGTGGTGGCCGATTGGGCGGCATATCCGATAGCAGTGTACATAATGGACCTCGCTAAGCAGTGAACGGTGAGGTGGACCATTGTGGGAGTCATGTCGCTTCGCGGCGATGGCGATTCCTACGCGTGTCGTGCCTATTCCTCCGACATTGGCTATGGTTTGATCCTACGAAGCATTAGACCTGCGATGATGCTTTCATCCCTTTTTTCGTGAAGTTTTTCCCATGTTGTTGACCCGTCATCTTGATGCCAATGCCCCTTTGGTCTCGCTGATTGAACCCCTGGCGACCCGCGACGGATTCGTGCCCACGCAGTTGCCGGGCGTACAGGTGCTCAGGGCCAGCCAGGACGTTGCCCGTGGTCCACAGCTCTACGAGCCGAGTCTGGTGATCATTGTCCAGGGCAGCAAACTGGCGTTCCTGGGGCCACGCACGCTGGAGTACGGTGCGGGGCATTATTTGATCCAGGCGCTGCCGGTGCCGTTCGAATGCGAAACCTACGCCATGCCCAATGCTCCGTTGCTGGGGGTTTCCGTGGCAATCGATCGGGCGATACTGGGGGAGCTGGTGCTGGCCATGGGACTGGTGCCGGGGCGCAGCCTTGCGCCGCAGACCCCGGAGTCGATGACGTGTGCGGTGCTCGATGACGCCATGCGTGGATGTGTCGAGCGCTTGTTGCACTGCCTGCACGATCCGTTGGAATGCCAGGTCATGGGGCAGGCGCGGCTGCGGGAGCTGCTGTTTGTCGCCTTGCGCGGGCCCCAGGCCGACGTACTGCGCGCGCTGGTGGAGCAGCAAGGACAGTTTGCCCGGATTGCCGCTGCCCTGAGCCATCTGCACGCGCATTTCACCGAGCCGTTGAACGTCGAGACGCTGGCCAGTTGCGCGAACATGAGTGCTTCGACCTTCCATGAACATTTCAAACGCAGCACGCTGTTGTCGCCGGTGCAGTACCTCAAACGACTGCGTCTGCTCAAGGCTCAGCGGTTGCTGCTGATCGAGGGCATGGGCGTGGCCCAGGTTGCGCACCAGGTGGGATATCAGAGTTCGTCGCAGTTCAGCCGGGAGTACAAGCGTTACTTCGAGCGCAGTCCCGGGGAAGAGCGCGTCGCTTGATCACTCAGGATTCCTTGTGGGAGCGAGCCTGCTCGCGATAGCGCCTTGTCATTCAAGATGAAGGTCGACTGACGCGCCGCTATCGCGAGCAGGCTCGCTCCCACATGGGTTCGGTGTGGTTGACAGAATCGCAGGCAACAAAAAGGCCCCCATGTCGGGAGCCTTGATGTTCAGCGAATCGGCTTACATATTCGGGTAAGTCGGCCCGCCGGCGCCTTCCGGCGAAACCCAGGTGATGTTCTGTGCAGGGTCCTTGATGTCGCAGGTCTTGCAGTGAACGCAGTTCTGGGCGTTGATCTGGAAGCGCTTCTCGCCGTCTTCCTGGGTCACCACTTCGTACACCCCGGCCGGGCAATAGCGTTGGGCCGGTTCGTCATACAGCGGCAGGTTCTTGCTGATCGGGATGCTCGGATCGGTCAGCTTCAGGTGGCAGGGCTGTTCTTCTTCATGGTTGGTACCGGAGATGAACACCGAGCTGAGTTTGTCGAAGCTGATCTTTCCGTCCGGTTTCGGGTAGTCGATCTTTTTGCAGTCAGCCGCCAGTTTCAGGCAGGCGTAGTCCGGTTTGGTGTCATGCAGGGTGAACGGCAGCTTGCCGGCGAAGATGTTCTGGTCGAGCCAGTTGAAGCCGCCGCCGATGATAGCGCCGTACTTGTGAATCGCTGGGCCGAAGTTACGACTGGCGAACAGCTCTTCGTACAGCCAGCTGTTCTTGAAACTGTCGACGTACGCGGTCAGTTCATCGCCGCCTTCGGATTCGGCAAACAGGCGATCGGCCACCGCTTCGGCGGCGAGCATGCCGGACTTCATGGCGGTGTGGCTGCCTTTGATCTTGGCGAAGTTCAGGGTGCCGAGGTCGCAACCGATCAGCGCGCCGCCCTTGAAGACCATTTTCGGCAGCGAATTCAGGCCGCCCTTGCAGATGGCACGCGCACCGTAGCTGACGCGCTTGCCGCCTTCCAGGTACTGCTTGAGCACCGGGTGATGCTTGAGGCGCTGGAACTCGTCGAACGGCGACAGGAAAGTGTTGCTGTAGGACAGATCGACGATCAGGCCGACGACCACCTGGTTGTTTTCCAGGTGATAAAGGAAAGAGCCCCCGGTATTTTCGGTGCCCATGATGTCCAGCGGCCAGCCGGCGGTGTGCACCACCAGGCCCGGTTGATGCTTGGCCGGGTCGATTTCCCAGATTTCCTTCAGGCCGATGCCGTAGTGCTGGGCGTCGGCGTCGCTGTCCAGGTTGAAGCGCTTGATCAGTTGCTTGCCGATATGACCACGGCAGCCTTCGGCGAACAGCGTGTATTTGCCACGCAGTTCCATGCCAGGGGTGTAGAGGCCTTCTTTCGGCTTGCCTTCACGGTCGACACCGAGGTCGCCGGTAATGATCCCGCGTACGACGCCGTTCTCGTCGAACAGCGCTTCCTGGGCGGCGAAGCCCGGGTAGATTTCCACGCCCAGGTTCTCGGCCTGCTGGGCCAGCCAGCGGCACAGGTTGCCCAGGGAAATAATATAGTTGCCTTCGTTGTGCATGGTCTTGGGCACAAAGAAGTCAGGGATTTTGCTCGCGGTCTCGGCGTTTCTCAGGACAAAAATGTCATCGCGCACGACGGGCGTGTTCAACGGTGCGCCGAGTTCTTTCCAGTCCGGGAACAATTCGTTCAGGGCGCGGGGTTCGAATACCGCACCGGAGAGAATGTGCGCACCGACTTCGGAGCCTTTTTCGACCACGCAGACGCTGATTTCCTTACCGGCTTCGGCGGCCTTCTGTTTCAGTCGGCAAGCGGCAGACAGGCCAGCGGGGCCGGCACCGACGATGACCACGTCGAATTCCATGTATTCGCGTTCCACAGGCTATCTCCTACTCAAGGCTCAACAGTTTTTTTCTAATTGGAGGTTTGGCGTTGCATCCATGATCTGCTTCGCGAAATCGACGAAAGCGGCAATGAATGACCCGCGGTTCTCTCTTAAGCGGCGCATTATATCTACACCACTCTCAGGGTCCAATACAAACGTTTGTTTGAAATAGCCGCAGGCCAGATAAATCACTGACGTACGGCTTATGACTGACCATTTTGCCGTATTGACCGGAATGGGCGTTCCGGTCAAGATACGGGCGGTTTTGCGCTCGCCGTAGGCTGACTGTTGGTTCCAAGAGCACCTCTAAAGACAGGGCGAAGGCAGCACAAAGTGACGTATTGCGTGGTTCGGACGCGCAGTTTACACGCCGCGATAATGAATGACTCGTCGGTCATCACTGACGAACGGTCTTCACTCCCGTGAGCAAGGTCATGTGTGGTTCATGCCGGCGTTTTTAGAGGTGCCCTTGCGCCCATGAGCATCAACCGCCAGGTTCGCCTAGGCGACTTTCTTTTCACCGGAGAGTAACGAGGAATCCATGAAGGTTCTTGTAGCTGTCAAACGAGTGGTCGACTATAACGTCAAGGTTCGCGTCAAGGCGGACAACTCCGGCGTCGACCTCGCCAACGTCAAGATGTCGATGAACCCTTTCTGCGAAATCGCCGTAGAAGAAGCCGTACGCCTGAAAGAAAAAGGCGTGGCGACTGAGATCGTCGTCGTCTCCATCGGCCCGACCACTGCCCAGGAGCAACTGCGTACCGCGCTGGCGCTGGGTGCTGATCGCGCCATCCTCGTCGAATCCGCCGAAGACGTGACTTCCCTGGCCGTGGCCAAGCTGCTCAAGGCCGTTGTCGACAAGGAACAGCCACAGCTGGTGATCCTCGGCAAGCAGGCCATCGACAGCGACAACAACCAGACCGGCCAGATGCTCGCGGCATTGAGCGGCTACGGTCAGGGCACCTTCGCGTCCAAGGTTGAAGTGTCCGGCGACAGCGTTGCCGTGACTCGCGAAATCGACGGCGGCGCGCAGACTGTTTCCCTGAAACTGCCGGCCATCGTCACCACCGACCTGCGTTTGAACGAGCCGCGCTACGCGTCCCTGCCAAACATCATGAAAGCCAAGAAGAAGCCGCTTGAAGTGCTGACTCCGGACGCTTTGGGCGTTTCCACCGCCTCCACCAACAAGACCCTGAAAGTCGAAGCGCCGGCTGCACGCAGCGCGGGTATCAAGGTCAAGTCGGTGGCTGAACTGGTCGAGAAACTGAAAAACGAAGCGAAGGTAATCTGACATGACTATCTTGGTAATCGCCGAACACGATAACAAGGCGCTGGCTCCGGCCACGCTGAACACCGTTGCTGCCGCCGCGAAAATCGGTGGTGATGTCCACGTTCTGGTGGCCGGTCAAGGCGTTGGCGCCGTGACTGAAGCCGCTGCGAAAATCGCGGGTGTGGCAAAAGTGTTGTCGGCCGACAACGCTGCCTATGCGCACCAGTTGCCGGAAAACGTTGCACCGCTGGTAGCAGAGCTGGGCAAGGGCTACAGCCACATCCTGGCTGCCGCCACGTCCAACGGCAAAAACATCCTGCCGCGCGTTGCCGCTGCGCTGGACGTCGACCAGATCTCCGAGATCATCTCGGTGGAAAGTGCCGACACCTTCAAGCGCCCGATCTATGCCGGTAACGCCATTGCTACCGTGCAGTCCAATGCTGCGGTCAAGGTCATCACCGTACGTGCTACCGGTTTCGACCCGGTTGCCGCCGAAGGTGGCTCCGCTGCTGTTGAAGCGGTGGCTGCTGCTCACGACGCCGGTATCTCCAGCTTCGTCAACGAAGAACTGGCCAAGTCCGATCGTCCGGAACTGACCGCTGCCAAGATCGTCGTTTCCGGCGGTCGCGGCATGCAGAACGGCGACAACTTCAAACACCTGTACGCCCTGGCCGACAAGCTGGGTGCTGCCGTCGGTGCTTCCCGCGCCGCGGTCGACGCAGGTTTTGTACCTAACGACATGCAGGTCGGCCAGACCGGCAAGATCGTTGCGCCACAGCTGTACATCGCCGTCGGTATCTCCGGCGCGATCCAGCACCTGGCCGGCATGAAAGACTCCAAGGTGATCGTCGCGATCAACAAGGACGAAGAAGCGCCGATCTTCCAGGTGGCTGACTATGGCCTGGTAGCGGACTTGTTCGAAGCCATCCCTGAGCTGGAGAAGCTGGTCTAATCCGGCGTCTTCACTTATAAAGAGCCCGGCCCTTTGGCCGGGTTTTTTATTATCTGCACGTTGTTGTCACTGCAAGGGGAGCATATCGCCATGGATCTTCGCCGTTTGGCTGGCGTGTCGTTGCTGTGGGCGCTGGCCGTCGTGCCAGGTCTGTCTGTCGCCGCCGGCAAGTGTGAACGTCTGATCGCCACCGGTAGCCCGGATGCGCCGCCCTACCTGTGGCAAGACCCCCAGGATCCCAAGCACCTGATCGGCGCCAGCGCCGACCTGCTGACGCAAGTGGCGACGGAGCTGGGGATCAAGATCGAATTGCTCTATGCCGGCAAGCGTGCTCAGGCCCTGGACGAAGTGCGCAGCGGACGCATGGACCTGCTCGTCGACGCCGCGCTGACCATCAGCGAGCTTGAAACCCTGGACTATGTTCATCCGCCCTTGCTGAATAACGATTACCTGGTGTGGACCCGCAAGGATTCGACATTGGTGATCGCTCAGCCCGAGGACCTTCATGGTCATCCCGGGGCATTGTCGCAAAAGGCGCGAATGACCCAGGCATTTGGCGTATTTGCCGAGCAGCAATTGTCCCTGACCCGTACCCCCAACCTGACTGAAGCCTTTCAGAAACTGCTGCTGGGGGAGGTGGAGTATGTCCTGGCAGGGCGTTACTCGGGCCTGGCGATGGCCCAGACATTGGGCATGGCCAATGACCTGCAGGCCGCGCCGCAACCAGTGGATACCCCGGGGCTGTTCCTCGCGGTTTCCCATAACTCCGCCTGCAATGACCCATGGTTGCGCGGACAGCTGGCGCAAAAGATGACAGAATTGGCCGCGTCCGGCCTGACGGAGGCTGTGTTGCAGCGCAATATCGAGCGTTGGAAAACACAGTTGCAGCCACCTGTTGGTGCCCCAAAACAGTAGGGAACATTAGTGACTATTCGACCTCTTTTCGCTGCCCTGGCCGTACTGGCTCTGGCGGGTTGCGCAGCCGATCCGGCGCCGAATGAACAGATTCGCCTGACTGAACAGGCGCTGGAGCAAGCCCGCGCCGTGGGCGCCACCTCCGAAGAAGTGCCCGAGTTGAAACTCGCCGAAGAAAAGTTCGCCCGCGCCCAGTCCAACATGGCCGACGAGTCGTTCAAGAAGGCCCGCATGCGCGCTGAGCAAGCCGAACTGGATGCACGCCTGGCCGAAGCGAAGGTGCTGACCCTCAAGGGCGAGGAACACCTGAACGTGCTTAACACCCGCATCGAGCGCTTGCGCAAACAGTTGAGAGATGATGCCCAATGAAGCAGTCCCAAGTATTTGGCGGCCTGATTCTCGCGGGCCTGGCCAGCTTGTACGGTTGCGCGGGTCAGCGCAGCGAAGTGGCGCTGGAAAAGGCAGGTGCCGACTTCCAGAAGGTCAAGGAAGACTCCAACGTATTGCGAGCCGCGCCCAAGGATGTCATCCGCGCCGGCGAATCCCTGGCCCGGGCCGATCGCTTGTCCAGCTACTGGGGCAGCAGCGAAGATGTGCTGCATTACGCCTACCTGAGCCAGCGTTACAGTGAGATTGCCCGTGAGCACAGCAATCAGGTGCTCAATGAAGAGCGGGCGGCGAAGCTCGAACTGGAGCGCCAGCGCCTGCAATTGGCCCTGCGCGAGTCCAAGTTGCTGAGTGTCCAGCAACAGGGCAAGTGGCTGGAAGAGCAGATCATGGCAATGGCCACCACCCAGACCGATCGCGGCCTGGTGATGACGCTCGGTGACGTGCTGTTCGACACCGGCCAGGCGCAGTTGAAGAACTCGGCAAACCGGGTGGTGCTCAAGATCGTGCAATTCTTGCAGCTCAACCCCAAGCGTGTGGTGCGTATCGAAGGTTACACCGACAGCACCGGCGGCAAGCAGGAAAACCTCAAGCTGTCCCGTAACCGGGCCCAGGCGGTGGCGGACGTGCTGGTGGACCTGGGGATCGACGAAAAGCGCATTCAGGTCGAAGGCTACGGTGATGAGTTCCCGGTCGACGTCAACGCTTCCGAGCGTGGTCGGGCACAGAACCGTCGGGTTGAAATTGTGTTCTCCGACGAGAAAGGCCAGCTCGGCGCCGCCCGCTAAGGGCTGCGTTGCTGGAAAACCCGGCCCCTTCAGAGGCGCCGGGTTTTTTTGGGCCTGCGAATCAGTGATTCATGAGTACAGTTGGGGCTGTCACTGCCCTGTAGGGTCGGGTAATCTGGCAACTGTCCCAGTACACTTCTAAACTGTTCCGGTACTATCTCTCACAAAAATAAAATGCCCGTGAAATCGAGTGCTGCGTCATGACCAACCTCTTGCTCTATCAACGTATTGCCCAACAACTGGCTGAAGACATCCGGCGCGGTGTGTATCAGCCCGGCGAACGTGTGCCTTCGGTGCGCAAGATGAGCTCGCAGCTCAACGTCAGCCATGCGACGGTGCTGCAGGCCTACGCCAACCTTGAAGATCAGGGGCTGATCCGTGCGCGGCCGCAGTCCGGTTACTACGTGCATCAAACCCCGGCCCTGACGGCGCCGACGCCGGACATCGCGCGGGTCGAGCGTCCGGGGCTGGTCACGCGCAGCAGCATCATCCAGCAGGTGTTGGTTGAGTCGCGCCGCGAAGGGGTATTTCCCCTGGGCGCGGCGGTGCCGAGCGTCGACTACCTGCCTGTACGAGCGCTGCACCAGCAACTGGCCAAGGTCACGCGCTTCCACAGCCCGCGGGCGTTCAGCTACATGTTCAGCCCGGGCTTCGAACCCTTGCGCCGCCAAGTGGCGATTCGCATGCGCGATGCCGGGGTCGTGGTGGATCCCTCCGAGGTGGTGATCACTCACGGTTGCGTGGATGCGCTGCAAATGTCCTTGCGGGTGCTGACCCGGCCAGGAGACCTGATCGCCGCCGAGTCGCCGACCTACTACGGCTTGCTGCAACTGGCGGATCTGCTGGGCCTCAAGGTCATCGAGATCCCCAGCGACCCGGTCACCGGCATGAGCCTGGAAGCCCTGCAACTGGCGGCCAATCAGTGGTCGATCAAGGCGCTGGTGCTGACCACGCGCTTGAGCAATCCCCTCGGTGGGACGATGCCCGAGGAGCGGCAAAAGCAACTGTTGCGCCTGGCCTCGGATTTCGACATCCAGATCGTTGAAGACGATATTTATGGCGAGTTGATGTTCGAGCAGGGACGCACCAAGGCGCTCAAGGCCTATGACCGGTTGGACCGAGTCATTTACTGTTCGAGTTTTTCCAAGACGTTGTCACCGGGCGTGCGCATTGGTTGGATGATTGCCGGTAAATTCCAGCAGGAAATCCAACGGCTCCAGACCTTCAGCACGCACTCGGCATGCAGCGTCACGCAGATGGGCATCGCGGCGTACCTGGAAAATGGCGGCTATGATCGGCACTTGCGTTATATCCGCCAGGAGTACCGCAAAAACCTCAGTGCCTTTCAGTTGGCAGTGCAGCAATACTTTCCCGAAGGTACGCAAATGAGCCGGCCTAATGGAGGCTTCATTCTGTGGGTCAGTCTGCCGGGGCGGGTCAACACTCAGGAGTTGCATGTACGGGCGTTGCAGCAAGGTATCAGCATTGCACCAGGGCTGATTTTCAGTAACACCGAACAGTTCAACCATTGCATCCGCCTCAATTGCGGCACGCCTTGGAACCGCGAGGCTGAACGGGCCTTGATGACGCTAGGCCTGCTGGCCACCCAACTGTGCCAGGAGACCGCCAGCGGTTTTTGATAGAAACTGGCGGCTCCTGCCTGATGTGCTTGTCAGCGGCTGAGTAACAGGCGAGCATGGGGATCTCTGCCGTAAGTGCCGTAGTGTCTATGAAAGCCATTGCTCCTGCCGCCTGGGTTTTGATCGGCCTGTTGACTGCCTTCCCTTCGGAGGGTGTCGTGGCTGCGTCGGCGCAGGAGAAACCGGCCGCCAGTGCCACTAAAAGCGCCTCGAAGAAAAAACCGGCAGTTGTTAAAAAAGCGCCGGCTAAAAAAGCTGCGGCAGCGAAGAAAAAGCGCGCCCCTGTCGCTTCCAAGAGTCAATCTGCCCGCGAGGTCGCCAAAACCCGGTTACCGCCGGCCAAGCTGGATTTGAGCCTGCCTCAAGACATGGTCGAGGATCTGCAGCCTCCGGGTGCGGTGCCGTTACCCAAGCGTGAGCCTTTGTTGCCCTCCATGTTTGGGGAAAAACCGGGACCGTTTCAACTCAATGGCCGTTTGCTGAGCAATGAAATGCAATTGCCATTGCGCAATCAAGAGCGCAATGAAGTCGAAGGCGCGGCGTTGGATTTCGAATTCAAGCAGTAATCCTCCCTCTCGCCGCTGACTGTAGGGTCATCCTGGCGTACAAGAAAAAACACACGGACGGTAATTTAAAACGAGTGTTTTAGCCGTTACTCTGTGTTCTGTTACCAATCATTACTTGTCGTGAGGATGTTGTCGTCATGAAATGCCGCGAAGGCTGTGGCGCCTGCTGCATCGCCCCTTCCATCAGTTCGCCGATTCCTGGCATGCCCGACGGCAAGCCGGCGGGCGAACGTTGTGTGCAGCTGTCAGTCGATAACCTGTGCCAGATCTTCGGCCAGCCGGAGCGGCCGAGGGTGTGCTCGGCGTTCGAGGCCGACATCGAGGTCTGCGGCAACAGCTCTGAAGACGCCATCCGGCTGATCGGTTGGTGGGAGCAAATCACGGCAGCGTAATGGGCCAGTTCGGAACTTCGATAACAAGGAAAAAACTATGGGTTCGCTGCATCGTATGGCTGTGTTGTGTGGTTTGACCGTGCTGCTGGCAACGGCTACCGCCCAGGCAGAAGACTGGAAAGTCGCCAAGGAAGAGGACGGCATCAAGGTTTCCCTCAGTGAAGTGGCCGGTTCCAAGTACAAGGCCTACCAAGGCGTGACCGTCATGAAAACCACCATGGCCAAGCTGCAAGCGCTTCAGGAAGACGTTTCGGCTGCCTGTGCCTGGATTCACGAATGCAAGAGCCAGGAGCTGCTCAAGCATGAAGGGGACCAGAGCTGGACCTACACCCAGTTCAACACGCCCTGGCCGGTTACCCCGCGGGACTCGGTGTTGCAAGTGACCACCGTCAAAGGTGCCGATGGCAGCCTCACCCGCAACCTCAAGGGCGTGCCAACCTACATGCCTGAAAAAAAGGGTTTTGTGCGGGTCACTCAAGTTGAAGGCTTCTGGAAATTCACGCCCAAGGACGCCGGCCAGGTCGAAGTGATCTATCAGGTCCACACCGAACCAGGTGGCGATGTTCCTTCCTGGCTGGCCAACAAGTTCGTGGTGGATGCGCCGTTCAATACGTTGAAAGCCTTGAAAGCACGTGCCGAGAAATAATCGCCGACGCTGCATGAAAAACCGCCCGTGAGGCGGTTTTTCTTATGGCAGCCGTCCAACGACTGAGCGGAACGATTGTTCAGCCCTGAATGTCGAGATAGAGGTAAGCCAGGCCCTGAATTGATCGAGGAGACACCGATGCAAAAGTGGGAAATCACTTTCGTTGATGATCACGGCGAAGCCATCGCCGAGCGGTTCGACTATGAACAGGAGCCCACAATGGAGCAGGCTGCGCAGTTGATTCGCCAAAAGCTGCTCCCCGTACCCGCCAAGCTTGATCTCAATGACCTGGAGGGCCGCACCGCAGACCCTACGGTCAAGAATCTCAAATCCCAGCACAGTATCGAAATCATCAGCATTACACCGATTTCATGAAGTCACTGCCTGGCCCCGCTTGGCAGTGACCACTACTTGCAGCTACTCTGCAATTGAGATCAGCGAAAGGATCGCTTAGGTCCGGTCTTGTCAGCTACATGCTTGTGTCCCGACGGTAATTTGATGCCGTATCGCTGCAACCCAAGGGTTGCCCGCACGGGAAGACGGAAAGTCTATCCATCGGTTTGAGGAGGACGTTTCATGAGCACAGCCTATCAAGAAGACATCAGCACCAGCGTGCTTCGCCGCATGAAAGAAGGCGGTTTCGATTTCTCACAATTCCATCCCATCGAGTTCTACGCCATTTTCCCGGATGAGGAGCGGGCGCGCAGGGCGGCAGGTCAATTTCGGGGTGAGTCATTGAATGCACAGATCAGCGCACGGGATGACGGCGCCTGGTCATTGGAGTTGAGCCGGGTGATGTACGCCACCTACGATGACATTGGAGACTTCGAACAAAACTTCGAGGCGGTGGTGGAGCCTTTGGGTGGCATCATCGAGGGTTGGGGTGTCAAACAGGAAATACGGCGCCTGCACGCCTGACCGTTCATTCACGCAACCCGAGCAACGGCTGACCCATGTGTCGGCCGTTTTCATAGGTGTGCTCCCACCAGATTACTTCAGGCACAAAACCGACTTCATGGGGCCAACGGCTGTTTACGCCCCGCCATGTGCTTGAGATACCCCACCAGCAGATCCAGCTCCGCATCCGGCAGCACCGTGGCCGAGAACCCCGGCATCTTCCCTTGGGGCCAGCGACGCAGGCTTTGTGGGTCGCGGATATAGCGCTTGAGGAAATCCCCGGAAAAGTACTCGGTAGGATTGAAGGGGATGTTCAGGTCCGGGCCAAACTGCGCGTCGCCTGCGCCGTTGAGCCGATGGCAAGCCAGGCAGTTCTTCTGGAACAGTTCAAAGCCCTTATAGACCGGGTCAGCCTGAGTCACCGTGGGCGCCGGCAGCAGGGCAGGGAAGCGCTCGGCTACCGCTGACAGGCGCTTGATGGTCGCCACCGCGTACGGCCATTGTTCGGGGCTGATGTGACCTGCCTGGGGGTTGGTCCAGACCAGATAGAAGGGCCCGGCGCTGCTCTTGCCTTCACCCAGTGGGGGCCAGGGGTGGGCCGGGTCTTCGATCGCCAGCCAGGCTCGCGCGCCGTTTGTGTTGAGTAACGGTGCTGCGGGCAATTCGGCGGCAAATCCGTCCAGCGCCACGGCCTGGAGATGGTCGTCGGGCTCGACGCCAGTCAACAGCGCTGTCAGCGGCACGGCGCGATAATTCATCGGTTTTTTGTAGGAAACGTCTTCAGCGATCTGGATCGTTCGGGCTTCAGGATGCTGGAGCAGTTCTTCGGTCTGCCAGGTGCGGGCAGTCGTGCCCAGCTCCAGCACCAGCTGCGCGGCAAACAAGGGCGTGCTGAGCAGCAGCGCGCCGAACACAATGAGAGCTTTCACGAGGGTCGTCTTCCATGTCGAGGGAGTGCCGCAAAGGTTGGCACAGCCACCGCGACTCGAACAACGAACTCGTCACATTTTTTGATGATACAAGCGCTACCGCTTGCCGATGGTACAGGCACCCGCGCGCCGGATTCAGCCGATCACCTTGGTGATATTCGGCACAATCAACAGCAGCGTCGTGGCGAAGAGAATGAGTCCGGCTTGGCGAACTTTCGAATGTTTGAACATGGCTGACCCGCCTTTTTTGTTATTTCCTGAGGCCAGCCTGCATATCTCCTGACGGCTGGCGTTGCACTTCCTGTCTGACAAGCGCCTCGGCAAAACCCGACGACTATCTTGTACAAGGATTACATTAGGGGCCGCAGCCGCCTTGGCTTAGATCCAATTCGTATTAGTTTGCTGCCGTCCGCTCTTAAAGTGGTATGAGGCCTAGTGCCACCTTCGTGAAGGCCCTTTTGCTAGACACTTTGCTCACCTGAATCGGTTAACCCGATAGCATGCTACCGTTCGTCTGAGCGTGGCCGTCAACGTCGTTGAGCACTGCGGTCATTGAATCTCGGGCCGCTGGGCTTATGGTTGGAGCCATTGCATTGTCCCAGTGGTTTGAGGATGTCATGACCGAAGCTTTGATTTTTGATGCATTACGTACCCCTCGTGGCAAGGGCAAGGCCGATGGCGCTTTGTACAGCGTCAAGCCGGTGAACCTGGTGGGCGGCCTGCTCACCGCCCTGCAGCAGCGCATGGGCCTGGACACCAGTCAGGTTGACGATATCGTGCTCGGTTGCGTGACGCCGATAGGTGATCAGGGCGCCGACATCGCCAAGACCGCCGCGCTGATCGCCGATTGGGATGTCAGCGTGGCAGGCGTGCAGCTCAACCGGTTCTGCGCCTCGGGCCTGGAAGCGGTGAACCTGGCGGCGATGAAAGTGCGCTCCGGGTTCGAGGATCTGGTGGTGGCCGGAGGTGTCGAATCCATGTCTCGCGTGCCCATGGGCAGCGACGGCGGCGCTTGGGCGCTGGATCCTCAATCCAACCTGCAGGGCCACTTCACACCTCAGGGCATCGGTGCTGACCTGATCGCAACCCTGGAGGGCTTCAGCCGCGAGGACGTCGATGCTTTCGCGCTGCACTCCCAGCAAAAGGCCGCCCGGGCCCGGGCCGACGGTTCGTTCAACAAATCCCTGGTGGCGGTGCGGGACCAGAATGGCATCGTGCTGCTGGATCACGACGAATTCATCCGTGCGGACTCGACTCTGGAGGGCCTGGGCAAGCTCAAGCCGAGTTTCGAAGCCATGGGCCAGATGGGCTTCGACGCTACGGCGCTGCGGGTCTACAGCCATGTGGAACGGATCAACCATGTCCACACGCCGGGCAACAGTTCCGGCATCGTCGATGGGGCGGCGCTGATGCTGATCGGTTCTGAAGCCAAGGGGCAGGCGCTGGGGCTGCAACCGCGGGCGCGGATCGTCGCCACGGCTGTCACCAGCACCGATCCGACCATCATGCTCACCGGCCCGGCGCCGGCTACCCGCAAGGCTCTGGTCAAGGCTGGGCTGCGGGTGGAGGACATCGACCTGTTCGAAGTCAACGAAGCGTTCGCCTCAGTGGTGCTCAAGTTCATCAAGGACATGGCCATCGACCCTGCCAAGGTCAACGTCAACGGCGGCTCCATCGCCATGGGGCATCCCTTGGGGGCTACAGGCTGCGCAATTCTCGGCACCTTGCTCGATGAGTTAGAGGCGCGTCACCTGCGCTATGGCCTGGCGACGCTGTGTGTCGGCGGCGGCATGGGCATTGCCACCGTTATCGAACGTCTCTGAGCCCCGATTTCAAGGAATACTTTTCATGAGCGATGCCATCCGTTACGAAACCGGCCAGGACCGGATCGTCGTCCTGACCCTGGACATGCCAGGCCAGAGCGCCAACACCATGAATGCGACGTACCGCGAGGCCATGGCTGCCTGCGTCGCTCGGTTGACCGCCGAAAAAGACTCGATTGCCGGGGTGATCATTACCTCGGCCAAGAAGACCTTCTTCGCTGGCGGCGACCTCAACGAACTGGTCAAGGTCGGTAAACCCCAAGCCAAGGCCTTCTATGAAATGGTGCTCGGGCTCAAGGCGCAACTGCGTGCCCTGGAAACCCTGGGAAAACCGGTGGTGGCGGCCATCAATGGCGCGGCCCTGGGCGGCGGCTGGGAAATCTGCCTGGCTTGCCATCATCGTGTGGCGCTGGATCACCCGTCGGTGCAGATTGGCCTGCCGGAAGTCACCCTGGGCCTGTTGCCAGGTGGCGGCGGGGTGGTGCGGATGGTGCGGTTGCTTGGCTTGGAGAAAGCCTTGCCGTATTTGCTCGAGGGCAAGAAGGTGCGCCCGCAACAGGCACTGCAGGCCGGTCTGATCGATGAGCTGGCGGTGGATCGCGAGGACCTGCTGAGCAAGTCCAGGGCCTGGATTCTCGCCAACCCCAGCGTGGTCCAACCTTGGGATGCGAAAGGCTATCAGATCCCGGGTGGCACGCCGTCTCACCCGAAAGTCGCGCAAATGCTGGCGATAGCACCTTCGATCCTGCGCAACAAAACCCAGGGTTGCCTGCCCGCGCCGGAGAAAATTCTCTGCGCGGCAGTGGAAGGTGCCCAAGTGGATTTCGACACCGCCCACGTGATCGAAACCCGCTACTTCACTGAGCTGACCACTGGCCAGGTGGCCAAGAACCTGATCGGCACTTTCTGGTTCCAGCTCAACGAAATAAAGGCCGGCGGTTCGCGTCCGCAGGGCTTTGCACCTTATCTGACCCAAAAAGTCGGGGTACTCGGCGCCGGCATGATGGGGGCAGGTATCGCCTACGTCAGCGCCATGGCCGGGATTGCGGTGGTGCTCAAGGACGTCAGCCTTGCCGCCGCCGAGAAAGGCAAGGCCCGCACGGCGGCGCTGCTGGATAAGAAGGTCGCCCGCGGGCAGCTCACCGTTGAGCAGTGCGAAGCCACGCTGGCGCGGATTCAAACCACTGACTGCGACGCCGACCTGGCCGGTTGCGATCTGGTCATTGAGGCGGTGTTTGAGGATCGCGCCCTGAAAGCCAGCGTCACAGCCGCTGCCCAAGCGGTTGTTGGGGCGGACGCGGTGCTCGCCTCCAACACCTCGACCCTGCCCATCACCGGTCTGGCGACGGCTGTACCGGATCAGACGAAGTTCATCGGTCTGCATTTCTTCAGCCCGGTGGAGAAAATGCCTCTGGTGGAAATCATCAAGGGCGCCCGCACCAGCGACGAGACCCTGGCACGAGGTTTCGATTTCGTTCTGCAAATCAACAAGACGCCGATTGTGGTCAACGACAGTCGTGGCTTCTTCACCTCCCGGGTATTCGGCACCTTTACCAACGAAGGCATCGCCATGCTGGGTGAGGGCGTGAGCGCGCCGATGATCGAGACCGAGGCGCGCAAGGCCGGAATGCCGGTAGGGCCTCTGGCGATCTCTGACGAAGTTTCCCTCAGCCTGATGAGCCATATCCGCGCGCAAACCGCCAAAGACCTGCAAGCGGAAGGGAAAACGCCGATCGAGCACCCGGCGTTCGCCGTGATTGACCTGCTGCTCAACGAATACAAGCGGCCAGGCAAAGCCGCCGGGGCCGGTTTCTACGAGTATCCGGCCGACGGGCAGAAACACCTGTGGCCGGAGCTCAAGCATCGTTTCGAGAAAGCCGACGGGCAGATTTCGCCTCAGGATATCCGCGATCGCCTGCTGTTCATCCAGGCCCTGGAAACCGTGCGCTGCGTAGAGGAGGGCGTGCTCACCTCCACGGCGGACGCCAACGTCGGCTCGATTTTCGGTATCGGTTTCGCCGCCTGGACCGGCGGTGCGTTGCAGTTCATCAACCAGTACGGCCTGCGGGATTTTGTCGCCCGCGCTCAATATCTGGCCGAGCAGTATGGCGAGCGATTTTCACCACCGGCCTTGTTGCTGGAGAAAGCCGCCAGGCAAGAACTGTTCTGACTGACAGGGGAAGGGGCTTGCCTTGGGACGGTATTTCAAGGCACGCTCAGGGGGTGTGCAATATTCCCATCATCGTGTCAGGTATTTTTTATGTCGCTGCGCATCTGCATTTTGGAAACCGATACCCTGCGTCCGGAACTGATCGACCAATATCAGGGTTACGGGCAGATGTTCCAGCGCCTGTTTTCACAACAGCCCGTCGCGGCTGAGTTCATTGTGTACAACGTGATGCAGGGGCAATACCCCAACGATGATGAGTCGTTCGACGCTTACCTGGTAACCGGCAGCAAAGCCGACTCCTTCGGCACCGACCCCTGGATTCAAACCCTCAAGACCTTCTTGCTGGATCGCTACCAGCGAGGCGACAAGTTGCTGGGCGTGTGCTTCGGTCATCAACTGCTGGCGCTGTTGCTGGGCGGCAAGGCCGAGCGCGCCACTCAAGGCTGGGGCGTGGGCACCCACCGCTACAAGCTCGCGGCCAAGGCGCCATGGATGAGCCCGGTGATGGAAGAGCTGACCCTGCTGATCAGTCACCAGGACCAGGTCACCGAGCTGCCGGAAAACGCCACGGTGATCGCGTCCAGCGATTTTTGCCCGTTCGCCGCCTACCACATCAACGATCAGGTGCTGTGCTTCCAGGGCCACCCGGAATTCATCCACGATTACTCCCGGGCGCTGCTGGAGATCCGCCAGCAACACCTTGGCGAGCAGATCTACCGCCAAGGCATGGCCAGTCTTGAACAGGCGCATCACGGCACGACAGTGGCTGAGTGGATGATGCGTTTCGTCGCGCACAAGCCTGAAACCGCAGCGGCCCAAGACTAAAACACCATCGCCCCCACACTTGATAGACAGGTAATCAAGTGTGGGAGCGAGCCTGCTCGCGATGAATGTCACGCCAGCCTCAACCGCCTACAAGCTCGCCTACAACCACCCCGAGCGCTTGAAGCTCCCCCACAACGCGGTACAGCCCACCGCGATAAACCCCAGCACCAGAAAGTACCCGTAGTGCCAGGTCAACTCCGGCATGTTCTCGAAGTTCATCCCATAGATTCCGGCTACCGCCGTGGGGAACGCCAGGATCGCCGCCCACGCCGCGAACTTGCGCTGCACCACGCTCTGGCGCGACGCTTCGAGCAGCACGCCGACTTCAATGGTCTGGCTGGCGATGTCCGCCAAAGTCGCCAGGTCTTCCATCTGCCGCGTGACATGAATCTGCACATCGCGGAAGTACGGGCTCATGTTTTTGTCGATGAAGGGAAAGTCCAGTCTTTGCAGTTCTTCGCTGATTTCCACCATCGGTGCTGCATAACGGCGCAGGCGTAATACGTCACGGCGCAAGCTGTGCAAGTTCTGAATATCCCGCTCGTTCAGGGAGCTGCACAGTACGTTGCGCTCCAGCTCATCGATCTCGGCGTGAATGGCTTCACCCACCGGCTGGTAATTTTCAATGACGAAATCCAGGATGGCATAGAGAACGAAGTCTTCCCCGTGCTCCAGCAGAATAGGCCGCGCCTCACAGCGTTGTCGCACGTGGGCGTAGGACGCCGAGTGGCCATTGCGGGCGGTGATGATGTAGCCGTTGCCGGCGAAGATATGAGTCTCGATGAACTGTAGCTTGCCGTCCTTGCGCACCGGCGAATACGTGACGATAAACAGTGCATCGCCAAAGGTCTCCAACTTGGGGCGACTGTGCTTCTCCATCGCGTCTTCAATCGCCAATTCATGCAGGTTGAATTGACGCTGCAGGTTGGTCAGTTCCTGGGCACTGGGCTCTTCCAGGCCGATCCATACAAAGTGGCCCGGTTTGGCTGCCCAGGCGCTGCCTTCGTCGAGGGTGATGTTGGTGACTTTCTTACCGGCGCTGTAAACCGCAGCAGCAACGACTCTACCCATGATGGTGGTTCACTTCTTCTTGGAAAATGGCAGTGGCAGGCAATCTGTAGCTTAGTGTGCCCTGCTGCTTGAGAGTCAGCAAAATCCACCGAGTTCGCCGGTAGAGTCAAATGCCCACAGGTGGAATCAGAATCGTGCGGGCTTTTGTGGTGAGGGGATAAACCCCCTCGCCACAAGGTTATGTGCCCGGCTGGCTATTGTTTAACAGGCTCGTTAAACAGCCTGCACCTGCCGGTCCATCACCGCGATGCACTCGCGCATTTGCTCACGGCACTGGGCGATGAGCTGGGGCATGTCATCCAGGCTCAACCCCGCCGTGGGAATGGCCGGTAGCGAGCGTATGAGGATGTCGCCGCCTCGCCAGCGATTGAGGCGCATGTGCTTGATGTAGCTGCTGACGCACACCGGAACAATCGGCACCCCGGCGGCGATCGCCATCTGGAACGCGCCTTTCTTGAAGGGCAGCAGATCCTCGCCAAGATTGCGCGTGCCTTCCGGGAATACCCAGATCGATGTGTCCTCGTGCTGCAACGTGTGAGTGGTGGTCAACATCGACTGGCGCGCCTTGATCGCGTTACCCCGGTCAATCAGCACATTGCCCGCCAGCCAGAACAATTGCCCGAACAACGGCACCCACTTCAGGCTCTTCTTACCGATGCACACGGTGCGGTAGGGCACCACGTTACCGAACACGAACAGGTCATAGTTGGACTGGTGGTTGGCAATGATCACGCAGCTCTGGGACTTGTTTACCAGCGTGTCGACCTCGGCTTTCACCCGCAGACGCAAAATGCACATGGCGGGCCACGCATACAACCTGGCGCATAAACGGCTGTTGTCTGGATTGAACGGCCGACACAACCCCAGGATCACCCCGAGCACACCCGCCAGCACAAAATGCACACCCATCAACAACATACGCAATAAAAACAGCATCTACAGGCCCCGTCGGGACAAAAGGTGGCGCAGTGTACGGATGTGCACTGTTTTCGGCAATTGCCGCTATAGAGGTAGGAGATGGGCGATGTTTGAGCGCATGTTTCCGATTAACGTGTCAGAAGCAGGCTAGAGCGGTTGTCGGTTTTTAAACGGAGCATGTAAGAAAAAGCCCGACACAGCGGTCGGGCTTTTCGTTTTGCGCTGAGGCAAGTTAACCCATGTGCTCCTGATCCAGCAGAATTGCACTGTCCAGCGTCTCCAGCAGGGCCTTGCGCACTTTCAGCTTGGTGTTCTTGTGGGCGGTCATGTTGATTTTCTTCAACTGACGCGCGGCCTCCAGCGCCGCACCCTGCAGCTCATCGGTCGACACCACCTTGTCGAGGAAGCCGGCGTCCACCGCGCTCTGCGGGTTGAACATCTCGCCATTGATCACCGAGCGATGAAACGCGGATTTGCGCAGGCGATCGCGGGCCAGCTCGATACCGGCGTGGTGCATGGTCATGCCGATCTGCACTTCGTTCAGGCCAATGCTGAACGGCCCATCGACACCGATGCGATAATCCGCCGACAGCAGCAGGAACGCTCCCTTGGCCACCGCATGCCCTGGGCACGCGACAACGACGGGGAAGGGGTGCGACAACAGACGACGGGCCAGGGTCGAGCCGGCCGTGACCAGACTCACCGCTTCCTTGGGACCGGCGGTCATCACCTTCAAATCATAACCACCGGACAGAATCCCCGGTTGCCCGGTAATGATCACCACCGCCCGATCCGTCACAGCTTGATCCAGCGCAGTGTTGAACGCGGCAATCACATCCGGCGAGATGGCATTGACCTTGCCGTTGTTCAAGGTCAGGGTCGCGATACCGTCTTCGAGATGGTAGGCAATCAGGTCGCTCATGGCGCTATTCCTTGTAAGAGAAGTGACGCAGACGTTACCCACCGCCGCAGGCCAGGTAAAGCGCTGTGACTGACTCACCGGTCAGCCCCCAGCCCCGACAAACCGCCTGACCGCCCCATCGCCCGCGCCTTGCTCCATGGAACACTGCACACACAAACCCGAAGATTGGCCGGTTTGCCATGCCCGGACGCGTTTGAAATGCCCGACCACCTTAACCGCATGAAAATTCTGAAAAAAACCTTTGCCATCGGAAAAGCTTTCGACTACATTAGCGCGCCTCGACAGACTGAACAGTTTGCCGAGACACGGTGAAGTGTCCGAGTGGCTTAAGGAGCACGCCTGGAAAGTGTGTATACAGGAAACTGTATCGAGAGTTCGAATCTCTCCTTCACCGCCAATTTTAAAAAAGCCCTGTAATTCAATGAGTTACGGGGCTTTTTCGTTTTCTGTTGTACCACTTCGCTGTACCACTCTCGTCCCCCCCCCCCAGCCAGCAATCCACCAACCACGTGTTTTTTGATCAGTGCTAAGGCGCGGCATCGCCGTTTCGGTAAGCAAGCATACGATCATCCGCTTTCACGAAGTGGAGCGGCTATCGAAGATGGTATTCGATAAGCAATTCAGTCATGTGTTGACCTATCCATCTGTGGAATATGCCTTTGCAGGCGCATTGCTATTACAAGGCATCCTAAGCTATGGTCAGATGATCAAGGGTAGGGGGTTATATGGAATTAGATCGACTGAAGCTGGCGTATCGAAACAGCAAAACTAACATTTGGTTGGTTAGGGCTACGGGCGGCAAGTTTCTAGAGCATTTCAGGCAGGGGGGGGTTGCTGCTATCGCGCATCTTGATGATACGTACGATCATCGTAGTGCTGTAGATGCTGCAATTCCAAGCTTCAATGATATCCAATCGATGTTACTTCGAAAGCCAGAGTATACGACAACTGTCGAAGGTACGAAGCGATCAGCTCGAAAGCTGAATGGAAAAGGCACCCGGAAACTACGTCAAATCACCAGTTTCAACGAGAAGATCAAAGTTGGAGATATTATTGTCTCCACTGATGGTGATGCTTTGGTGATTGGGATATGCAACGGGCCAGCCTATTTCAGTTCAGATCCCATTGTGATTGAAATTCCTGAAAATGCCGAGCCTGAATACACGCCTCCTAAGATGAATCACCGGCTCCGACGCGACGTTGTCTGGGGGCCAAGAATCTCTCGCTTCAACTTGCCCGGTGCGATCAAGAAAACCCTTCAGGGTCAGCAAACAATTATCGATCTTCAAAAACATTGGGATAAGTTTTATCACTTGGTTTATCCATTCTTCGTTGATGAAAATTATCTTTATATTTCGAACAAGATCGCAAGTGCCGGGGCGGTTAATAACTTATTCATCGGTGGGTTACTGCAAAATATTTCTCTGATGCAGCTTTTTGCACGAGAGATTGATGAAACCGGAACTATCGATCTTGAATCAATTGTTCGGCTGCTTAATTTTGAAATCGGTTTGGGCGATTTTTCAGCTACAACTAAAGCTGAATTCATGTCTCCCGGAGATTTATGGAATCGAATACCGCTTGAAGGATTCGGTGACAAAGCTCAAGGGGCAATACTTTGCATAGCTCTTACACTGATCATGGCGGGATACGCTAAGGCAGATGATTTTAGTGTGCAGGCGCCGGATTCAGCACCAAAGGTTGAGACTATATCGCCAGATGAAATGGTCAGCGATATTTTTCGTTCACCAAAGAAAAAAGAGGCAAAACAGAAAAAAGCGGTACGTTCCGTTGAATATAATGCGGACAAGCTAGATGAGGCAAGCGCGCGCCGCCATTCAAAGAAAATCAAAAATTCCTTAGCATTGAACTTACCCGCAGTTGATACCCGTTCTCTCGAAAACTTTGAATTTGGAATCCCGGCAATCAAGGTTTTCGAGGAGCGGTAGATGGTAACTAAGCTGCTGGAAACCATAAGCGCGACATTTATGCTGACCGCGGCGGCTTACGCGGCCGGAGTTGTTCAGAGTAAAGAGTTGTACAGAGAGCTTGGTGTTGAACCTGAGTTGGTTTCTATTGATTTTCAAAAGGCCCTTTATGATGGTGGCTTGCTGGTGTTTTCAGAGTTGGCGAAAGATTTTAAACTTCTGATTCCGTACATTTCCGGGTTGTTTGCTTTGGTCGCATTGGCATGTCTCTTTAAATGGGTTCGTCGTAGGGTTGTTACAAATGGTGCTGTACTGATTAAGTGTTTGGCGGTTGTTGGGTATTTTATGGTGTTGTGGTTGATTTATGACGTTACTGTTGATTCGTTTGGGCAGGGGCGCACTATGGGGGCAAAGCTTGCTTCGCACTTAAAAGCACAGTGTACATTGACTAGTGTGAAGCTCGAAAGTGGGACGAGTTCCGGTTTATGTGCAGTTGGACGAAGTGCTGACTTGCTTTGGTTTTACGATCCTAAGGCAGAGAACTCTGTTGCATTTGGCAAGGATAAGATCATAAAAGTGGTTAGTGGCGGTTAATGTCTAATGGGTATTTGCTTCAGCTGGGTCTTGTGTGTCTACGCTGAAACCTGCATCCACGTTATCCCATCGTTATAGATGGCCTGTCAGCTAGATGGGCTAGCATGTGCGGGCTGGATAATGGCCAATAAGAAATATTTTGTCTGAATGTTTATCCGTGACGATAGTTGGGCTATCTTGAGTTGGAGACAAAGCGGTTCCGTCTCCCAGCGATCTCTTTTGTCTGGTTGAAAATCCACCCAAACGCCATATTCACGGCGCTCTGGACGGATTTTTGTTGCATGCAATATTTTATTATCCAATCCATCCAATCCAACCAATCCAACCAATCCAACCAATCCAACCAATCCAACCAATAACCGTTTTAGTCGCGGATGCTTGTCTGTGTGAATTATATTATACAAATGTGTTGTCGGTTGAAATGTTTCGAGAGTTTACAAAATGAAGTTGAAGAAAAGTTTTGAAGTTTCTTATAAGGGTATAAACGTGAACGTCAATGAGGATAGGGGGTACGGCCTGTATCCAATGATCCTTGAAAGGATTTATGATCAGATCACTAATCTGCAAAGCTATTATTCCCGTATCACAGTCGTTCGTATCGATCTGCATTTTCCTGATGGGCACGTAACTGATAATAAGCTGGAAAATTCCTGGCTCAGTCAATACATCAAAACGTGCAAGGCTGATCTTGGTTCAAGTGTGTGGGATAGCCACAAACGATTGGTGCATGGGTGGGTGAAAGAAGTCGGAAGTACGGGCAAATCTCACTACCATTTGTTTTTTGGATTCAAAACTCAGCATCGTAAGTTAGGACTGATTTCGTATGATGGTCATACAGGGATGTGGGAAATGTTTGAGCGGCGTTGGAAACAGATTACAGGCGGTTCTGTGCATTTCTCCAAGCCGCACTTCTTGATGCGCGATAACAAGAAATTGTTCGAAGAATGCTTTTATCATCTGAGCTATCTTGCAAAAATTCGGGATAAACACTTCGGCACCGGTGAGCCATATCGTCGTTTCGGATCTTCGAGGTTGCCGATCAAAGCCAAAGCATTAAGTGTTTTGGAAGAACTGATGGTGGCCTAGAATTTCGCAGGCTCGGCAAGCCACTTGTGAGCGCGCTGAGTTAATTTAAACTTCGTGGCGTTGCGATGGTAGCACTTACTGTTTGAAGTGCCTGTAATCGCTTGTGAGGGGGTTGGTGGGCGTGCAGTATGTGGCGAGATGTTTTGTTCTCGCCAATCTACCATTGAGTCAATTAAAAAGACAAGTCATTTGGTGTAAGCGACAATCTAATTGAGCGATACCGGGATGCTTCACTTTCACTCAAGGTTTTTATTTCGGGTAAACTGCCAATGTTTTTGATTGCTGCAATTACGGAATTGTCGTAAGCATTACTGCCACTTGATTTGACAATGTTTACGGATTTAATGCCCCCGTCGACATCAATGTCAACTTGCAGCGTTACTTTCAGAAGGTTTTGTATCGAGTTGGGGCGTGCCCAACCTTCTGAAGCTCTTGTTTTGATTAAGTCTTCGAAGCTTTCGGAAACATCATTGTTACTGATCAGTTCCTGAACGGACTTGGTTGCGGCTACCGCAGCTGGGAAAGCGAGGCAGTTAGTCAGGTACACACCCAATCCGAATTCCACTCGTCGACATTGAAAATAAAGTTCCTGATTCGGATTGAAGTTCGCCGCAAATTCTGAAGCTGATTGAATTCCACCGACTTCAGCCTTGGATGACAGAGTTTTCCATGGCCACGCTTGATACTTGTCCAAAAGCACGGTCACAGCGGTGTCGAGGCCTTGGTCAACGATAAAAGATGTCCCTTGGTTATCAACTATGACTTTGCTGACCCTCCCATGGTAGATACCCGGTGAGCTGAACTGAATCTGGGCCTTTGCTTGATTCGACCGAAATACTCTCGCGATCTGCTTCGTGTCAGTAGCGGATTCAAAACGCCAACCAGTGGTCGCTAGCATTTCTCGTAGACGTTCAGTGTAAAGGCCAGATGCCACTGAGTTCGCATCGTTTGGTTGGCTAGCCGCGGCTGGGGTTGATGCGCTTGCAATGGCTGACATCACTAACCATAGGAGCTTCGAAGGTTTGTTCATGTTCATCCTTGGTTCTTGGTGGCCGTGCGCGTGGAAGTCTGCAAACGCTGCATAGTGGAAGGTATGCTGATCACAAAAAAGATGACTGCGAGGATCAGGATCACAGTACCGACGAGGACGCCGACACCTATTGCTTGGCGGAAGCCCATTACGTATCCAAGCTCCATGGCAAATATCCCGGCCAAGCTTGCGAGTGGCATACAGAGCGCTGCGAGAAACATTGAGAGGTAAAGCTTCATATCTATTCCCTTAGCCAATTAAAACCAACTGAGTGAGGCGTGGTACGGTTCAATAGGATATCTGAAATTCAGATATCCGAAAATCAGATATAGGTTTCGAGGCTGCTCATACTGGACAGCCCCTATGCCAAAAGCGATATACCGATCCGAGTACGATGTTTTTCTGACCCTTTTGCGGAGTCGACGGGCAACTGCTGGGCTGACGCAAGTGGAGTGTTCAAAGGCTATGGGTCGTCCACAATCATTCATGAGTGATGTCGAGAGGGGCACACGCCGTCTGGACATCATTCAAATGCACGATCTGTGTAAGGTGCTAGGATGCGATCTGGTCGAGCTTGTTCAAGACTTTGTTTCAGGCATTCGAACACACTAATGACCTGATACCGACTAGCAAGGAGGGACTACATGTCTGATCGTGACGAAGCTCTAGCTAATGCTATAGAGCTGCTGGTGATGAATCAGAATGGGATTGGTGCTGCCGTTGAAGAGCTTGCCAAATGGGTTTCCGAACGAGGCTCGGTGGACGTTGCCGATAGCACGGTCACAGCTCTGCAAGCACTTGATCTGAATGCTGAAGGCATTGCTAGTGCAATTAGGATACTACGTCGGGAACAGAGCGAATAAATGCCCCCCCCCGGATTCACGCCAGTCAAGTTGCTGGCTGAATCACTGAATTCCGATAGCCGTTGATTCGCGAATTACCCCTTCGTTACAGCTTATGTGTTGGCTTCCAGCGCTATCAGAAGAGTCTACTTTTCTGGTAGCTCGATAGTCCTCGCTTTCGCCCTATCAAAAATCTATTGCGGATAGGTATATGATCGAATTATCATAGGTCTATCAAATTAAACATTAAAGGATAACAACCATTGAACGCACATCTATACCTTAGAGCGAGCACCAAAGATCAAGACGCCTTAAGAGCGAAAGCTAGCTTGGAGGCATTTGTAAACGACAAAGGACTTGTCGTTGTTGGTGTCTATTCGGAACACGTCAGCGGGACGACATTAGATCGCCCAGAACTAATGCGTTTGCTGGATGCCGCCCAGCCCGGCGAATGTATTGTGTGTGAAAGCGTTGACCGGCTAAGCCGTCTGTCCCAGCTGGATTGGGAGACACTGAAAGCCAAGATCAAAGCAAAGGGTTTACGCCTTGTGATTGCAGATTTACCTACAACTCACATGTTGATCGAAGACAAGGGAATGACCGGTCAGATCATGGAAGTCATCAACAGCATGCTATTGGATCTCATGGCGACGATGGCTCGCCTTGATCAAGAAAAACGAGTTGAGCGAATCAAGCAAGGATTGGAAAACAAACGTCTTGCTGACCCAGACTGGACTCCAAAGGGTAAAAGCAAGAACGTCGAAAAATGGACGAAAGTACAAACGCTTATGGCTAAGCACCCAACAATGTCTGCGGAAGACATTGCCAAACTCGCAGAGGTGGGTGTTGCAACGGTTTACCGAATCAAGCGTGGGGCCTAACCCCCGTACCCCGGGGGGTAGTAAAAAGCTGGTTCCATATGCACAGGTAGCGGCTAGTGGGTACATCTACCTCTATCTGTTGTTGAAGAAATAACCGGCGCAGGACGCCTGAAACCATTCTCCCTTAACCAGTGCCGAAACTACTGGTGTCGTGCGCTGACTGACGTCTAGTGCAGTGCGGGTAGCTTCGAAATCGCTGCTAGCTTCTGAGCTGTACTTGCACCTTTCGAATAAACGTCGTGTGTCACTGAGCCCGTTTCGTGTCCGACCAACTCCTTCGCTAAAGCATCTGGCACGTCGGCCCGGATCAACTTCGTTACTACGGTGTGGCGGAAGCTGTGGAAGACGTAGAGCTTGCTGAAACCCGCTGCGGTACGCAATCTGCCAAACGCCTTGGATATCGCGTGAGAGCGTTTGCCGTAGTGGTCGTGGGAGCTGGTGGGGATTAGGAAGCTGTCGGTGCTTTCTTCGCACAGACGGTCAATGGTAGTTAGCAGGCCCGGATGGATTGGCACCACACGCTTGCTGGCTTTGCTCTTGCTCTTTGGGAAGTCGAAGCACCGGATGCCATCGACGGTGATCACGCTGTCTTTTCGGAGCTGGCATAGTTCTTCGATCCTGGCCCCGGTGTACCAGCCCAGTGCTATGAGATCCGCCAGCGGTTTATCCTTGTTGTCCAGTGCGGCTTGACGCAGCTTGAGCGTGTCGTCTTGCGTGTAGATTTGGCGTTCCTGTCCGGCTGTCTCCGATCCCCCACCTTGTGGCAGATCGTGCCCTTTGAACGGGTTTACCTTGTCCTTGTATTCCACTCGCCACGTACCGTCATATTTCATCGCCCAATTCCAGAACGAAGTGCCCGCCATGAGGTATTGACTTAATGTTGCCGGGGAACGATTCATTGAATTCAGCCATGCATCCACTGCATCGAAATTAAGCGGCAGCCCTTCATTCTTCAGAAAGTCTGACAGGCGTTCCATCTTGCCCACTTGCTGATCGACATGTTTCGGGGCGCCGCCACGGCTATCCCGGAACTCACGGTAGGTCTTCAATCGGGCTGTGGTGATTGGTGATCTGGCCTTGTATCTTGAAGGGTTTGCAAGCACATCATTCACTTCTACCTGCTGATCGGCAGGTAAGTTGAACCGGCGGGAAAGCAACTTCGGGATTAACGATTGGAAATCCTTACTCATTTCATCCATTAAGCGCACGTTACCCGCCATGCCGTCCTTCAAGTGATCCTTTACGAATTTCTCGAAGGCAGCAACGAGTCTTGGATTACTCTTCATCCGAGCTTCAACCGTTGGATCAACCAGCACGGGAGGCGGGGCAGATATTCCAACCAATGCAAGTTTCTGGTTCTCGAACATCTGCCCAATGTCGGCATTGAGGGAGATCACGTCGTGCTGCCAGCCTTCGGGCAGTGGAGTACCTTGTCGGGCCGCCTTGATCTGAGCCTTCCATGTGGCAAGGATTGGAAGGCGTCGTTCCATGGCTTCTCTGCGTAGTCCGGTCTTCAGCGACTTGATCAACACCTTAGCGCCAAGCTTGTGCTGTACATCAGAAGGGACTTGCAGCCGGACGTACCATGTGGATTCGCCCGATTTCTGAATCAAATTGTCTGCCATGTGAACGCCGTGGAGAGGACATTGGTATTGCGGATTGTACTACTTGAGTGTACTACTATTATCGACGAAAGCCGCGTAATACGGCGGTTATTAGCCGATAAGGTCATTTATTTCGAATCTCTCCTTCACCGCCACATTCTGCAAACACAAACCCCTGATTTTCCTAGAGAAAGTCGGGGGTTTGTGGTTTTTGGTGTCTGGAAAAGGGTGAGGTGGGAATGCCGTTGGATTTTGAATCCTTCCCCAATCGCCATATTTCAGGAACCCCGGCGCCCAGCGGTGCGATACGAGGTCGTTCGCTGGCTGCGACTCTGTTCAGGATCCAGTGGGGATATAGGTCTCTTCCGCCAGGCAAGGGATCCCTATCTGAAGCGTCGCGTCTTCTTGATATGGCTCGCCCTCAGGAGTGATGCGATAAAACACCTCGTGTAAGTACTGTTTCCCATCTTTAACAAAGCAGCGGAACGAAGCGTTAGAGGGGAAGGCTGTTCTGAGTTTTTCAAACGTTACGCTACCGCCTATCCACGAGTTAAACATTGACTCGTCATAATTAACCACCTTTCTTAGTTTAACGATGTCATTGAAATAATTCGTCTCGGTTTTTCCTGCGCAGGTCCCATGTTTTTTCCATTCGTGCCTGAACATGGCTTCCGGGCTAGCTGTCACCAGTTCGATTATCTCGGGTTTATGAGTAATTTGTTTCAGTGTCTTCTCATCGATCGCGCACTCTGTTTTTTGCTCGCAACTGGGGGCACTGTTGCAGAAAGCAGGGTGACGGTTGGTTTTTTCTGCGGTGCTATTGTTATAAGGCCAGATGCCATGGGTCAGGAACTTATTCGGCGGTTGAGCGCAACCTGCCGTCTCCGGTTTTAGCAGGCAGAAGCTGGGTTGCCAGGTAACTGAATAAACCCAATATTGAAAGCCTATATCACTGGAAGTGATTTCTTCGTTGGCATCAAGGGCTAGGGTGCCATTGCTGATCAGAGCGAAAGCAATAGCGAATATGTTGCCATATGAGTTTTTCATGAGGCATACCTCTGAAGTGAACGCCCTTATGGTTAGCCGTAGCAGCATCTAAAGCTACTGTCAGAACTAACAGGTAATGACGTCTGCGCTGGACGAGTGCATCGAGCCGGATGGCCGCGCCTCCAGCATTTCTGATGTGAATCGCTGAACCAACGAGTCGGCGCTGACGTTCTTGGGCCGTTCTTGCATCATGCTGCAGACGAATGGCAAGAGCCTGGCGGTGGCGGCACTCCATGAACCGTCATGTGGCGATAACACGGCAAGTCAAAGGGAGGAAAATTACCAAACAGCATCGGGCAATCTCACAGCAGTATCGAGCAAAAGCTTCCGAGCCCATGCCGTTAAGGTTCCTCTTGAAGAGGTTCCTATCAACGTATTGTTGTGAGAGAAAGATCATGACCCCATGGATGAGTTTGGCTGTGCGCCTTCAGGCTGTCGCGCTGTGTTTGGTGCTTTCAACGAACACGGTTTCAGCGTCGCAAGCCGCTGACCAAAACATCAATACCGACCTGGTGCGCCAAGCATTTACCCACTGGCAACAAGGCCAAGGCACGGTTTTCGATCTGCTGGCGCCCGACGCAACGTGGACCGTATCTGGATCAAGCCCGGTTTCTGGTGTGTATAACAGCAAGACGGATTTAATCGAACGAGCCGTACGACCGATTACCGCTCGGCTGGCAACGCCCATTTCCCCTACCGTGCAAAGCATTGTGGCTGAGGGCGATGTCGTAGTGGTTCTCTGGAAGGGAGAGGCCATGGCGCTTGACCGCAAGCCCTACAACAACACTTACCTGTGGCACATGACACTCAAGGATGGCCAGATCACAGAGGTAACAGCCTTTCTGGACACCTACATGTTGAATGACCTTATGCGTCGGGTTGATCCTGTTCGGTAATAGCCCGCAAAAAGACGGCTCGTTGAATAAACGAGCCGTTTTTTTATGCCGGTGTTATCAAGGCAAGGGGCTGACTATCAAAGATGATCCGCATCAATCACAGCCTTGGCAAACGCTTGCGGATCTTCCTGCGGCAAGTTGTGGCCGATGCCGCCGCTGATCAACCGGAATTCGTATTTGCCGGTGAAGCGCTTGGCGTAATCCTCGGGGGCTGGGTGCGGCGCGCCGTTGGCATCGCCTTCAAGGGTGATGGTCGGCACGCTGATGGAGGGCGCCGTCGCCAGTTTCTGTTCCAGCGCGTCGTATCGGGTCTCGCCCTGGACCAAGCCGAGACGCCAACGGTAGTTGAATACGGTGATCTCGACGTGGTCGGGGTTTTCCAGCGCCTTGGCGCTGCGGTCGAAGGTGGCGTCATCGAATGCCCATTTTGGCGACGCCAGTTGCCAGATCAACTTGGCGAAGTCGTGGGTATTTTTCTCGTACCCGGCGCGGCCACGGTCGGTGGCGAAATAAAACTGATACCACCATTGCAACTCGGCCTTGGGTGGCAGCGGGTTCTGGCCGGCGGCCTGGTTGCCGATCAGATAGCCGCTGACCGCGACCAGCGCCTTGACCCGCTCCGGCCATAGGGCCGCGACGATGTCCGCCGAACGTGCGCCCCAATCATAGCCACCGAGCACGGCTTGCTTGATTTTCAGTGCATCCATGAAGTCGATCACGTCACTGGCCAACGCGGCTGGTTGACCGTTGCGAAGCGTTTTTTCGGACAGGAAATGCGTATCGCCGTAGCCCCGGGCATACGGCATCAGCACGCGGTATCCCTTCGCTGCCAGCAAGGGCGCGACTTCGTCATAGCTATGAATGTCGTACGGCCAGCCGTGCAACAGAATCACCACCGGCCCATCGGCGGGGCCGGTTTCGGCGTACGCCACGTCCAGCAGACCGGCCTTGATATGCTTCAGCGCACCGAACGGGGAGGGCGTTGTATGCGTGACGCCGGACTTGTTCGCGGTTGGCTGCGCGGCGCTGGTGGATTGCCCGTGGGCTACCCCGAGCGCGCCGAACAGACTGAGAGCGAGGATGGATGAGCCGAGCAGGCGGCGATGGGTTTTACCGGTTTTGCTGTGCTGCAGTGCCGTTTTCATGAAGATGCCTCCATTGCGAGCCATGGGTCAGGGGCTCTGGTTGATGCCCTTGAAACCTTGGGTGCATTTGAACGGGGCAACGTATCCGGGCTGTGTCGAGTGGGAGGTAAAAGTGCAAGGTTATGTAGCGATGTATCCTCGGGATACACGAGGATACATCGCAGCAAGATTGCCGGCGGCTAACGATTTTGGCCGGCTGCAGGACCATTCTGTCGCAGATAATAATTGTCGAACTCGCCGCTTTCGATGAGTTGGAAACCGTGGCGAATGTAGAAGCGATTCGACGCGCTTTCTTTGAGAGCGCCCACTCGTAATGGCAGCGCAGCGGCATCCGCCTCTTTGAATATTTGGCTGAGAACAGCAGAGCCTATTCCTGATCCCTGCGCGTCAGGGCGCACGTACAAGTGGTCAAGCAAGAGTTCATTGTCGTGACGTTTGATGACTACGAACCCCACCCTCTGTCCTGTTACCACGATGTGGCGTGTGCAGTCTGGTTCAAAACCGCCTAGAAATCGCTCGCGTGCGCGCACGGGATCAAATCGTCCGACACGCTCAAGACTTTCGCGCATGGCTTCGATTCTGACGGCTACCAGATCGTCCAGGTCGCTGTTTTGAGCGGGGACCAGGGTGACAAGCGAATGGGGTGTGAGGGGCATTATTTCGTGCTCTATCATTTTGCCGAAAGACGTTGATCAGTGTGAGATTGTTGCCTGCCGGGTGCGGCACCCTGGGCGCGCGAGGGGCCGGATAAAAACCGGGATCAGGCATATCCCGGTGGAAGCCGGGTCGCCACATGGTTCCAGCATCTGGCGATCTCCACGGCAATACTGCCGCTGGGTTTTCGGACCTCGAGTTGATCATTTATCGTGAGCTGCTCCAGCAGCCACTCATCCGTCCATCCCGCCCATTCGCCTGCGACGGACCTGAGGTTGGCTTCCAGGACCGGGAACACTTCATTCCATAGGATGCTGTGGATTACCTTAGGTGAATAGCCGGTTTCAAGGATCACGCGAGCGATGTAGTCGTAGGTTAATTCGTCGATCTCGGTGTCGAGAAACAGTGATGAAAGGGCTTGCCAGATTTTCAGGCGATTGGGGTCAGCGGTTTTCATGCTTTGACTCTTTTTGTTGATGGCAAGGCTGGGCGTGTTCGTTTGAGTAATCGGCAATAGCATCCGTGGTTCAGCCTTCGGCCTGGACGTCTTGAAACTATCTTTCTGTCGTGGTTTCTGTCCATTGTCATGCGTCTATGATCACTGATCACCCGGAGCGAGAACTTGAAATGGATGCCTACATTCGCCTCGCAACAGTCGAGGACGCGCAAGCAATAAGCAACGTTGTGATCAGCGCTCTGCGTCAGTCCAATACGAAAGATTATCCGGCCGATGTAATCGCCCGGGTAGAGCAGAACTTTTCTCCACTGGCGATTGAGCGATTGATGGCGCGGCGTCGGATGTATGTGGCATCTGTCGATCAGCGTGTCGTCGCGACTGCCAGCCTCGATGGAGATGTGATCAGAAGTGTTTTTGTCGCGCCGCGGTATCAAAGAGCAGGCCTTGGCAGACGGCTAATGTCGGTCATTTGTTCAGCCGCTCTCGACATGGGTCTGGTCACTTTGCATGTGCCATCCTCCATCACGGCAGAGAGCTTTTACACAGAGCTGGGATTTCAGAAGGTACGTGACGAATTTGACGGTGCTGAACGCACGATCATCATGCGTAAATCCATGATGGAAACCACCCCCACGATTCAGACCCGCCGTCTTATCCTCACGCCTTTACAACTGGCCGATGCACCGGCTATCCAACAGCTGTTTCCTCATTGGGAAGTGGTGCGTTATCTCGACAGTCGCGTGCCATGGCCCTATCCGGAAGACGGCGCGCTGACGTACGTTCGCGACCATGCGCTTCCCGCCATTGCGGCCGGGCGCGAGTGGCATTGGATGATCCGCACTTGCGAAGATCCGGCACATTGCATCGGCAGCATCAGCCTGTACGATCAACCGGGCAACAACCGAGGCTTTTGGCTGGCGCCTCAATGGCAGGGAAAGGGCTACATGCGCGAGGCCTGTGAGGTTATCAACGCCTATTGGTTTGAAACCCTGGGGCGTCCCGACATGCAAGTCCCCAAGGCGGTGGGCAATCATGCTTCGCGTAAAGTTTCGGAACACGAAGGCATGCGCATGATTGCAACGCGGCAGGGTGATTTTGTCTGTGGGTCGTTGCTAAAGGAAGTTTGGGAAATGACGCGGGAAGCATGGCTTGAGAAAAAAGCGGCTTTGGGGCCATTGAGCAGGGAGCAATGAGTCTGGTCGCTTTTGACGACCATTAATTACAGTCGCCGGACCTGAATATGCCTACAGGGTAAAGGAGTGAAAGAAATGGATATTCCACAGGATTTCAAACCGTTATTTCGGAGCAGTCCTTTTCTTGATCTACTGGGCCCTTTCTACTATCGGGAAAACGCCGAAGGATTCACCGTTGGGATTCGGGTCGAGGAGAAACACACCAATGCGCGTGGACTCGCTCACGGAGGGTTGTTCATGGCGCTGGCTGACATTGCTTTGGGCTACAGCGCTGCCTTCGCGAAAGATCCGCCCCTCAAGCTCGTGACGACCACAATGACCACTGATTTCGCAGGCTCCGCTAAGGTCGGTGATTGGTTGGAGGCGGCTGTCGATATTCAAAAGTCCGGTAGCCGACTGGTTTTCGCCAATACCTATATAAGCGCTGGGGAGGAGCGCGTGGTACGAGCCAGTGCGTCTTTTCTTGTGGTTGGTTGAAAGCATCTGGAGACGCACTACAAACGTCGAGCTTTGCATCCAAGCCCCGCTGCGATGATGCACAGCGTGCTTAGTTTCACCGTCAGCAGTGATCAAGGAAGAACACATGGAACCGACACTTAATCGAATCATGCTGTACGTACGGAACGTCCCGGCAACCTGCGCTTTTTATGAGCAACATTTCGGCTTTTTCAGTGAAAAGCATGCCGATGATCGCGTCACGGAATTGAAGCCTGCAAACGGTGGCGCGATTCTGATGGTTCATGCGGCAGGGAAGAGCGTTAAAACGGGACAAGTCACAGTCAAGCTGGTTTTTGATACCCGGGATGTTGAGGGCTTCAAGGAGAAGTGCATGGCCCAAGGCTTGAAGTTTGGCGCCACCCACAAGGCCGACGGCTATTCATTCGCCAATGCCAAAGACCCTGATGGCAACACCATCTCTATTTCCAGTAGAGCGTTTGCATGCCGCTGAACTTTCACAAAATGCACGCCAACGGCGATGATTTTGTTGTCGTGGACGCGCGAAACTCAGCAAATCTCCACCTGATAGCGAAAAGTGTCGGCTGCGCCGCGCGACAGTCGGTATTCCAGGGGTTGACGGTCGTAGCCCAGGGCCACCCGTTCAACTACCACCACTGGGCTGCCGGCGGAGACTCCCAGCGTGGCGGCCAGTGGCTCATCGGCCGAGGTGACGGTGAGGGTTTCCCGGGCTGATGCGACGCGCATGCCGCAGCGTTCTTCGTAGAAGGGGTAGAGCAGGGTGCCGAAGTCGTTCAGGTCGGTGTCGAGCAGGGCGCCGAATTGAGCGGCCGGTAGCCAGATCTGCTCGTGGAACAGCGGCCGGCCGTTCATGAGGCGCAGGCGCTCCAAGCGGATGGTGGCGTCGTGCTCGGTCAGATTCAGCGCCTGGCGCACGTGGGCGTCCGGGGTCTCCTGGGTGCGACTCAGGATGCGGCTTTGCGGCACTTGCGATTGACCGCTGGCATCGACCTGTCGAAAGAAACGAAACAGTGAACCGTCGAAGTTGGGCCGGCGCACGAACGTGCCACGGCCCTGGACGCGCAGCAGTAACCCTTCCCCGACCAGCGTTTCCACCGCTTTGCGTACCGTGCCTACCGCAACGCCGTAGTGGCGGGTCAGTTCTGCCTCGGTGGGAATGGCTTCACCGGGCAGCCATTCGCCTGCGGCGATTTTCGCCAGCATCTCTTCACGCAGTCGTTGATAGAGCGGCAGTCGCTCGTCATGTCCAAGGTGTGTAAGGGCCATACCGTCAATCCAAATCCAAGCAATGCGCCACTTTACCTCACTGGGCGCGTTGACAGGGATGGTTGTTTATAGATATGGTCATCCAGTCATCTATATGAATTTCAGGTCTGTAATCACCTTACATGCCTGGCGGGCTCCCACAAAAAATCAACAAAGGCAGCTTCCTGATGTCCCTGTCGTTCGAAGGCATAGATACTCACGCCCACATATTCCGACATGACTTGCCCATGGCGAGTGATCGTCGCTACAGCCCTGATTACGACGCCTTGGCCGAGCACTATCTGGGGCATCTGGATCGCTGCAGCCTTGCCCAGGGCGTGCTCATCCAGCCGAGCTTCCTGGGAACCGACAACCGCTTCATGGTCGAGGCCCTGCAACGTTATCCGCAACGTTTGCGAGGCATCGCGGTGGTCGAACCGGACATCGAGGATGCACAGCTCCAAGCTTTGGCCAACGCTGGCGTGGTAGGCATTCGCTTGAATCTGATCGGCAAGGCGCCGCAGGACTACATCGATGTACGCTGGCAGACGTTTTACCAGCGACTGGCCCGACTTGGCTGGCAGGTTGAAATCCAGTGCGGCTTCGACGCCTTGGTCCTGGTTGTACCGTTCGTTCTGGCGAGCGGCGTCACGGTGGTCGTGGATCACTTCGGTCTTCCGTCCAACGGTATCGACCCGAGTAACCTCGCCCATCAGGGCTTCCTGGCCTTGCTCGGCGAGGACCGGCTGTGGGTCAAGTTGTCTGCCGCCTATCGCAGTCAGTCAGACCTGCCCCGCGCGGCTTGCGTGTTGGCGCAATTGCGCCAGGCATGTGGCGGTATCGATCGTTTTGTCTGGGGCAGCGATTGGCCCCATACCCAGTTCGAGTCGCGCACCGGCTATGACGCGCAATTGGCCTTTGTGCATGCCTTGTTTCCCGACCCGGTGGAGCGCCGGCAGGTGTTGGTGGATAACCCCACAACCCTGTTCGGCTTTGCTGCGTCGACGCGTTGAACTCCCCATAACAAAATAATACGGAACACACATCATGATGAGCCTGTACGTCGTCGCCGCGATCGTTCTTGCTGTCGCGCTGGGATACACCACCAAAATCAACATCGGCCTGTTCGCCATCGCCTTTGCCTATCTACTGGGCTGTTTCGGCATGGGCTTGAGTCCTTCCGAAATCATCGCCATGTGGCCGCTGAAGATTTTCTTCATCATCTTCTCGGTCTGCCTGTTCTACAGCTTCGCCATCGTCAACGGCACGCTGGAGAAACTGGCCGAACACCTGCTCTATCTCTGTCGTAACGTGCCGCACCTGCTGCCTTATGCGGTGTTCCTGACCGCTTGCCTGATTGCCGGGCTCGGTGCGGGTTACTACACGGTGCTCGCTTTCATGGCCCCGCTGACGCTGCTGCTGTGCCAGCGCACGGGCATGAGCCTGATACTCGGTGGCATGGCGGTGAACTACGGGGCCCTGGGCGGTGCCAACTTCGTGTCCAGCCAGAGCGGTATCATTTTCCGAGGCCTGATGACCGGCCTGGGTGTTCCTGAAAGTGAAGCCTTCATCAATGGCCTGGCCATCTTTGCCAGTACCATGGTCATTCCGCTGGTGGTCATCACCGCGTTCGTATTCTTCGCCGGCCACGGCCGTGCGCTGAAGAGCGCGGCGGTCGCGATCGAGACGCCGAGCCCGCTCAACCGTGAGCAGAAAATCACCTTGTGGCTGACCTTGCTGATGATGCTGATTGTGTTGGCCGGTCCTATCGCGCACATCCTGTTCCCGGACAATGCTACGGTGACGTTCGTCAACTCGAAGGTGGACATCGGCCTGATCGCCAGCGTGTTCTCGGTGATTGCGCTGATGCTCAAGCTGGGCGACGAGCGCAAAGCCATCGCCTCGCTGCCTTGGGGCACACTGATCATGATTTGTGGTGTGGGCATGCTGATTTCGGTGGCGATCAAGGCCGGCGCTATCGACGCTTTGGCATCGTGGATTGGCGGCAATATCCCACCGGTGCTGGTAGCCCTGGTGTTCGGTGTCGTCGCTGCGCTGATGTCGATTTTCGCCAGCACCTTGGGAGTGGTTACACCCGCACTGTTCCCCATGGTGCCGCCGCTGGCCGCCGCCATGTCGATCGACCCCATGGTGCTGTTCATCAGCATCGTGGTTGGCGCCCAAGCCACCTCTATCTCGCCGTTCTCCTCCGGCGGCAGCCTGATCCTGAGCTCCTGCGCCGATGAGCAGAGCCGAACCCGGCTGTTTCCCCAATTGCTGCTGCGTGCCGCGCCCATCGGCTTCGTCGCGGCGATGCTGTTTAACCTTGCGCTGACTTTTATCTGAAGAGTTTGCTTTGGCAGGTCTGGGAGGTGCAATTCACTCAAGACCTGCCTGAACCACTGTGGCGAGGGAGCTTGCTCCCGCTGGGCTGCGCAGCAGCCCCACTTTCACCGCCATTGCTGATGCGACTGGCGCTTAAGATCGAAGACTCAGCTCTCAGGGGTTATGACTGACTCTGGAGCGGGCTCGGCAGCCAGTTTTAACCGGTCAGCCTTACTGATGTATTTGGATTTCTTCGGCGGGGCCAGTTTGGCACTCGCCTTTTTTGCGTGAGCTTTCAGTAACTGATTTATTTTTTTACGACGATTCATACTTTTCTACTCGGTTTGCAAAGTCTTGGATGATGGTGACAGTTTGGTGTGAAACCACGCATTGATTTTGCGCTTCCCAGCCGGCCCCGCTACCCAGAAACCTACCCCCAACCCTCAAGCCGCATGGTCGCACGTACCAGGCGTTGCTCTTCCTGTTCGATCTCCTTGAGGTTGTCGCGGATGCTGTGGATGTGTTCGCGCGCAGCGCGCTGAGCTTGTTCTGGCAGGCGCTCGATGACGGCGTGATAGAGCCGGGTGTGCTGGCGGTCGATCTGGCGTTTTTGCATGGGGCGATGGTAGAGGTTGTTGACCGAGGCGAACACCGTACTGAGCATCAAATCGGTCAACGACTGCAGGGTGTGCAGCAACACCGGATTGTGCGAGGCCTCGCAGATCGCCAGGTGGAAGGCGTGGTCGAGGCGGGCATGTTCGCGCGGTTCGGCAGGTACGGGCTGGCTGTGGGCGGCGAGCATTTCTTCGTAGCGCCGGGTGAGCAGGACAAAGTCTGCATCGGTGCCGCGCAAGGCGGCCAGGCGTGCTGATTCGGCTTCCAGCAGTGCGCGCACTTCCAGAAGATCAAACAGGGTGCGCGGCTGCGAATTGAACAGGTGCATCAGTGGGCTGGCATCGCGGTTCCCGTTCAGCGTGGCCACCCGTGAGTCACGGCCTTGGGCGGTCTCGATAATGCCGCGCCCGCGTAGCACTTTCAGCCCTTCACGCAGGGCCGAGCGGGATATTCCCAGTTTTTCGCACAGGCGGCGCTCCGAGGGCAGCGCCTGGCCCACCTTGAGCACGCCATCGACGATCAATCGTTCGATCCGCTCGGCGACCACATCACTGACCTGGCGGCGAACGGCGGATGTTTCTTCGAGCATGTCAAGAGCCTCGGCTAACTGGTAGTACCAGTTTTAAATGGTCATTCACGCTGCGCCCAATATAGCCACTAACCCCTTTATAAGTAAGGCTCTTGGCAAAGACGGGTTAGAGGTTGGCTTGAATAAACTGGTCATACCAGTTCATCCGGTGATAGACGACTACCCTGCAAGGCTCTACATATAGCGCATAACAAGCAGCCCGGCTCGCTACCGGCGCGGCACAAAAGAACAATAAAGCGAGAAAGCCTGCCATGAGTATTTTGTACGACGAGCGCGTTGATGGGGCGCTGCCTGAAGTGGACAAGTCAGCGCTGCTGGCGGAACTGCGCCAGCAGCTTCCTGACCTGGAAGTGCTGCACACCCAGGAAGACCTCAAACCCTACGAGTGCGACGGGCTCTCTGCCTACACCACCACGCCGATGCTGGTGGTATTGCCTGAGCGCATCGAACAAGTCGAACGCCTGCTCAAACTCTGTTACCAACGCGGTGTGCCTGTGGTGGCACGCGGGGCAGGGACGGGCTTGTCCGGTGGTGCGCTGCCGTTGGTCCAGGGGATTTTGCTGGTGATGGCGCGCTTCAAACACATCCTTGAAGTCAATCCAGAAGGGCGTTTCGCTCGTGTTCAACCGGGCGTTCGCAACCTTGCCATCTCCCAGGCTGCCGCCCCTTACGACCTGTATTACGCACCGGACCCATCCTCGCAGATCGCCTGTTCGATTGGCGGTAACGTCGCCGAGAACGCCGGAGGCGTGCACTGCCTCAAATATGGCCTGACCGTGCACAACCTGCTCAAGGTGGAAATCCTCACAGTTGAAGGCGAGCGCATGACCTTGGGCAGCGAGGCCCTGGATTCGCCCGGCTTCGACCTGCTCGCCTTGTTCACCGGCTCCGAAGGCATGCTGGGGATCATCACTGAAGTCACGGTCAAGCTGCTGCCCAAGCCGCAGGTGGCCAAGGTGTTGCTGGCCAGCTTTGATTCGGTGGAGAAAGCCGGGCGCGCGGTGGGTGAAATCATTGCGGCCGGCATCATCCCCGGCGGCCTGGAGATGATGGACAACCTGGCCATTCGCGCCGCCGAGGACTTTATACACGCCGGTTATCCGGTGGACGCCGAGGCCATCCTGCTGTGCGAACTGGACGGTGTGGAGGCCGACGTGCACGACGACTGCGAGCGTGTCCGCTCGGTGCTGGGCGAGGCCGGCGCCACCGAAGTGCGCATGGCCCGCGATGAGGTTGAACGGGTCAAGTTTTGGGCCGGGCGCAAGAATGCCTTCCCGGCCGTCGGGCGTATCTCGCCGGACTATTACTGCATGGACGGCACCATTCCACGTCGCGAACTGCCCGGGGTGCTCAAGGGCATCAGTGAGCTGTCCGAGGCGTTCGGCCTGCGTGTGGCCAACGTGTTCCATGCCGGTGATGGCAATATGCACCCATTGATTCTGTTTGATGCCAACCAACCCGGCGAGCTGGAGCGGGCCGAGTCCCTGGGCGGCAAGATTCTCGAACTCTGCGTCAAGGTGGGCGGCAGCATCACCGGCGAACACGGGGTGGGGCGCGAGAAGATCAATCAGATGTGCGTTCAGTTCAACAGTGACGAACTGACCCTGTTTCACGCGGTGAAGGCAGCATTCGACCCGCGTGGCCTGCTCAACCCCGGCAAGAACATTCCGACCCTGCACCGCTGCGCCGAATTCGGCGCCATGCACGTGCACCACGGCCAACTGCCCTTTCCTGAACTGGAGCGCTTCTGATGGTGATGCAGCACGACTGCGACGCCAGCGAGGCGTTGCTGGAACAAGTCAATCACGCCCTCAACAGTACTACGGCGTTGCGCATTCAGGGAGGTAACAGCAAGGCGTTTCTCGGTCGCAAGGTCGAAGGCGAAGTGCTCGATACCCGTGCCCACCGCGGCATCGTCAGCTACGACCCGACCGAGTTGGTGATCACCGCCCGCGCCGGCACGCCGCTGGTTGAGCTGGAGGCGGCGCTGGACGCGGCCGGACAGATGCTCACCTGCGAGCCTGCGCAATTTGGTGGCGCCGCGACCCTCGGCGGGATGGTTGCGGCAGGTCTTTCGGGCCCGCGCCGGCCTTGGTCCGGCGCGGTTCGTGACCTGGTCCTGGGCACCCGCTTGATCACCGGAACGGGCAAGCACCTGCGCTTTGGCGGCGAGGTGATGAAGAACGTCGCCGGCTACGACCTGTCGCGGCTGCTGGCCGGGAGCTTTGGCTGCCTGGGAGTGATTACCGAGGTGTCGCTCAAAGTGCTGCCCAAGCCGCGCCAGTGCCTGAGTCTGCGGCTGGAGATGGACGCCGCGCTGGCCTTGCGCAAACTGGCCGAGTGGGGTCAGCAACCCATTTCGCTGAGCGCCGCCAGCCATGATGGTCAGGCTTTGCACCTGCGCCTGGAAGGTGGTGAAGGCTCGGTCGCAGCGGCCCGTGAGCGTCTCGGCGGTGAGCTGCTTGAGAGCTCGTACTGGGTTGACCTGCGCGAGCAGCGCCTGGATTTCTTCGCGGACCCGCGCCCGCTCTGGCGATTGTCGGTGCCGACCAACACCGGCGTGTTGGCGCTGCCCGGTGAGCAACTGATCGACTGGGGAGGCGCCCAACGCTGGCTCAAGTCCGATGCCGATGTCGCGTTGATCCGCCAGATCGCCGCCCAAGCCGGTGGCCACGCCACCTGTTTCACCGCCGGCCACTGCGACAGTCCATTCCATCCGCTGGCCACCCCGTTGCTGCGCTACCACCGACAGCTCAAAACCCAGCTTGACCCCCAGGGCATTTTCAACCCTGGCCGTATGTATCGCGAGGTGTAGTTGTGCAGACCCATCTGAGTGAACAGGCCAAGCACCTGCCGCGCGCCGAGGAAGCCGAACGCGTCCTGCGCAGCTGTGTGCATTGCGGCTTTTGCAACGCCACCTGCCCGACCTACCAGCTTATCGGTGATGAGCTGGACGGCCCGCGCGGGCGCATTTACCTGATCAAGCAAGTGCTGGAAGGCAACGAAGTCACGGCCAAGACCCAACTGCACCTGGATCGCTGTCTGAGCTGTCGCAACTGTGAGACCACCTGTCCGTCGGGCGTGCAGTACCACAATCTGCTGGATATCGGCCGCGCGGTAGTCGATGCCGCCGTTCCGCGCCCGCTGGCTCAGCGCGTATTGCGTCAAAGCCTGCGTGCCGTGGTGCCCCATGCGCGGCTGTTCAAAGGGCTGATTGAGGTTGGCCAGGTTTTCCGTCCGCTGTTGCCGGCCAGCCTCAAGGCCAAATTGCCGCGCACCGCCAGTGCCGCCAAACCCCGCCCCGAGCCACGCCATGCACGCCGTGTGCTGATGCTTGAGGGCTGTGTGCAGCCTGGCCTGGCACCTAACACCAATGCCGCCACGGCGCGGGTGCTCGATCGCCTCGGCATCAGCGTCACGCCGATCAATGAAGCCGGTTGCTGCGGCGCAGTGGACTACCACCTCGACGCCCAAGAGCAAGGCTTGCAGCGTGCGCGGCGCAACATCGATGCCTGGTGGCCCGCCATCGAGCAGGGCGCCGAGGCCATTGTGCAGACCGCCAGCGGCTGCGGCGCCTTCGTCAAGGATTACGGCCATCTGTTGGCGCAGGACCCGGCCTACGCCGAGAAAGCCAGGCGCGTCAGTACGCTGGCCAAAGACCTGGTTGAAGTGCTCAGCGTCGAACCTCTGGAGCAACTGGGTGTGCATGCCGACAAGCGCGTGGCTTTCCATTGCCCCTGCACTCTGCAGCATGCGCAGAAGCTGGGGGGCGCCGTGGAAAGCGTGCTCGCTCGCCTCGGGTTCGGTTTGACGGCTGTGCCCGACAGTCACCTGTGTTGCGGCTCCGCCGGGACCTATTCGTTAACCCAGCCGCAGCTGTCCAGGCAGTTGCGCGACAACAAACTCAATGCCCTGGAAAGCGGTAAGCCGCAGGCGATTGTCACCGCCAACATCGGCTGCCAGACCCACCTCGACGGCGCCGGTCGTACCCCTGTGCGACATTGGATCGAACTGGTCGAAGAAGCCCTGAATTAACCGGAGAACAGCATGCTTAGCAAAGCCGTATTGAGCCAGACCGAAGTCAGCAAAATCCTCGCCGCTGCCCGCAGTGAAGCGGAGAAAAATCACTGGGCCGTGAGCATCAGCGTGGTCGACGACGGCGGGCATCCGCTGGCCCTGGAACGCCTGGATGGCTGCTCACCGATCGCCGCCTACATCGCCGCCGAGAAGGCCCGCAGCGCCGCCATCGGGCGTCGTGAAACCAAAGGTTATGAAGACATGGTCAATGGCGGGCGTAGCGCGTTCCTGTCCGCGCCGCTGCTGACTTCGCTGGAAGGTGGTGTGCCGGTGATTGTCGACGGCCAGGTGATTGGCGCGGTGGGCGTTTCCGGGGTCAAGGCCGATCAGGACGCCCAAGTGGCCAAAGCCGGTATCGCCGCATTGGGCTGATTACAAGGGCTAGGCGCCTGTTCAGTGAGCCGCGCTGACATCTGACGCCGGCCACCTACTGTTTTTTGGAGAGTGAAAATGACTGATCGCGTGAACTGCCAGCGCCTGCAAGTGGCCATCAACCTGCAACGTTTCGTCGACGAGCAAGTGCTGCCCGGCACCGGGATTGAACGCGAGGCGTTCTGGGCCGGCTTCGACGCCCTGGTGCATGACCTGGCGCCGCACAATCGTGCGCTGCTGGCCGAGCGCGATGCGCTGCAGGCGAAGCTGGACAGCTGGCACCGCGCGCACCCAGGCCCGATCAGCGACATGTCGGCCTATCGCGATTTTCTCGAGTCCATCGGCTACCTGTTGCCGCAGCCAGACACGGTGCGGGTCAGCACCGCCAACGTCGACAGCGAGATCACCCACCAGGCCGGTCCACAGCTGGTGGTGCCGATGATGAATGCCCGCTACGCGTTGAACGCCGCCAATGCGCGCTGGGGCTCTTTGTACGATGCGTTGTACGGCACCGATGCCATCGCTGAAGACGGTGGTGCTCAAAAGGGCCCGGGTTACAACCAGGTGCGTGGTGACAAAGTCATCGCCTTCGCCCGTGCGTTTCTCGATCAGGCCGCGCCTTTACGCATGGGCTCGCATGCCGACTCGGTCAATTACCGAGTCAGTGAGGGGCAACTGCAGGTGACCCTGGCTGACGGCACCCAGACCGGTTTGGCCCAGGCCGACAAGTTCGTCGGTTATCAGGGCCAGGCCAGCGCGCCGACAGCGGTGCTGCTGAAAAACAACGGCCTGCACGTGGAAATCCAGATCGATGCCGGCAGCCCGATCGGCGCCAGCGATGGCGCAGGGGTCAAGGATCTGCTGGTGGAGTCCGCGCTGTCGACCATTCTCGACTGCGAAGACTCCGTCGCGGCGGTCGATGCGGCCGATAAAGTGCTGATCTACCGCAACTGGCTCGGCCTGATGAAAGGCGACCTCAGCGAAGCGCTGGAAAAGGGCGGCAAATCCATCGTGCGCCGTCTCAACCCGGACCGCGAGTACACCGCTGCCGCTGGTGGTGCTTTGAAGCTGCACGGCCGTTCGTTGCTGTTTGTGCGCAACGTCGGGCACCTGATGAGCAACCCGGCGATCCTCGACGGCGAAGGCCACGAGATCCCCGAAGGCATCCTCGACGGGGTGATGACCAGCTTGATCGCTCTGCATGACCTTCAGCGCCACGGTAACTCGCGTACCGGCAGTATCTATATCGTCAAACCGAAGATGCACGGCCCGGCTGAAGTGGCCTTTGCCGATCAGTTGTTCACGCGCATCGAAGACCTGCTGCACTTGCCCCGGCACACCCTGAAGATGGGGATCATGGACGAAGAGCGCCGCACCAGTATCAACCTCAAGGCGTGTATCGCCAGCGCGGCGGCGCGGGTGGCCTTCATCAACACCGGCTTCCTCGATCGCACCGGTGATGAGATGCACACCGCCATGGAGGCCGGCGCGATGCTGCGCAAGGGCGACATGAAGAGCAGCGCCTGGATCCAGGCCTACGAGCGCAACAACGTGCTGGTTGGCTTGAGCTGCGGTCTGCGTGGTCGGGCGCAGATTGGCAAGGGGATGTGGGCCATGCCGGACCTGATGGCCGCCATGCTCGAGCAGAAGATCGCCCATCCCCAGGCCGGCGCCAACACGGCCTGGGTCCCGTCGCCGACCGCCGCCACCTTGCATGCCTTGCACTACCACCAAGTGGATGTGCAGGCGGTGCAGCGCGAGCTGGAAGCCATCGACCTCAACAGTCAGCGCGACGACCTGCTCAATGGCCTGCTCAGCGTGCCGGTGGTGGCCGAGCCTGACTGGAACGCCAGCCAGATCCAGCAAGAGCTGGACAACAACTGCCAGGGCATCCTCGGTTATGTGGTGCGCTGGGTCGAGCAAGGCGTGGGTTGCTCCAAGGTGCCGGATATCCACAACGTCGGCCTGATGGAAGACCGCGCCACCCTGCGTATTTCCAGCCAACACATTGCTAACTGGCTGCACCACAACGTCGTTAGCCAAGCTCAGGTGCGCGCAAGCCTTGAGCGCATGGCCAAGGTGGTCGATCAGCAGAACGCCGGTGATCCGCTGTATCGCCCCATGGCCGATGACTATGCCGCCTCGATGGCGTTCCAGGCCGCCTGCGACCTGGTGTTCAAGGGCCGCGAGCAACCCAGCGGCTACACCGAACCGCTGCTGCACGCCTGGCGTCTGCGGTTCAAGCAACAGGCCTGAGGGAGACACGCTCTGCAATCGTCGAGGGGCTGCGGTGTGCATCGTGATCGCAACCCCGAAAGCCCCTGCTTTAGCGGGGGCGCAATACAACAGGCCCCGACAGCCCATGGCTGCCGGGGCCCTTGAGCATGAGCGCGGCGACGGGTGATCCCCTGTCGACGCGGTTCGCGGAGCATCTGTGCTCTGGATGCGTGGCGCCGGATACCCCCGGCAAACTGTGGTTCACAACAATAAAAAGGAACCAAAACCATGAGTCAAACACTGCTGTCCATCCTGGCCTTCGTGCCGCTGGTACTGGCGGGCGTGTTACTGATCGGCTTTCGCTGGCCAGCCAAATACGCCATGCCCGTGGTCTTCGTACTGACGGCGTTGATCGGCCTCGGGGCCTGGGACATGACGTTGAATCGGGTCCTGGCGTCCTCGCTGCAGGGCCTCGTCCTGACGGCGGCGATTCTGTGGATTGTTTTCGGTGCTATTCTGTTGCTCAACACCCTCAAGCATTCCGGCGGCATCAGCTCCATTCGCCGTGGCTTTGCCAATATCAGCCCGGACCGTCGGGTCCAGGCGCTGATCGTGGCCTGGCTGTTCGGCTGCTTCATCGAGGGCGCTTCGGGCTTTGGCACACCTGCGGCGGTAGTCGCGCCGTTGATGGTCGCGTTGGGCTTCCCGGCCATGGCCGCGGTGGTACTCGGCATGCTGGTGCAGTCCACGCCGGTGTCTTTTGGTGCCGTCGGTACGCCCATGGTGGTCGGGGTCACAGGCGGCCTTGACCAGACCGGTCTTGGCGCGCAACTGGCTGCTGTGGGCAGCAACTGGGACGTGTTCTTCCATTTGATCGTCTCGCGGGTGGCGATCATCCATGCCCTTTGCGGGATTCTCATGCCGCTGATCATGATCAGCATCATGACGCGCTTCTTCGGCAAGAACCAATCCTGGCGCGAAGGCCTGGTCATGGCACCGTTCGCGGTCTTCACCGGCCTCGCCTTCGTCATCCCTTACGCCGCCGCTGGGGTGTTTCTCGGTCCGGAATTCCCCTCGATGATTGGTGCCCTGGTGGGCCTGAGCATTGTGATCCCGGCTGCCAAAGCGCGCTTCCTGTTGCCCAAGACCACCTGGGATTTTGCCCCGGCCAGCGAGTGGCCAGCGGAGTGGATGGGCAAGATCGAGATGAAGCTCGACGACATGGCCGGCAAAAAAGCGATTTCCGTCCCCATGGCCTGGGCACCCTATGTGCTGCTGGCCGTGTTGTTGGTGCTGTCGCGCAACATTCCACCGCTCAAGGCCTGGCTGCTGTCCCTGAGCTTCGGGGCCAAAGACATTCTGGGGGAGACGGGCGTGTCCGCCAGCCTGGAACTGCTCTACCTGCCAGGTGGTTTGCTCTGCGTGGTTGCGCTGATGACATTCTTCTTGCACCGCATGCGCGCCAGCGAATTGGTAGCGGCCGTGAGCGAATCGAGTAAAACCTTGCTGGGCGCCGGTTTCGTGTTGATCTTCACCATCCCGATGGTGCGTATCCTGATCAACTCAGGGGTGAACGGATCGGACCTGGTGTCGATGCCGGTGGCAATGGCGCGTCTGGTCGCAGACAGTGTCGGCAGCGTGTACCCGTTCTTCGCCCCGGCGGTGGGCGCACTGGGCGCATTCATCGCCGGCTCCAACACCGTGTCCAACCTGATGCTGGCGCAGTTCCAGTTCAACACCGCGCAACTGTTGGGCATCTCCGGCGCGCTGATGGTGGCGTTGCAATCGGTAGGTGCGGCGGCCGGTAACATGATCGCCATCCACAACGTGGTGGCGGCGTCGGCGACAGTCGGCCTGCTGGGGCGCGAAGGCATCACCCTGCGCAAGACCATGCTGCCGACGCTGTACTACATCGTCCTGGCCGGTATCATCGGCATGATCGGCTTCTATCTGCTGGGTATCAGCGATCCGCTGACGAAGTCCTGAAACCTGCAGGCTGCCCGCCGATGGGGCGGGCAGCTTCGGTCAGGCGAGTCCGCCTGAGCTAAACCAGCGCATCTGTTGACAGGTGTAAATGAAAGCCCCTGATTCGTGATGGATCAGGGGCTTTGTAGTGTCTGGCGTTTTATAGAAGGGTACCCGCCGGCGCCGCATCCAGCCGCCTGGCAATCACATCCATCACGTCGCAACCGTCACGCAGCGGAATGCAGCAAAGCTGTGCCAAATCCTGAAGAGTCGCAGGGTCGACGCTCTGCTCATCGCGCATCGCAAAGTTCTCAAGGAACTGAGTAGCGGCACGGATTCGGTAGGCGGCTGCATCGAGCAGGATGTGTAGCGGGGCGCAAGTATCGACGTAGAGGGGTTGGTCGTCGGCGTTGCTGGTAAGGCTCATGTATTGGTTCATATCAATTCCCTGTGTTGGTGAAGGAATTGTGTCAATCGAGTCGCCAAACCCGGTCGCCATTTGGGCGACGCCCAGACTATAGGTGCCACCGCAAAAACTACGCAAGGGATTGATAGGGAAGGGGATTCCCAATCATTTGTAGGACGGTGCCTTGGTTGTATGTGTCTGGGCTACACGTCTTACAACTCAGCCCCTAATCGAAGCAATCGCTCCGGCTGCCTGGATCTGTGAAAGCAACTATGCCCGAGTCGGTTTGCGGTTTTTTCAGTCATCCGAGTCAGGAGAGGCCTGAGAATTGATTGGCTGTGCCCGGTACGTCTTGTAGATCTGCTGGACTTGCGGGTTGTCGAGGCTTGCGTAAGTGATGTCTTCCTTATCCAGGCCATCCAAGCCTCTGATGCCGTTGATCGTTTCTGGCCACTCATCACGACTGGATATTTCCATTATGAACGGCTTCAGATAGTGATCGAGATGCCCCTTGAAAGGCTCTCGAATTTCGTCGCTGAGTGCCCGCAGGTAGTCATCCTTGCTTGTATTTGACCAGTCGATGGCAAATTTGGCTCGATAGGAGAGTTCCATAAAGACCAATAGAATCGTGCGGCCGTTGCCGTCCAGGAAGGGGTGTGCGAAAGCCAGCTGGCCCATCACCTCGCCAGGGCGATCTCTAAAGCGCTTTGTATCGGCTGCCAGCTTCAGCGCATAGTCAACGGACATTTTGATGAGGTCCGGGCGCTCGAAGGCGGTGCTGCGGGGATCGTGGTGTGACCCCTTGAAGACTGCAAGGTGAGGTACAAGCTCGTACCTATCTTGCCCTGCCCACGGGTAAAAGCCCGAGAAGAGGATCTTGTGAACGTTGAGTACTGACTTGTAGTCGATGGGCCTTTTCTTCGCCAAATAGGCAAGGGCGTCTTCGATACTCGACTCAAACGAAAGATGTTCGGATTCTTTTACTTCAAGGGGATCCTTGAGCTGTAGCGAGTTTCGCAGATATCCAGCCGTTTCGAAGTCGCCAAACGGATCAAAACTCATGCGCTCAGTTTCTTGGAACGCCTCTTCTCTTGAAGATAGCGTCCTTGGAGCGTCAATATCTCAGATTTGCTCAGAATACCCTTTCTCTTTAGATTGACGAGCAACTGTTCAATTGCGTCGAGCGTGACGCCATCCCCAGCCAAGCGGGTGATAGTCACGGCCATACGACTGATGCCATCAATTTCAGTCGTGACCTTATGGGCTTTAGCAAGCCTACGGACCTGATTTGCGACGCTGTCAGCAGTTGTTTGGATCATCGGAAAGTCCTCTACTTACAGCCAAACCATAGCATGGAGTGGTTTTTCTGTCTTCACCGGCCGCCAAGCCAATATCAAACCGAATCCGCCATGTCGATTGCATTAATGTTGCCGAGGATCCGCCGGGCCCCGTCTCACTCACAACCGCTCGGAATTCATGTGGAAAGACACCGGCACAATTCGTGCGAGCGCCTTGGCGAGAGGTTTCCCAATCACATGTGGGATATTTCCGTAGCTCAATCAGCCAATTCCGCCATTCCACCCCCATTTACAGCCCTACACGTCCCACAATCCAATCGCGCATTCCCCTCCGGCGCGGGATAATACGGCCCGGCTTGGGGTCACAACCGCTTCCCCCTGATTGTATTGGCGGCTGAGAAGGATCGATCGCAATGACAGACTGGCTGCAAAGCTATGGAGAGATGGCTGAACGGGTGCGCGGCCACGATTGGGACGCCAGCCCGCTCGGGCCGCCGAAACAGTGGCCCGATGTGCTGAAGACCACCGTAGCGTTGAGCCTCGCCTCGCATTTCCCCCAGGCCATCGTGTGGGGGCCGGAACTGATCACGTTGTACAACGATGCCTTCGTGCCCATCCTCGGCAATAAACCCCAAGCGCTGGGTCGGCGGTTCGATGAGGTGTGGAAGGAAGTCTGGAGCGACATCGGCCCGATTGTGCGGGCGGCCTTCGAGGGGCAGGCGACTTATATCGAGAATTTCCCCCTGATCATCGAGCGTGGCGGCGGCCTGGAACAGGCGTATTTCACGTTCTGCTACAGCCCCATCCGTGATCAGTTCGGCAAGGTCGTGGGCATGCTGGACACCGTCACCGAGACCACTTCCACGGTGTTCATGACCCAGCGCCTGGCGGTGCTGGATGCCATTGGCAATGCCGTGGCGAATGCCACCGACCCGCAGGCCATCATGGCCACCACCACGCGAATTCTGGCGGCGCACCTGAACCTGTCCAATTGCGCCTATGCGGATATGGATGAGGACGAGGATGGCTTCACCATTCGCGGTGATTGGGCTCGGGCGGGGTCACCCAGTATTGTCGGGCATTACCGACTGGCGGATTTCGGTCGGCTGGCGGTTGCCAACCTGCGCGCTGGCAAACCCCTGGTGGTCAACGATAACCTCAAGGAGCTGGCGCCCGAGGAAGCGGCGACGTTCCAGGCGATCGGTATCGCCGCGACCATTTGCGTGCCGCTGATCAAGAACGGACGTTTGACCGCATTGATGGCCATCCACGACAAAACGCCGCGGGTCTGGTCCAGCAACGATCTGGCGCTGCTGATGGAAGTGACCGAACGATCCTGGGCTCACATCGAGCGGACCCGCGCGGACGCCGCCGTGCGTGAGGGGCTCGCGGCCCTGGCGGAACTGAACGCGACACTGGAGGAGCGGGTCGAGGAACGCACCACGCGCCTGAAACAGACCGAAGCGGCCCTGCGCCAGTCGCAGAAATTGGAAGCCATCGGCCAGCTCACCGGCGGGGTGGCCCACGACTTCAACAACCTGCTGACGATCATTCGTTCCTCCGTCGACTTTCTGCGCATGCCTAACCTCTCCGATGAGCGGCGCAACCGCTACATGACGGCGGTTTCCGAGACGGTGGAGCGTGCCGCCAAGCTGACCAGCCAGTTGCTCGCCTTCGCCCGGCGTCAGCCGTTGAAACCGCAAGTCATCGATGTGGGCAAGCAGGTGCAAAGCCTCGGCGACATGCTGCAGACCGTCACGGGGGCGCGGATTCAGGTCAAGGTCGAGCTGAGCGACCGGCCTTGTTACATCCGCGCTGACTTGAGCCAGTTTGAAACGGCGCTGATCAACATGGCCCTCAATGCCAGGGATGCCATGGATGGGCAAGGCACGTTGTCGCTGCGGCTCATTGGCGGTGCTGGCATGCCGCCGATCCGAGGTCACGCGGGAGCCGGGCAGTCTTTTGCCGCCATTGCCCTGGCGGACACCGGCACCGGTATTGCGGCAGAAGTCCTGGAGCAAATTTTCGAGCCGTTCTTTACCACCAAGGAAGTGGGCAAGGGCACCGGGCTGGGGTTGTCCCAGGTGTTCGGCTTTGCCAAACAGTCTGGCGGCAACGTGGATGTTTCGACCGTGGTCGGGGAGGGGACGGTGTTTACCTTGTACCTGCCGGAAGTCGAGCCCGAAGAGATTGATGAGCCCAACCGGGAGGAAACAACGCCCCTGCTGCTGGAAAAGGGCAAGCGTCGGGTGTTGATCGTGGAGGACAACCTGGAGGTCGGGCGTTTTGCCAATCAGATCCTGCAGGATCTGGGCTACGAAACGGCCTGGGCGACCAACGCCGAGGAGGCTCTGGACATGGTTGGCCCGGATGCGATGGCGTTCGACGCGGTATTTTCCGACGTCGTCATGCCCGGCATCAGCGGCATTGCCCTGGCCAAGGCACTGCGCCGGCGCCGCCCGGATCTGCCGGTGGTCCTGACGTCGGGTTATAGCGAGGAGCTGGCCCACCGTGGCCATGAAGATTTCGAGTTTCTATCCAAGCCCTATTCGGTCGATCAGGTTTCCCGGATCTTGAGCCGCGCGATGGCGGGGCGGATTGAATAAAGCGGTCCGTGGGCAAGTCACGCAGCTCCATTCGTCGGCCAGACGCTTGCCTGAATAATCAGTCCTTTGATGACCGACTAGTCTGAAAGTCGTGAAGGCCTATATTTTTCAGGCAACGGGTTGTTGCCGGTGTGGGCCTCGACGAAAAGGGGAAAGGCGATGGGAGCACCGTACAGCGAGGATAACGGAGCCGCATATCCGATCAATGAAGGTTTGCAGTGTGGGCAATCGGCCTATAGGGCGGACTTTGGCGACGAACCGATCAAATCCATCAGGACCAAGGTGTCCAAAGTGCCGCGAGGGGAAAAGGCCAAGTTCCTGCCCAGGGTCCCGGTCAGGAAGTAACGTTGCAACTCTACAATTCAGCCCTGTCATCGTGGCGAGGGAGCAAGCTCCCCGCCACGACACCATTCCAGCCTCTGGCATAAATATTTTTCATCTTTTTTCTCACGACGGTTTCTTTCACGTTTCTTTCACAAGCGGACGCGTAATCTTGGCTCATCCGTTAGAAAGCAGTAACCGCAGTACCTGCCCGTTTCCCCAGCGGGCTTTTTTTTGCCTGTCATAAAACTACCCCTCCGTTTGTTGTCCAAGTGACATGGCCCGACGCTATCTGGCGTAGACTGACGCCCGCGCGTACCGGCCATCTTTCCCCGATGCGGCATTCTTGAGGTTTCTATCATGCGTTTGACTTTATCCACCTTGGTGCTTGGGCTTGTGGTTGCTCAAGGCGCGATGGCTGCCGGTGACGGTACTGCTGCGGTTGGCGGTGGTCTGGGCGGTGCGTTGGGTAACGTAGTCGGCCAACAGATGGGCGGCAGCACAGGCGCGGCCATTGGCGCCGGTGTCGGTGGTGCAGCCGGCAGTGCGGTGGGGGCGCGTAAGGGCAGCCGTACGGAAGCGGCCATTGGCGGTGGTTTGGGGTCGGCCGGCGGTTCGATTGTCGGTAACAGCCTGGGCGGCTCGACGGGCTCCACCATCGGCGCAGGTATTGGTGGCGCGGCGGGTGGTGCATTGGGTAGCAACCTGTCCAATGACAACGATGGTCATTCGGGTGGTAAGAAGCACAAGCACAAACATAAGAACAAACATCGCTAAGCGCATGTTTGGATGAGAAAGACCCGGCCTGTGAGCCGGGTTTTTTGTTCGCCATGGGTTTGCGGTTTATCTGCTCACAGGGTTGTCTGGCCACAGGGCTGTCCGGCGTTTTCTTTACCGGGTTATTTACCCGGAACGTTTCCCCTCTGCGCACCTCGAACTCATACATCCATCAGCAATTGCGAGGTGCGTCATGACGCCGGAAACCGAAGGTACGGAAGAAAAAGGCCCGTCGGGCGTTCCTTTCGTCAATGATCCGGGCAATGAAGACCCCGGCTCGCTGATGGACGATGCCCAGGTGCCCTTGATCGAGGGTGAAGAGGTGGAAGACGCTGAGATCGAGGACGAGTCCTACGATTGAAGTCGCTCAAGCTGACCGCCCGTGTTCTCAAAACTGCATGACGTGTTGTCCCGTCATCAGGAGGTTGCCATGACTGCCGATTCGCCTGTCCCTGACGACGATGAAACCCCGGAATACCCGCTGCCCTCGCCAACCGACTCGCTGAGCCGGGACCAGCGCCCGCCTGACGACGACGCCGGGGTAGAGCAGGTGCCGAGTGAGGATGAGGATATCGAGGCGAGCCCGGACGATCCGGACATTGCCGGTAACGACGCCTCCGGCGAACCGAGCTGATTGCCGGTTCCGCCCGTCGATTTATCGGCACCATCGGCCATTCACGATTGCCACACATCAGGTAGGTAACCTTAAAAAGGGAGACTCACCATGATGAAATCAAATGTGACCGCGCTGACCCTGGCCGGGATTCTGTCGGTCAGCTCCATGGCGGTTTTCGCCCAGTCTTCGGGCGGCAATCCCCCCGTAGATAAGGGCGGGATGCCACCTTCCACCGAGATGGAAGCCGGCACGCCATCGGGCACGGGAGGCGCTTTGCCGCCGGGTTCCGTGGAGGGCGGTAATGGCAGCGACGCCAGTGGCAGCAGCACCAGTCCCGGTACGGGCAGCGGCTCAATGAGCGGCGGCAGTTCCATGGGGGGCGATGCCTCCAGCAGTGGAACCGGGGCCGGAACCAGCGACAGCGGTGGTAGCTCCGATGACGGCGGTTCGAGTGGTTCCAGCCAATAACGCATTGCTCATCATCTGAACCTGATCCTTGTTGCGGCGAGGGGGCAAGTGCCCTCGCTGCAACAGTCGCCCACACAGATTTCCCGTTGCCTGTGCCAAGCCACTCTCGTTATCCTGCTGAATCCTTTAAGGTGAACACGTTGCTCTGGCCAAACCTGAGCCATCTCTGGAACCTTGTGATAACGGATCAGATGCGATGAAAGCACCGCTGCAAGAGCTTGGCCCGATCAAAGCTGTGATATTCGACATGGATGGGCTGTTGCTGGACACCGAGGGCATTTACACCGAGGTGACCTCCATCATCGCCGAGCGTTACGGGCGCACGTTTGATTGGAGCGTCAAGCAGAACATCATCGGACGTGGGGCCGGGGATCTGGCCCGCTATGTCGTTCAGGCGCTGGAGTTGCCGATCACCCCGGAAGAATTCCTGGTGATCCGCGAGCCCTTGATGCGCGAACGCTTTCCGCACGCCCTGGCAATGCCCGGCGCTGAAGAGCTGGTGCGGCATTTGAAGGCCCATGACGTTCCGATTGCGGTGGGCACCAGTTCGTCGAGCCAGTCGTTTGCACTGAAAACCACGCTGCACCGAGACTGGTTCGCGTTGTTCGATTTCATCGTCACAGCGGATGATCCGGAGGTCGGCGCGGCGAAACCGGCACCGGATATATTCCTCACTGCCGCCCGACGCCTGGGCGTTGCACCCCGCGATTGCCTGGTGTTCGAAGATTCACCGTTCGGGGTGACTGCGGCGAAAGCGGCGGGAATGACTGCCATTGCCATTCCGGATTCGGCCATGGCCGACGAAAAATACGCCCATGCCGACGCGATCATTCGTTCCCTGAAGATCTTCCAGCCAGGCCTGTGCGGTTTGCCAGAGCTGGAGTGGGCCTGACGACACATCGCGGCACAACAGAACGCCGTTCATGGTATTACCCATGAACGGCGTTTTTTTATGGCCTGGATCAGGCGCCGAACCCCCCATCGCGAGCAGGCTCGCTCCCACATTGGTTTTGTGGCGACCGCACATGTTGCGACCACCCAAAATCCCTGTGGGAGCGAGCCTGCTCGCGATGGAGGCGATGTGATTCAGAACTGTGAATTCACCGCCCAAACCGCCCCGGCCAGCCAATAATGGTCTTGGGCCGAGGCGTGGCATAGGTGCGCACTTTCGAGGTGGACAAGCCCAACCGCACCAGGGCTTCGGCAATGGTCACCGCCGCCGTCACGCCATCGACCACTGGCACCCCGGTGCGCTGGCGGATCTGCTCATCGAGCCCGGCCATGCCGCCGCAACCCAGGCAGATCACTTCGGCCTTGTCCTGACTGACTGCCAGTTCTGCCTGCTGCACGATGGCTTCCACCGCCCGTTGCGGATCTTGCTCAAGCTCCAGCACTGCCAGGCCACTGGCGCGTACCGAGGCGCAGCGATCGAACAGGCCGGAGAGCTTTAGGCGGTCCTCGATCAGCGGCACGGTGCGGTCCAGGGTGGTGACCACCGAATAGGCGTGGCCCAGGAACATCGCGGTGCTGGCGCCCGCGTCGGTGATGTCCACCACCGGTACATTGAGCAGTTCCTGCAAGCCTTCGCGCCCATGTTCGCCGTAACCGGCCTGGATCACCGCATCAAACGGCTGATCGTAGGCCATCACCCGATCCATCACCGCGATGGCGGCCAGGTAGCTTTCGAAATTGCCTTCGATGGAGTCGGCGCCGAAGTACGGCGTGAGCCCGACGATCTCGGTGCCCGGCGCGGCCACGGCCTGGGCTTGTTGGGTGATGGCCCGGGTGATGGATTCGGTGGTGTTGACGTTGACCACAAGAATTCGCATGAGCTGTCCTCCTTAACGCAGAGTAAATAAGCGGCCCGCACCGGGCGGGCCGTTTTGAATCATCAATGACTGACGTTATCCACGGCGATGGACTCACCGCTGACGTCTTCGTAAAAGGGCTGGCGCTTGGCGATGATCAGGTACAGCAGCCCTGCAATCGAAGCGCCAATCAGCCAGGAGAACGGGGAAACGCTGTCGAAACCGGGCACCAGCGCCAGGACAATCGCGATCAGCGCTGCGGGAATAAACGCCGCCACGGCACGCAGATTGACCCCGTTGCTGTAGTAATACGCACCATTAGGGTCTTCGCTGTACAACTGCGGCACGTTGATACAACCTTTTCGCAACAGCCAGTAGTCGACCATGATGACGCCGTACAAGGGCCCGAGCAGGGCGCCGAGGCCGGAAAGGAAATACACAATCACCAGCGGGCTGTTGTAGAGATTCCACGGCAGAATCAGCACGGCAATGGCGGCGCTGATCAACCCGGCGCGGCGGAAGGTCAGGTACTTGGGCGCCAGGTTGCTGAGCACAAAGGCTGGGGCGACGAAATTAGCCATGATGTTCACCGCCACCGTGACAATCAAAAATGCCAGGCAGCCAAGCACCAGGAAAAAGGTGTTGGGGATCGAGGCGATGACTTGGGTCGGGCTTTCGATGATTTGCCCGTTGATCTGGAACTGCGCACCGCAGAGCAGGATGGTAATCCCGGCAAACACCAGAATATTGACCGGCAGCCCCCAGAAATTGCCCACGACGATGGTCCGGCGACACGGCGAGGAGCGAGCGAAGTCGCAGAAGTTGAGCACCAGCGTGCCGTAGATCGCCAGCCACAACGCGCCGCCGGCAAAGATGTTGCGCCACATTTCGCCACCGGTCAGTGGCTCGCGAATCGACCAGGCGATGTTTGCACCAGCCTGGGTGTACATCCAGCCGGCCAGCGCTGCGACAGTGACCAGAATCACCGGTCCGGCAAAACCTTCGTAACGGCGCACCATTTCCATGCCGTAGGCCAGGATCATCAGTTGCACGAACCAGATCGCCACGAAACACACCCAGCCCAGGCTCGACAGGCCCAGGATCGCGTCGCGGTCGTAGTCGGCGAAGCCTGGGTGTATCGCGATCAGCAGCACGCGCAAAACCACGGACGCCAGATAGGTCTGAATGCCAAACCAGGCGATGGCGATGACGGCCCTGATCAATGCAGGAATCTGCGCGCCGTGAATACCGAAACTGATCCGGCTGATCACCGGGAACGGTACCCCGGTTTTCTGCCCCATGTAGCCGGACAGATTCATAAAGCCGTAGACCAACGCTGCGCCGATCCCCAGGGACAACAGAATCTGCCAGCCACCGAGGCCCAAGGCATACAGGCCAATGGCAAAGGAATAGTTGGCGATGTTGTGTACGTCGTTGGTCCACAGGGCAAAGATGCTGTAGCGACCCCAGCGCCGCCCCTCGGCCTTGGTCGGCGCCAGGTCCTTGTTGTGCAGTCTTGGACTCAAGGTCAGCGTGGCGGCGGGTGCGCCATCAACGGCAGTGGGTGAGGAGGGCAGATCCAGCGCAATGTTATTGGAGAGACTTGTACGCATTCCGGCAGGCTCCTGATTCTCGATGCCGCGATGACTGTGCATGAGCGAAGGGCTCGACAAATCTTCGTCGCGGCGAGGTGAGCATCATTGGTTACGGGGCATCTGCAGCCTGTACGGGATAGGGCGCTTCAGGCTTGCGGATCTAAAAGTGTGTGTATGTTTTATTTAGGTTGTATACAAAACACTTGTCGACTAAAGCCAGATTTATGCCAGTTTCTTAACTAATCCCTGGGCACCTAATTTCCTTTTGTTATGTGGATTTAGTAAGTGACTGAAAAATCGCCGTTATAAATTGACCGTTTGAACAGGTATTTATTTTTTAGGCTGGGCGTTGAAAAGGAGGGGGATAGCAGGAGGGGGAACCAGCGTGTAACTTTTCAGGGCATTGGAGGAGTAACTGCACACAAAAATGGCACCTGAGGTGACATTTTTGTGTACAGGACAGGGGCGGCTCTACAGCGCCTTGGTTTTAGTGATGATATTGCCGGCGTGCAGCCCGCATTCTTTCTGCGTGGCTTCTTCCCACCACCAGCGGCCTTCGCGTTCGTGCTGGTTCGGCAGCACCGGGCGGGTGCAGGGTTCGCAGCCGATGCTGATGAAGCCGCGTTCATGCAGGCTGTTGTAGGGCAATTCCAGCATGCGGATGTAGCCCCAGACTTCTTCGCTGGTCATCTGCGACAGCGGGTTGAATTTGTACAGGGTGCGTTCTGGAGTGGAAAATGCCGTGTCGATTTCCAGTGCGGCCACCTGGCTGCGGGTGCCGGGGCTCTGATCGCGACGCTGGCCGGTGGCCCAGGCGCGGACATCGGACAGCTTGCGCCGCAGCGGTTCGATCTTGCGAATGCCGCAGCACTCACCGTGACCGTCCTTGTAGAAGCTGAACAGGCCTTTTTCCTTCACGAAAGGCTCGAGTTTCGCAGGGTCCGGCGAGATCAGTTCGATATCGATCTTGTAGTGTTCGCGCACCTGTTCGATGAACCGATAGGTTTCCGGGTGCAGGCGACCGGTGTCGAGGCTGAACACCTTGACGTTCTTGTTCAGCTTCCAGGCCATGTCCACCAGCACCACGTCTTCGGCGCCGCTGAAAGATATCCACAGGTCATCGCCGAATTCGGCGAAGGCCAGTTTGAGGATGTCCTGTGGGGACTTGTTGGCATAGGTCGTGGCGAGTTCCACGACGTCAAACGATGGGCTCATCAGGGCGGCTTCCTACAGGTCGGTGGCGCTGGGCGCTCTATATGGGGCTGATGGTAACAAAAGCTGTCGGGGCTGGCGCGCTCCTGTGCGTTGCGCAGGCATCGGCGAATGGCTAGAGTCGGCAGTCCTTTTGTTCGCTCAACCGATAAACATCAAAAAAATGGGAGTGTCTTGTGGAAATTGCCTGTCTCGACCTGGAAGGTGTGCTGGTCCCGGAAATCTGGATCGCCTTCGCTGAAAAAACCGGTATTGAATCCCTCAGGGCGACCACGCGGGACATTCCCGACTACGACGTGTTGATGAAACAACGGTTGCGCATCCTCGATGAGCATGGCCTCAAGCTCTCCGATATTCAGGAAGTCATCGCCACCCTCAAGCCGCTGGACGGCGCCATCGAGTTCGTCGACTGGCTGCGCGAGCGTTTCCAGGTGGTGATTCTTTCCGACACCTTCTACGAATTCTCCCAACCCCTGATGCGCCAGCTGGGTTTCCCGACGTTGCTCTGCCATCGTCTGATTACCGATGACAGCGGACGGGTAACCGGATACCAGCTGCGTCAGAAAGATCCCAAGCGCCAGTCGGTATTGGCCTTCAAGAGCCTGTACTACCGGGTGATTGCGGCGGGGGATTCCTACAATGACACCACGATGCTGGGTGAAGCCGATGCCGGGATTCTGTTCCATGCGCCGGACAATGTGATTCAAGAGTTCCCGCAGTTCCCGGCGGTGCACAGTTTTGCTGAGTTGAAGCAGGAGTTCATCAAGGCTTCGAACCGTAATCTAAGCTTGTAAACCCAATCCCCCTGGGGGAGCGAGCCTGCTCGCGATAGCGTTGGTCAGCAGCATTTGAGCCAACTGGCACACCGCTATCGCGAGCAGGCTCGCTCCCACAGGGTTCTGGGCCTGGTCAGGGGCTTGCCCACGATGCTTTTAAAGGTTCTGCAAAGTTTCGAGCAACACCCGCACCTTGGTAATCGACTCCTGATACTCCGCCTGCCAATCCGAATCCGCGACAATCCCGCCGCCGCCCCAGCAACACACCTGTCCATCCTTGACCAGCAAGCTGCGGATGGCGATGGAACTGTCCATCTCTCCGCGTACGTCCAGGTACAGCAACGAGCCGCAATACAGCCCGCGGCGGGTCGGTTCGAGTTCGTCGATGATCTGCATGGCGCGGATTTTCGGTGCGCCGGTGATCGAGCCGCCGGGGAAGCTGCCCGCGATCAAGTCCAGCGCATCCTTGGCGTCGGCCAGCTCGCCGGTCACGCTGCTGACCAGATGGTGGACGTTGGGGTAGCTTTCCAGGCTGAACAACTCCGGCACGCGCACCGAGCCGATGCGGCAGGTACGGCCCAGGTCGTTGCGCAGCAGATCGACAATCATCAGGTTTTCCGCCCGGTCCTTGGGGCTGGCCAGCAACTCGGCGGCGTGTGCGGCGTCTTCGTCAGGGGTTGCGCCGCGTGGACGGGTGCCCTTGATCGGACGGGTCTCCACATGACCTTCGCTGACCTTGACGAAACGCTCGGGTGACAGACTCAGCACCGCGCCGCCGTCGGGCAAGCTCTGGAAGCCGGAAAACGGCGTCGGGCAAGCCGCCCGCAGCGCCTGATAGGCGGCCCAGGCATCGCCTTGGCACGGGGCGCGGAAGCGCTGGGCAAAGTTGACCTGGTAGCAGTCGCCGGCCTGGATATACGCCTGGATCCGCTCGAAGGCCAGTCGATAGGCATCGCTATTGAGGTCGGGCGCCATGGGCGCTTCGAGGCTGAAGGCGGTCACAGGCGCTGAGGTCGGCTGGTTGAAGAGCGCAATCAGGCGTTGGCGTTCGCTGTCGGCGCAGTGAGGGTGAAACACCAACTGGCTGGTTCCGGCCTGATGATCGGTGACCAGCGCCCAGTCGTACACACCGAACCGCGCGTCGGGTAGGTGCAGATCGTCTTTGGCGTGGGACGGCAGGGTTTCGAGATGTCGGCCGAAGTCGTAGCTCAGGTAGCCGATCAGGCCGCCAGCGAAAGGCAATTGCACCGAGGCCGGCAGTACAGCTCGCCCCAGTTGCGTCAGATGAATACGCAAGCGTTGCAGGAAATCGGCACCGCTCTCATCTGACAGCACCGCCAACTGCTCCAGCGGCCAGGCACTGAGCAAATCATAACGCCCGCGTTCGGCACTCGGCCGGCCGCTGTCGAGCAACACACTGCCCGGGGCATGGCGGATCACCGCGAAATACTCGGCGGGGTTGGCGCGGTAAGGCAGCGGGTGTACAGAGCAGGTTGACATGGGCGGGGTGGGTCAGCCGTTCAGGCGGGGTGGCGATTGTAATCCCTCTGTAGGATTTGCTCCTAGAGGGATGTCGGAGATGAGTAAGTATGGGGCCATCGAAACATTTGGCTGTGAACACCTTGTGGTGAGGGGATAAGTCCCCTCGCCACAGGGGGGGATTCAACCCTCAACCGGCGGAATATGCCCAAACAACTCCTGGGCAAACGCCACGCGTTCCTCGACGGTTTCCACCACGCCACGGGCCTTGAGTTCTTCCAGGCGGGCTTCCACCGCGTGGGTGCGCAGGGTCAGGCCGCAGTCGTTGGCGATCTGGATGTTCAGCCCCGGTCGGGCGTTGAGCTCCAGGATCAACGGACCTTTTTCCTGGTCCAGCACCATGTCCACGCCGATGTAGCCCAGCCCGCACAGTTCATAGCAACCGGCGGCCAGTTTCATGAAGCCGTCCCAGTAGGGCAGCTGCACGCCGTCCACCGCGTTGGTGGTGTCAGGGTGTTTGGTGATGATGTTGTTCAGCCAGGTACCGCGCAGGGTCAGGCCGGTGGCAAGGTCGACACCCACGCCGATGGCGCCCTGGTGCAGGTTGGCCTTGCCGCCGGACTGGCGGGTCGGCAAGCGCAGCATGGCCATCACCGGATAGCCCATCAGGACGATGATGCGAATGTCCGGTACGCCTTCATAGCTGATGCTCTTGAAGATCTGGTCCGGGGTCACGCGATATTCGATCAGCGCCCGGTCCCGGTGGCCACCCAAGGAGTAGAGACCGGTAAGGATGCTGGACACATGGTGTTCGATTTCTTCATGGCTGATGATCTTGCCGGACACCGTGCGATAGCGGCCCTCGAAGCGGTCGGCAATGACGATGATGCCGTCGCCACCCGCGCCCTGGGCCGGCTTGATCACGAAGTCGGTGCGCCCGCCGATGATCTCGTCGAGCTTGTCGATTTCCTTCTCGGTGGAGATCACCCCGTATAGCTCCGGTACATGGATGCCGGCAGCGATGGCCCGTTCCTTGGTGATGATCTTGTCATCGACGATCGGGTACAGGCTGCGCTTGTTGTATTTGAGCACATAGTCGGCGTTACGCCGATTGATGCCCATGATGCCCCGGGCCTCCAGGGCCTTCCAGGTCTTCCACAGGCCGAACATTATGAGTCAGCCTTGACGAAGGCCTTGAACCGTACCAGCTCGGTCAGGCGGTAGCCGCGGTAGCGACCCATGGCCAGCATGAAACCTACCAGAATCAGCAGGATGGCCGGGAAGGTGAACACGAAGTACACCAGCTCCGGCACGCTCATGATCAGGTGCGCCAGGGCGGCGGCGAACAGGGTGCCGATGGCCACCTTCATGGCGTGGCTGGCGCCGCGTTCTTCCCAGGTAATGGACAGGCGTTCGATGGTCATGGTCAGAATCACCATCGGGAACAGCGCGACCGACAGCCCGCGTTCCAGGCCCAGCTTGTGGCTGAACAGGCTGATGGCGGCGATCAGCACCACCACGAACGTCAGCACCACCGAAAGCCTTGGCAGCATTTGCAGCTTGAGATGTTCCAGATAGGAGCGCAGGGACAGGCCCAGCGTCGTGATCACCGTGAACAGGATGATGCCGAAGCCCAGCTGGGTTTCGCGGAAGGCCAGGGCGATCAACACCGGTGTGAACGTGCCCAGGGTCTGCAGGCCGATCAGGTTGCGCAGCACCAGAATCACCAGCACGCCGATCGGGATCATCACCATGATCATGAACGTCTGCTGGGTTTGCAGCGGCAGGCCGTAGAGCGAGTATTCGAGGAAGTTGGCGTCGGTGTTTTCGTCCGTCAGCTTGGCCAGGCGAATGGCGTTCATTTCGCTGTTGTTCATGGTGAAGGTGACGGTGGCTTTTTTGCCGCCATCGACGGTGATCAGGTTTTCATCACCGGTCCACCACAGCAGACGGTCGCTGGGCAGGCCCCGCTCAGCGGTATCAGGGTTGAAATACAGCCAGTCGGTGCCGTTGAAACTGCGCAGCCACAGTTCAGGCGACTGCGGTTGGTCGGCAACCAGGCGGATGGTATGGACCTTCTCCACCGGCACGTGGGCGATAGACAGCACCAGTTCGACGACTCTGGCCTTGCTGGCTATGGACGGATCGCCAGCCAGCAGCAACTTGACGTTGTCGTCGTTGGGGTTGTTGACCCGTTTGATCGCTTCACTGATGAAGGTCTCGACGTCGGCCGAGTGCTGGCGGATCGGCGCGAGCAGGGCTTCGGCGGCCAGCTTCTCGGGGCCCTCGACGGCGATGCTGTCGCGGAAGGTCGGGCCCTTGATCTTGGATTTTTCCGAGGTGTAGCGCTTGGTCAGCACCAGGCGGTAGTACAGGGTCTGGTTGCCCTTGGCCCGACGGGCCGACCACGTGACCTTGCGGTTCCCGTCCACCCGGTTCACCGCCACACCGTAGTTATTGGAAATGAAGCTCTCGTTGAGGCTGACGTAGTCCATGCTCAGCGGCGGCACGAACATCTGGATCTTCACCGGATCCTTGGCATTGGGGACGAACTCGATCTTGGCGTCGATGTTCCACAAGTCGTCGGTGGCGTCTTCGGTCACCGGGATGCCGAGCACGAAAATCTGATAGGCCGTCACCGACAGGCCCAGCACCACCAGGATGGCGATCAGCATTTTCAAATGGAGGGTAAGAGAGCGCATTGGAATTACTCTGCGGTTTGAGCGGCATTGGCGCAGGCGGGTTTGCCGGCAGCGTATTTGAGACTGGGGTCGACCAGCGCGTCGAAGCGTTTGAGGGCTTCGGAGCCGATCAGTAGCGGGTATTGGAAAGCGCTGCGGTCGGTGAGGTTCACTTCGATGCTGCGCAGGGCCGAGCCCATGCAGATGTCCAGCTCGATGACCGGCCGAGCCGTGTAGTTCTTGCCTTCTTCGGGGTCATAGTCACCGGCGCGGCGTTTGATCTTGCTGACCCGGGCCAGCGGACGTTCGATAGGGTGCGAATGCGCCGCGTCGATGGCCAGGTAAAAACGCACCCAGGATTCGCCATCGCGTTTGAAGCGCTTGATGTCCCGGGCGCTGAGCGAAGCGGTTTTGGCCCCGGTGTCCAACTTGGCGGCAACCTCCAGGTCGATGCCCTGCAGGGCGGCGTATTCATTGAGGCCGTACACGGTCTTTTCACCCGCCAGGACAAGCCCCGGCAGGCACGTGAAACAAAGGACAGCAGTTAAGGGCTTGAGTGTCATAAATCCTGATGCACAGTGTTCCGTTCGTCGGTTCAGGCCCTGGCATTGCTGCACAAGCTCCCTGGGTTGCCTTCTCTTAATAGATGCAGAGCGGCAAATTGCGGCGGCATTCTAGCACGGTGGTTTTCTGACGCCACCGCCGCCCGGACGCAACCGCTTATCCGACGCACTTGGTTATGGAGGAGGCCCTTATTAGACAATTGTCGACAATATCTAATTTTACTTTGACGAAAGCGCAGTGATTGGTTAGTTTTTGCCTTATAGATTTATAAGGTGTCGACAATATGCTCGATCAGCTCGAATCACCGGTCTTGGCCCAAGAGGAATCGGAAACCCTTTCCGAGAACGTCTTCCGGCGTATCCAGGCCGCAATCGTGCGAGGCGATATCGCGCCTGGCAGCAAGATCTCCGAGCCCGAACTGGCACGCACCTACGGCATCAGCCGCGGCCCGCTGCGCGAGGCCATCCATCGCCTGGAAGGCCAGCGCCTGCTGGTGCGGGTGCCTCACGTGGGCGCCAGGGTGGTATCCCTGAGCCACGCCGAGTTGCTGGAACTCTATGAAATCCGCGAGTCCCTGGAAGGCATGGCCTGCCGACTGGCGGCCGAGCGCATGACCCTGGAAGAAATCGACGAGCTGCGCCGGGTCCTGGAAACCCATGAGCGCGACGCGGCGTTCCAGGCCGGTGTCGGCTATTACCAGCAGGAAGGCGACTTCGATTTCCATTACCGGATCATCCAGGGCAGCGGCAACCGCACCCTGACGCAAATGCTCTGCGGCGAGCTGTATCAGTTGGTGCGCATGTACCGCATCCAGTTTTCCACCACGCCCAACCGTCCGCGCCAGGCCTTTGCCGAGCACCACAGGATTCTCGATGCCATCGCCGACCGTGACGGTGAACTGGCTGAATTATTGATGCGCCGGCACATCGGCGCTTCCAAACGCAACATCGCGCGTCATTTCCAGGACAGCGCCGCCACTGAACGAGGTGAGTCATGAGCAACAGCACTCCAGGCCAGCGTTTTCGCGATGCGGTCGCCAACGAGCATCCGCTGCAAGTGGTGGGCACGATCAACGCCAACCACGCGCTGCTGGCCAAACGCGCCGGTTTCAAGGCGATCTACCTGTCGGGCGGCGGCGTGGCGGCCGGCTCCCTCGGCGTGCCAGACCTGGGCATCACCGGCCTGGATGACGTGCTGACCGATGTGCGCCGTATCACCGACGTCTGCGACCTGCCGTTGCTGGTGGACGTGGATACCGGGTTTGGCTCCTCGGCGTTCAATGTGGCCCGCACGGTCAAGTCGATGATCAAGTTCGGCGCGGCGGCCATTCATATTGAAGACCAGGTCGGCGCCAAGCGTTGCGGCCACCGTCCGAACAAAGAGATCGTCTCGCAACAAGAAATGGTCGACCGCATCAAAGCCGCCGTCGACGCGCGCACCGATGACAGCTTCGTGATCATGGCCCGTACCGACGCCCTGGCCGTGGAGGGCTTGGAATCGGCCCTGGACCGCGCCGCCGCGTGCATCGAGGCCGGTGCCGACATGATCTTTCCGGAAGCCATCACCGAACTTGAGATGTACAAGCTGTTCGCCAGCCGCGTGAAAGCGCCGATTCTGGCCAACATCACTGAATTCGGCGCGACACCGCTGTACACCACCGAACAACTGGCGGGCGCCGACGTGTCCCTGGTGCTGTACCCCCTGTCGGCCTTCCGCGCCATGAACAAAGCGGCCGAGAACGTCTATACCGCAATCCGCCGCGACGGTACGCAACAGAACGTCATCGACACCATGCAGACTCGCATGGAGCTTTACGATCGCATCGACTACCACACCTTCGAGCAAAAGCTCGATGCGTTGTTCGCGGCAAAAAAATGAACAGAGCGCAGCCTCTACAAATCTAAAAAATGGAGACAGCAAATGGCCGAAGCAAAAGTACTCAGTGGCGCCGGGCTCCGTGGCCAGGTGGCCGGGCAAACCGCATTGTCCACCGTAGGCCAGTCAGGTGCCGGCCTGACCTATCGCGGTTACGACGTCCGCGAACTGGCGGCTGACGCGCAATTTGAAGAAGTGGCTTACCTGCTGCTGTACGGCGAGCTGCCGACCCAGGCGCAACTGGACGCCTACACAGGCAAACTGAGCCAATTGCGGGACTTGCCCCAGGCCTTGAAAGAGGTGTTGGAGCGCATTCCCGCCGACGCCCACCCAATGGACGTGATGCGCACCGGCTGCTCGTTCCTGGGCAACCTGGAACCGGAGCTGAATTTCTCCGAACAGCATGACAAGACCGACCGCCTGTTGGCCGCGTTCCCGGCGATCATGTGCTACTGGTATCGCTTCAGCCACGAAGGCCAGCGCATCGAGTGTGTGACCGACGAGACCTCCATCGGCGGCCATTTCCTGCACCTGTTGCATGGCAAGAAGCCGAGCGAGCTGCACGTCAAGGTGATGAACGTCTCGCTGATTCTGTATGCCGAGCACGAGTTCAACGCCTCGACCTTCACGGCACGGGTGTGTGCCTCGACCCTGTCTGACCTGTTTTCCTGCATCACCGCCGCCATCGGTTCGCTGCGCGGCCCGTTGCATGGTGGGGCCAACGAAGCGGCGATGGAGATGATCCAACGCTTCCAGTCGCCGGAGGAGGCGATCAAGGGCACCCTCGGGATGCTCGAGCGCAAGGACAAGATCATGGGCTTCGGCCACGCGATCTATAAGGACAACGACCCGCGCAACGAGGTGATCAAGGGTTGGTCGAAAAAACTCGCCGACGAGGTGGGTGACACGGTGTTGTTCCCGGTTTCCGAGGCCATCGACAAGACCATGTGGGAGCAGAAAAAACTGTTCCCCAACGCCGACTTCTACCATGCCTCGGCGTACCACTTCATGGGCATTCCGACCAAGCTGTTCACGCCGATCTTCGTTTGCTCGCGCCTGACCGGCTGGGCCGCCCACGTCTACGAACAACGTGCCAACAACCGCATCATCCGACCGAGCGCCGAATACACCGGCGTCGAACAGCGCAAGTTCGTGCCAATCGAACAACGCTGAACTGGAGGGTTTTAGCCGCCGGAACTGATTACCCCGAAACCCTGTGGGAGCGAGCTTGCTCGCGATTGCGTACTGATATTCAACATTAATGTGGACGGATACACCGCTATCGCGAGCAAGCTCGCTCCCACAGTGGCCGGGGGGGCTTTGAGGCTGGCGTCAACCTTCTGAAACCACCGTGACCCGAGTGCTGACGATGAACACAGAATTTCGCAAACCGCTGCCCGGCACTTCGCTGGATTATTTCGACGTTCGCGGGGCCGTGGATGCCATCCGGCCTGGCGCTTACGATGGCCTGCCGTATACCTCCAGGGTGCTGGCGGAAAACCTGGTGCGTCGCTGCGATCCGGCGACGCTGGGCGAGTCGCTGCTGCAACTGATCGAGCGCAAGCGCGATCTGGACTTCCCATGGTTTCCGGCCCGGGTAGTGTGCCATGACATCCTTGGCCAGACCGCCCTGGTAGACCTGGCCGGCCTGCGCGACGCCATTGCCCTGCAGGGCGGCGATCCGGCGCAGGTCAATCCGGTGGTGCCGACCCAACTGATCGTCGACCACTCCCTGGCGGTGGAAAGCGGCGGTTCCGACCCCCAGGCGTTCGCCAAGAACCGCGCCATCGAAGACCGGCGCAACGAAGACCGCTTTCACTTCATCAACTGGACCAAGAAAGCCTTCAAGAACGTCGACGTGATTCCGCCGGGCAACGGCATCATGCACCAGATCAACCTGGAAAAAATGTCACCGGTGATCCAGCAGCGTGACGGCGTGGCGTTCCCCGATACCTGCGTGGGCACTGACAGCCACACCCCCCACGTCGATGCCTTGGGTGTGATCGCCATCGGCGTTGGCGGCCTGGAAGCCGAAAGCGTGATGCTGGGACGTGCCTCATGGATGCGCCTGCCGGAAATCATTGGCGTCGAGCTGACCGGCAAGCTGCAACCGGGCATCACCGCCACCGACATGGTGTTGGCGCTGACCGAATTCCTGCGCAAACAAAAAGTCGTCGGTGCCTGGCTGGAGTTTTTCGGTGAAGGCGCCAGCGCCCTGACCTTGGGCGACCGCGCGACCATTTCCAACATGGCTCCGGAATACGGCGCCACGGCGGCGATGTTCTACATCGACCAACAGACTATCGATTACCTGAAGCTCACCGGCCGCGAAGACCAGCAGGTTCAACTGGTCGAGACCTACGCCAAGCAGGCAGGCCTGTGGGCCGACACGCTCAAGGGCGCGCAATACGAGCGCGGCTTGACCTTTGATCTGTCGTCGGTGGTGCGCAACATGGCAGGTCCCAGCAACCCCCACGCCCGCGTCGCGGTGTCGGATCTGGCCGCCAAAGGTATCTCCGGTCAGTGGGACGATGTGCCCGGGCAAATGCCCGACGGCGCGGTGATCATCGCCGCCATCACCAGTTGCACCAACACCAGCAACCCGCGCAACGTGATCGCTGCCGGCCTGCTGGCGCGCAACGCCAACCGCCTGGGCCTGACCCGCAAGCCATGGGTCAAGTCGTCCCTGGCGCCGGGGTCGAAAACCGTGGCGCTGTACCTGGATGAAGCCGGTCTGACCAAAGAGCTGGAACAATTGGGTTTTGGTGTCGTGGCCTTCGCCTGCACCACCTGCAATGGCATGTCCGGTGCGCTGGACCCACTGATCCAGCAGGAAATCATCGACCGCGACTTGTACGCCACCGCTGTGTTATCGGGCAACCGCAACTTCGATGGGCGCATCCATCCGTACGCCAAACAGGCGTTCCTTGCCTCGCCGCCGCTGGTGGTGGCCTATGCCATCGCCGGGACCATCCGCTTCGACATCGAGAAGGATGTGCTGGGCGTGGTGGACGGTCGCGAGATCCGCCTCAAGGACATCTGGCCGAGCGACGAAGAAATCGATGCGGTGGTCAAGGCCTCGGTGAAGCCGGAGCAGTTCCGTCAGGTGTACATCCCGATGTTCGCCATCCAGGAGGACACCGGGCCAAAAGTGACGCCGCTGTATGACTGGCGCCCGCAAAGCACCTATATCCGTCGCCCGCCGTATTGGGAAGGAGCGCTGGCCGGTGCGCGGCCGCTCAAGGGCATGCGTCCGCTGGCGGTGCTGCCGGACAACATCACCACCGACCACCTGTCGCCGTCCAACGCCATCATGCTCGACAGTGCCGCTGGCGAATACCTGGCGAAAATGGGCCTGCCGGAAGAAGATTTCAACTCTTACGCAACCCATCGGGGCGACCATTTGACCGCCCAGCGTGCGACCTTCGCCAACCCGAAACTGTTCAACGAGATGGTCCAGGAAAACGGCAAGGTCAAGCAGGGTTCTCTGGCCCGGGTCGAGCCGGAAGGCCAGGTCATGCGCATGTGGGAAGCCATCGAAACCTACATGGAGCGCAAGCAGCCGCTGATCATCATCGCCGGTGCCGACTACGGCCAGGGTTCGTCCCGGGACTGGGCGGCCAAGGGCGTGCGTCTGGCCGGTGTCGAGGCGATTGCCGCTGAAGGTTTCGAGCGTATCCACCGCACCAATCTGGTGGGGATGGGGGTGTTGCCGCTGGAGTTCCAGCCGGGCACCGATCGCAAGACCCTGGGCATCGACGGCAGCGAGGTCTATGACGTGATCGGCGAGCGCACCCCGCGTGCGACGCTGACCCTGGTCATCACCCGCAAGAACGGCGAGCGCGTCGAAGTGCCGGTGACCTGCCGTCTCGATACCGCCGAAGAAGTGTCGATCTACGAAGCCGGCGGCGTATTGCAGCGCTTTGCCCAGGATTTCCTGGAATCGGCGGTTGCCGTCTAAATCACAGCTGCGGGCACCCTTGCGGGCCCGCTTGAGGAGCATCATGGCTCACGCACCGCAAATCAGAATCCCCGCCACTTACATGCGTGGTGGCACCAGCAAAGGCGTGTTCTTCAGCTTGCAGGACCTGCCCGAAGCGGCCCGCGTTCCCGGCTCGGTCCGGGATGCTTTACTGCTGCGAGTGATCGGCAGCCCCGATCCATACGAGAAGCAGATCGATGGCATGGGCGGCGCGACGTCGAGCACCAGCAAGACCGTGATCCTGTCCAAGAGCACCCGAGCCGATCACGATGTCGATTACCTGTTCGGCCAAGTGTCCATCGACAAGCCGTTCGTGGACTGGAGCGGCAACTGCGGCAACCTGTCGGCGGCGGTCGGTTCATTCGCCATCAGCAGTGGTTTGGTGGACGCCAGTCGCATCCCACAAAACGGCGTGGCCGTGGTGCGGATCTGGCAAGCCAATATCAGCAAGACCATCATCGCCCATGTGCCGATCACCGACGGCGCGGTGCAGGAAACCGGTGACTTCGAGCTCGACGGCGTGACCTTTCCGGCGGCTGAAGTGCAACTGGAATTCATGGACCCGGCGGCCGAGGAGGAGGGCGGTGGTGGCTCGATGTTTCCCACCGGCAACCTGGTGGACGACCTTGAGGTGCCTGGTGTTGGTACCTTCAAGGCGACCCTGATCAACGCCGGCATCCCGACGATCTTCATCAATGCCCGGGACGTTGGTTATACCGGCACCGAATTGCAGGGCGCCATCAATGGCGATCCCAAGGCCCTGGCCATGTTCGAAACCATCCGTGCCCACGGCGCCTTGCGCATGGGCCTGATTCAGCATCTGGACGAAGCCGCCCAGCGCCAGCACACGCCGAAGGTGGCGTTTGTCGCACCGCCGGCGGACTACCTCTCCTCCAGCGGTAAAGCCGTGACGACGCGGGACGTCGACTTGCTGGTGCGAGCACTGTCCATGGGCAAACTGCACCACGCGATGATGGGCACCGCGGCGGTCGCCATCGGCACGGCGGCGGCGATCAGCGGCACGCTGGTGAACCTGGCGGCCGGCGGCATCGACCGCACCGCTGTGCGCTTCGGCCATCCCTCCGGCACCCTGCGCGTCGGCGCTGAGGCCAGCCAGGTCAATGGCGAATGGACCGTGAAAAAAGCCATCATGAGCCGCAGCGCGCGGGTATTGATGGAAGGGTTTGTGCGGGTACCGGGGGATGTTCTGAACTGACACTTGACCCAGGCAAACCCGTGGTGAACGCGGCGTCTGCGAGCATCCGCGATCAAAACTGTGGGAGCGAGCCTGCTCGCGATAGCGATGGTACAGCCCGCAAAGAGGTTGGATGTGCCGGCCTCATCGCGAGCAGGCTCGCTCCCACAGTGGATTTGTGGTGAGCACAGAATCTGCGAACATCCGCGATTGAACCTGTGGGAGCGAGCCTGCTCGCGATGAGGCCGGCACAGTCAGCATTGATGTCGCCTGATCCACCGCTATCGCGAGCAAGCCCGCTCCCACAGGGGCGCGCATTCCTGCAGTCAGCCCCCTGTCAACGCCGTGACGACCAGGTTCACATTGCTCTCCAGCTCCGCCACCGGGTCGGCGGCGTCGGTGCTCAGGACCAGTAACTGACTGCCGCCCTCAGTGATGGCCGCTTTCACGGCATCCGCGGGCTGACGATGATGCAGCACCCGCTTCACGTCGTTGTCTTTCAACGTGGCGGTCAATTGCTTGAGGGCTTCGGGTGTCCATTCGGCGTCGGGCCGGGCATCGGTGCTGATCCCGTCCAGATTCAAACCGCTGATCAAGTAGCCGAAATGCTCGCTCAGGCTGACAACGCTCAGGTTGTCGGCACTGGCCAGGCGCTTTTCACTCTCGGCGCTGAGCTTGAGCAGGCGCTGCTTGAGCGCCGCCAGGTTGGCGTCGATCTTCGGTTTGGCCGTCGGTGCCAGGCGCACCAGGTCGGCGGCGATGACATCGGCCATCCGTCCCAGGTTATGGCTGGCCATCCACGGTTGGCTCGCCAGGCCATCGGCCGATCCCGATTGCACGGCGATACCGGGCAGGGCGCCGTCCACCGGGCGGGCGGCATCGACTTCGACGATGCGGATGTTGCTGCGGCGGGCCATGGGGTACAGCGGATCATCCGGCCACAACGAGCGCAGCCCGATCACCGCGTCGGCATCGCTGGCCAGCTTGCTCAGGGCCGGCGCGCCACGGCCGCTGAAGTAGGCATTCTGGCGCGTACCGGGCAGATTGGCCGGCGCGGCGCGCTCCAGGCTGACATCGGTGCCCTTGAGCAACGCTTCACCCAAGCCGTAGGTGACCGGCAACGAAGCAAGCAGGCGCACCGGTGTGCCTTCGGCGGCGAAAGAAGGGCTGTTTACCAGACCGCACAAGGCTACGGCCAATGCCAGTTGTCGCAATGAAAAAACCATTTATCCAAGATTCCCTTTGAGGCTGGGGACAACACCCCGGGCAATGGCGGCCAGGGCAAATGCGATGCCGGCCACCAGAATGATCGCGGCACCGGATGGGATCGGCAGGTCGAAGACAATCGGTGCGAGAATCCCGCACAGGGTGCTGATGGTTGCGATCAGCACGGAGCACCAGAAAAAACCTTTCAACGACTGGCTGAGCAGACGCGCCGCTGCTGCCGGAATCACCAGCAAGGCCCCCACCAGAATCGCGCCGATGACCTTTACCGCCGCCACGGTGATCAGCGTCACCAACACCACGAACAGGTAATCCAGCGTCTTGACCGCCACCCCGCGCACCGCCGCCAGTTGGGGGTTGAAACTGGCGAGCATGATGCGGTTGTACAGCGGCAACGCCAAAGCCATCACCAGTGAGCCGACCACCGCCAGCACCAGCAGGTCATTGCCATTGACCGTCAGCACCGAGCCGAACAGCACGTTTTCAAGGATGTGCACGTTGATCTTGCCCGCCAGGATCAGCAGCAGGCTGGCGCCCAGGGCCAGGGACACCGAGAGGAAAACGCCGATCAGCGTGTCCGGTGCCAGGCCGGTGCGGTTGCGCAGGTAATTGAGCAGGATGCCGAACAGCAGGCAATAGCCGAACAGGCTGCCGTAGGGCCCGGTGTAGGGTTCGCCGAGCAGGATGCCGACCGCCACGCCGGTCAGCGCCGCGTGGCCCACGGCTTCAGAGAAAAACGCGAAGCGCTTGACCACCACCAGGGTGCCGAGGCCACCCAGCACCGGGCCGATCAGCAGCCCGGCCAGCAACGCATTGACCACAAACCCGTAAGCCAGCGCTTCGGGCAGATAGCCGGACGACGCCCAACCCTGGACCATCAAACGAAAGGCTTCGTAACTCATCAGGCGGCGCTCCCGTTCGGGCGTGGATGGGTGGAAAACAGCGTCAGCAAGCGCTCCGGCGTCAGGGTCTGACGCGGCGGGCCATCGAACAGCACGCGGCGGTTCAGGCCGGTGACGCGGTCAGCCAGGCGCCCGACGGCTTCCAGGTCATGTTCGATCCACAGCACCGTGATGCCGGCCTGGCGCCAGTCTCGCAGCAGTTGTTCAAACACCTGGATGCCGGCCTCGTCCAGCGCCGACATCGGTTCATCCAGCACCAGCAGTTGCGGCGCAGGAATCAGCCCCTGGGCCAACAACACCCGCTGGCGTTCACCGCCGGACAGCGCGCCCATGCGACGCTTGCGTTTGTCCTGCATGCCGACCCGTTCCAGGGCCTGGCCGATAGCGCCGACGTAATGCTTGCTCAGGCCGAGAAAGGCCGGCCGGCGTTGGCACATCGCTGCCATGAAATCATCCACGGTCATAGGCAGGCCGCGGTCGAATTCCAAGGCTTGGGGCACATAGCCGATGACACCGGGCTCCCCCGGCCATTGCAGGCTCAAGCGTCCCTGGTGGGGCATCTGCCCGAGCAAGGTCTTGATCAGCGAACTCTTGCCTCCGCCGTTCGGACCCACCAGCGCATGAATGCTGCCCGGCTGCACCTGGAAGGCCACCGCGTCGAGAATCGTGGTGCGGCCCAGGTTCAGGCTGACATCGTCGAACTCGATCAAAGGGCCGACGTGTTGCAAGGTGAGCGTTTCCTGGACAGTCATGCGCCGGACTCCTGAATGGCCCGGACCACGGTGTCGAGGTTGCCGGTCATTTCCTTTTCGTACTTCTCGGCGCTGTAGTCGCCGTAGGAAATGTGCGAGAGCGGGTACAGTTTCACCCCCGACTCACGCTGGATGGTGTCGACGTAGGTGGACGGAAAGTCCATCTCCGAGAAGATCACTTTCACGTCCAGTTCGCGCAGTTGGTCGATGGTCTTCTTCAACTGGCTCGGGCTTGGCTCGATGCCATGGGCCGGCTCGACCACGGCGGTGACCTCCAGGCCGAATTCGCGCAGAAGGTAATCGTAGGCGGCGTGGACCGTGGCGACCCGCAACTCGGCATTGGGGGCCTGGGTCAACTTTGCCAGGGCCGCGGCACGCATTTGTCGCAGGCGCTTGCCATAGGCGCGGGCGTTCTGGGTGTATGCCTTGGCGTTGTCCGGATCAAGCTTGCCCAGTTCCCGGGCGATGTTATTGACCTGGGCAATGGAGGCACTGATGGACAGGAAGGTATGCGGGTTCACGACCTTGCCGGCGCCCCGGGCGGCGATCCCGGTGGCAGCCAGCAGCGGTACGTTTTCATTGGCTTCGATCACGTTCACGTTCGGGGTTTCGCTGGCGGCGATCATCCGGTCGGCGAAATCGTCATGGCCCACACCATTGAGCACTATCACATCGAGCCCGCTGATGCGCTTGATGTCCTCGGCACGAGGCTCGTAGGCGTGGGGGTTGAAGCCGGCCGGGATCAGCGGCACCACTTCGGCCTTGTCGCCGACGATGTTGGCCACGTAGCTGTAATAAGGATGCAGGGTGATGCCAATACGCAGGCGCTTGGCCGCTTCGGCGCTGGCCAGTGGGGTGAACAGACAGGCGAGCAGGCCGATCAGCAGGCCCAGCAAAGGGCGGCGTTGAAATGCAATAGACATGGGCAAACGGTCTTCTCTCGAATGAGGACGTGGGGTCAGTGCCGGTGCTGGCGGGTTACGCCGGCGTCGAACTGCGCGACGATCTGCTTCCAGCCGGCGGCGGACAAAGCGGTGTCGTCCAGATCGCTGGAGACGGCGACGCTGTTGCCGCGATTGAGCCAGATGTCCGGGACGGCGTCGGATGCTTCGCCGATGCGCATCAGAAATGAACCGGCGACGGATGGATTTGCACTGGCGCCGAAGTAGGCCCGGTTCTCCACCTGCTGCCAGACATGTCCGCCTCGGCTGACGGAACTGGCATCCTGAGCGAACGGGGCAAAGCCCTCTTCGGCCAGGATTTGCGGGGTGGGCAGGGACTGTTGCTCTTCGCGTAGCAGACGGATCTCATCCAGGGTCACCCGCAGGTCGGCATAGATGCCTTGCTCGGCAGCGCTGAGATCGCGGCGGGCGTCAACTTGATGGGCAGGCACCTCGCTGACGTCATGGGTTTCGCCGTGCCAGGCCACCACCGATCCGGCCACCAGAATGATGATCAGGCACAGCAGCAACACATACAGGGTTTCATGGCCGGCGCCGGCGGGACGGATCACTTGGGTGGTGGGATTGCTCATGGGGCCTCGATATCGGCTTGGTCGATTTCCACCACGTGGCCGGGGCCAGCGTCGAAGAGTACGTAGAACTCGGCGTTGGGCTTCTTGAATGTCAGCGTCGAATCGGCGCCGAGCTTGCCCGGCACCAGGATGGTTTCGTCGTAGCCGATCACATCCAGGGTCACGCCGGGCGCGCCACTGCCGTCGGAAAAACCGCCGGTGCACTGGATCTGCTCAGCGTCGATGGCCTTGCATTCACACATCGGGTTATGGGCCAGGGCGTTGCTGCTGGCACCTGCGCAGAGCAGCAGCGCCAGGCTGTTGAGATAGCCGCGGGCAGTCATGGTTGGGCTCCTTGGGTTTTCAGCCAGGCGATGGTGGCCGGCGAGGCCTGGCTCAGGGGTATGGAAGCCTGGTGCATCGAGCCGTCCCAGCCTTCAAGGGTGATCCACAGTTCGGCGTCGAGCCGGGTCTTTTGCGGCACCGGCAACAAGGCGCCCATGCGATAGGGCGAGCCGAAGAAAATCACCCCGGCGGCCCGCAGGCTGCGAGGTTTGCCGATACGTAGATAAGTAGCCTTGACCTGGCTGATGCAGCTTTGGCACAGCGCGGCGTTGAAGTGCTTCATATGGCCTGCCGGTCCATCGAGACGTGGCGCTTCGTCGCGAAACTCTGCAAGGCGCAGGCTCCAGGGGCCGACCTGGACTTCACCGACCTCCCGCTCACCCAGCCCGGCATCACCGCGGAACAACGCGGCTTCGGAGAAGTACTTGGGCATGAAACCCAGTGGGATCAGCAATAGCAGCACGTTGAGGTGAAAGCGCCATTTTTGCCAGAACACACTTAGACGCGATGGCGGCGCGGTGGTGGTGGACGGGGTCACAGGTTGCCCTCCGGCGATTCACGGTGGATGGACGGCTGCAACAACGGCGCAGTTCGAGCTTGCCGGGAAGGTTTTTGGCTGCGCTTGAAGGCATTTGCGGTAGCCAGGGCGGTGCGTTTGGTCCAGATCAGCAGCCCGCTGAGGACCATCATGCTCATGATCAAACCGAAGAAGAACCAGATGAGCTTGATCCAGAGGCCGCCGAAGTCCCCGGTGTGCAACGGACGCATGGATTCGGTGACGAATTCCAGCGCTGTGCGGTCCGACAGCAGTCGCGAGGCGGCGACCTCACCGTTATAGGGATTGATGGTGGCGGTCTGGAACATCAGCGGATACCAACCGCGTCCACCGATTTCCAAGTGGCTGTAAGCGTTGCCGGGCAGGCTGACGAAGCTGGTTTCCAGGCCAGGGATTTGTTGGCGGGCGATTTCAATCGCGCGGTCCAGGTTCAGTTGTGATGGCGCAGTACCGTCGGCTGACAGCGGGACACTTTCACGTGATACCACCGGAATGACCGGTGCGCTGGAAATGGAAATCTGGTTGTCCGACAGCAACGCCTCGATCAGGAACCAGGTGCCGGTAATGGAAATGACCGCGATGAACCAGATCGACCAGATGCCGCTGAGCCTGTGGAAATCGCCCCAGAAAATGCGTGCGCCGTGGCGGATCCGCAGGGTCGGACGGAAAAAACCCTTCCAGAAACGCTTGTAGACCACCAGCCCGGTCACCAGGGATGCCAGCAGCGGAAGGCCGAGGAGTGACACCAGGTACCATCCCCAGCTGTAACCATTGGTGAACGGTACCAGCCACCAGCCATGCAGGGCACGGGTAAAACCTCTGAAATTGAACGTCGGCGCCGAGCCCTGGACGATACCGCTGTATGGGTTGACGTAGATCTTGTCGGGGCGCCCGTCGGGGTAGGTCACGCCGACCTCCAGGGCAAAATGCGACTCATCCGGGCGTACGATGCTCTGCACCTGGGTTTGCGGCTGGGCTTGCTTGATGGCGGCGACGACCTGGTCGTAGCTGAGCAGCGCTGCGTCGTCCGAGGGTTTGCTGGCGCGCATCTCGGGATTGACCAGCCAGACGATCTCCTGGCTGACCACCGCCAGCGTGCCGGTGACGCAAACGATGAGGACGAAAAACCAGATGGGCAGTGCCAGCCAGCTATGAACCAGAAACCAGAGTTTGGAGCGGGATTTCTTCGACATGGTTTGAACGTCTTGATTCGATGAAAGGCTCGGTATTACGGGCTTCGTAATCCCCTGAACCCTGAAAAGCCGGTCGTGGCTTTTGCCGACGCGACCTGCTGCATCTAATTAAGACGAACGAGCAATGGAAATCCTGAAGCGAAAGATGAAAGAAAATGTTTCGCGTTTGCGAACCGGATGTATTTCCCATCCTGGCTCCAGCAAATCGGCGGGGCGGAAATGTAAAAAAACTGCGGCAAGGGGATGGGGCCCCTTGCCACAAGAGCAGGTTGGCCGTCAGCCCTGCTGTTGAAACATCTCCCTGGCCCGCTGTTCAATCTGTTCCTGAGTCAGATCCTCCTTGTGCGTAGCCAGAAACCACACATGCCCAAAGGGGTCTTTCAAGGTGCCGCTGCGATCACCATAGAACTGATCCTTGACCTCGGAAATCACCGTGCCACCAGCGGCAATCGCTTGGGCGAATGCTTTGTCCACATCTTCGACATAGAGATGCAGGCCTACCGGCACCGATTGTTCGGGGTTACGCAACGGCCCTTGATCACAAGGCGTGCCGAGCATGATCGGGCAATCGCCAATCCGCAGCTCGGCATGACCGACGCCCCCGTCCGGCATGTCCAGGCGCATGACCTCGGTGGCATTGAAGGCTTTTTTGTAGAACTCGATGGCTTCAGCGGCTTTTTGAATGCCCAGGTAGGGCGTGATGCTATGGAAACCTTCAGGAATGGCTTTGACACCCATGACGTTTCTCCTTGTTGTTATGGGGAGGCGAAGAGGGCCTCGCCGATTTGCGCCCATCCACTATAGGACAGCGACTTGGGGGCGGCGCATGACCCGACGAACGTTTCACGGCGTGTCCAGCAGATGCGCTCCCGGCCCGCGCTTGCCCAACACATCGCCCTGGTTACGCAGCGGGCAACCTTCCATCGACAGGCAGCCGCAACCGATGCAGCCGTTGAGTCGATCGCGCAGCGCCATCAAGTGGTTGATGCGCTGATCCAGCTCGCGGCTCCACTGGGCTGAGAGGATCTTCCAGTCGTTCGCCGTTGGGGCGCGGTCGTCGGGCAAGGTTTTCAAGGCGCTGCCGATTTCGGCCAACGGAATGCCAAGGCCTTGGGCGACCTTGATCAGCGCCACACGTCGCAACACTTCCCGTGGATAGCGGCGTTGGTTGCCCTGGTTACGATTACTTTTGATCAGCCCCTTGGATTCATAGAAGTGCAGGGCGGTGACGGCCACGCCACTGCGGGCGGCCACTTGGCCGACGGTGAGTTCCTTGTGGACGTTTATCTGTGTCATCGCCTGCATTCTCTGCTTGACCTTGAGTTAACTAGAGGTTTTACCCTGCACGCCATCGGACCGCAAGATCCGCCCTACGTACAGCGAGGACCTTTCATGCAATCACCAAGGAACAATCAGAGTTTTACCCAGTTGATGGAGTTCGACATCGAACCTCAATGGCAACAGGCGCTGGTGACGGCCCTGTCAGAGCAGACCGAGCGGCTGGCCCGGGGGCATGCAGGATTTCTGAGTGCCAGTATCCAGGTCAGCGAGGACGGACGACGGGTTCTCAACTATTTGCATTGGCAAAACCGCGAGGCGGGCGAAGCGGCGTTTCAGAGTTTCGAGCGTGGTGAGCAGGATTTCTGGCGGCTGATCCAGGCCCACAGGGCCAAGGCCGTGACATTCGGCTCGTTCCAGGTGTTGCGCAACATCGAACGCAGTGCCGACAACGCCCTGCATTGCCAGTTGGTCGGTTAAGCGCAGCGGACGATCCGAGCCAGCAATACCCACTATCAAACGGGTTGATTTCTGCCGCGTGAAGGCGGCGGGTAGCCTTTGTTCATCGCCCCACTTCAGAACATTGGATACTTGCCATGAATCGGACTTTTGCTGTTTTGCTGCTGTTAACGGCCACTGTGTTGAGCGGCTGCGCCTCTTCGTCGCCGGAGTTGCGCCCCTACACCGCCGAAGAAACCCGTGAACTGGCCCTTGAAGCCTTGAATCGCCGGGGCCTGTCGTTTGAGGAATATCACGCGAAAAAAGCCGAGTTGCTCGGTCCTTCGCAGAAAAACGTGGGTTTCGACGACCAGGGGCAAATGAGCGCCGAGCGAGCCATGAAGCGGTCTGGGCGGCCGAGCTGAGGACTGTACTGCTCGAAGTTTTGCCTAACTGTCCATGGGTTTGGCTCAGGACGTGGGGTAGGGTCATGACTTGACTGACCGTCCCATTGGATATGCCTGCCATGACCCTTTCGCTTGACCTGTTGCTGGGCTTCGCCCTGTTTGCCCTGGTGACCTCGATCACCCCCGGTCCCAACAACACCATGTTGCTGGCCTCGGGCGTCAATTTCGGTTTCAACCGCACGATTCCTCACATGCTGGGCATCACCTGCGGCTTCTTTTCCCTGGTGCTGGCGGTGGGGCTTGGCCTGGGCGCGGTGTTCCAGACCTACCCTCTGCTCTACACCGTACTGCGCTATGTAGGTGCGACCTACCTGTTGTACCTGGCGTGGAAAATCGCCCACTCCGGGCCGGTCTCTGAAAACCGGCCAGGGGACAGCACGCCCATCAGCTATTGGGGCGCGGCGGCGTTTCAGTGGGTCAATCCCAAGGCCTGGATCATGGCCATCGGCGCCATCAGCACCTACACGCCGCTTCAAGGTTATTTCTTCAATGTGCTGGTTATCGCTGCGGTGTTTGCCCTGATCAACCTGCCGAGCGTGAGCCTGTGGGTGGTGTGCGGCAGCCTGTTACGCAATCTTTTGCGTGATCGTCGCTGGCTGCGCCTGTTCAACTGGGGGATGGCGCTGTTATTGGTCGCCTCGTTGTATCCGTTGCTGCTCGAAAGCATCGGCTAAGGGCTGAGCTTGGGGCGGATGCCTGTTAAGCTCGCTGATCAGTCGCTGTGGTTGATATCCAGAGCCCTTGGTGCAAGCGAACAACACTATTTTACGAGCAGGAGAAACGATGAGTACCGAGCCTTTGACCCATGGACTGGTTCCCCAGCGCCTGGCCCGAATCCGCCAATTGATGAATCGCGAAGGCATTCACGCATTGCTGGTGCCATCGGCCGACCCGCATCTGTCGGAATACCTGCCGGGCTATTGGCAAGGACGGCAATGGCTGTCGGGGTTTCATGGCTCGGTTGGGACTCTGATCGTCACGGCGGACTTCGCGGGCGTCTGGGCGGACAGCCGTTATTGGGAGCAGGCCACCAAGGAGCTTGAAGGCAGCGGTATTGAACTGGTCAAGCTCATTCCCGGTCAGGCTGGCCCGCTGGATTGGCTGGCCGAACAGACGCCTGAAGGCGCAGCGGTGGCGGTTGATGGCGCGGTCATGGCTGTGGCCTCGGCCCGGACCCTGAGCGACAAGCTTGAGGCACGCGGGGCGCGGTTGCGCACCGACATGGATCTGCTCAAGGAGGCCTGGAGCGACCGCCCAAGCCTGCCGAGCCAACCGGTTTATGCCCATCTGCCGCCGCAGGCGACCGTCAGCCGGGTCGAGAAACTCGCCAAGCTGCGGGAAACCCTCAAGGAGCGCGGTGCCCAGTGGCATTTCATCGCCACGCTGGATGACATCGCCTGGCTGTTCAACTTGCGCGGTGCGGATGTGTCGTTCAACCCGGTATTCGTTTCCTTTGCCTTGATCAGCCAGCAACAGGCAACGTTGTTCGTGGCCCTGGATAAGGTCGATGCGTCGCTGCGTGCCGTTCTTGAACAGGACGGCGTGACGCTGCGTGATTACAGCGAAGCGGCGGCCGCATTGCGGGAAGTGCCCAGTGGCGCGAGCCTGCAGATCGATCCGGCGCGGGTCACGGTCGGTTTGCTGGATAATCTGGACAGTGGCGTGAAGCTGGTCGAGGGACTCAACCCTACGACGCTGGCCAAGTCTCGCAAAAGCCTGGCCGACGCCGAGCACATTCGTCGGGCCATGGAGCAGGACGGTGCGGCGCTTTGCGAGTTCTTTGCCTGGCTGGAAAGCGCCTGGGGTCGCGAGCGCATTACCGAACTGACCATCGATGAGCACCTGACCGCCGCCCGTACACGCCGGCCGGAATTTGTCTCACTGAGCTTCAATACCATTGCCGCGTTCAACGCCAACGGCGCGATGCCCCATTACCACGCCACGGAGCAAGCCCACGCGGTCATCGAGGGCGATGGCTTGCTGCTGATCGATTCTGGCGGCCAATACCTGGGTGGTACCACCGATATCACCCGTATGGTGCCAGTCGGAACGCCTACCGTGGAGCAGAAGCGGGATTGCACTCGCGTGCTCAAGGGCGTGATTGCCTTGTCTCGCGCCAAATTTCCACGGGGCATTCTGTCGCCCTTGCTGGACGCCATCGCTCGCGCGCCGATCTGGGCCGAGCAGGTGGACTACGGTCATGGCACTGGTCACGGCGTCGGTTACTTTCTCAACGTTCATGAAGGCCCGCAGGTGATTGCCTATCAGGCCGCCGCCGCGCCGCAAACAGCGATGCAGGCGGGCATGATCACCTCTATCGAACCGGGCACTTATCGTCCGGGCCGTTGGGGGGTACGCATCGAGAACCTGGTGTTGAATCGCGAGGCGGGGAGCAGCGAGTTCGGCGACTTCCTCGAGTTCGAAACCCTGACCCTGTGCCCGATCGACACGCGCTGCCTGGAGCCGTCCTTGCTGACCCAGGACGAAAAAGACTGGTTCAACGCCTACCATGCCGAGGTTCAGCGTCGATTGAGCCCGTTGCTGGAAGGCGACGCGCTGCAATGGCTGAACACGCGGACGCAGGCGATCTGATGTAAGGCATCAGCCCAGGGCTTCACGGACGAAGTCCAGCCGATCCTGGCCGAAGAACAGCTCGTCGCCGACGAACATGCTCGGGGCGCCGAACACGCCCCGTTTAATCGCTTCTTCGGTGGTGATCTTGAGTGCTTCCTTGACCTGCTCGTTGCTCGTCAGGACCAGCACATGATCGGGATCAAAATGGCCTTGGCTCAAAACCTCCGCGACTGTTGCCGGGTCGTTGAGGTTGCGGCCGTCCACCCACAGGGCGCGAAACAGGCAATCGATGAAGGCCTCGAATCGTTCGGGATGGTGCAGTTGCATGCCGGTCACGGCGCGCATCAGTAACAGCGTATTGATCGGGAAGTGCGGATTGAGCTTGAAGTCAACGCCGTAGCGGTTGGCGAAGCGATTCAAATCCTTGAATAGATAAGGCCCCTTGGCCGGCACGGTAACCGGTGACGCATTGCCGGTCGCTTTGAAGACGCCACCAAGCAGCATCGGACGGTAGATCAACTGACTGTTGGTTTGCGCGCACAGGGTCGGTAGTTGGGTATAGGCCAGGTAGGTGGTCGGGCTGCCGAGGTCGAAGAAAAACTCCACGGATTTGCTCATGGTATCTGCGCTCTTGTTATTGTGAGGGGGGGCGGTTTACCAGCGTTCGCTCCAGGGCCGCAGGTCCAGCTCGAAGGTCCAGGCGTCGCGGGGTTGGGCGTGCAGATACCAATAGTTGTCGGCGATGTGTTCGGGGTTGAGAATGCCGTCCGCATCCTTGGTTGCATATTTTTCCGGAAAGTTATCGCGGATGAAGTCGGTGTCGATGGCGCCATCCACCACCACATGGGCTACATGAATATTCATCGGCCCCAGTTCACGGGCCATGCTTTGGGCCAATGCGCGTATGCCATGTTTGGCCCCTGCGAAGGCGGCGAACCCTGAAGCCCCGCGCAGTCCTGCTGTGGCGCCGGTGAACAGAATCGTCCCGCGCTGGCGCGAGGCCATGCGTTTGGCCACTTCCCGAGCATTGAGGAAACCGGAAAAACAGGCCATCTCCCAAATCTTGAAATATTTGCGCGCGGTCTCTTCAAGGATGCTGCAGGGCACGTTGGCGCCGATGTTGAATACAAAGGCTTCAATCGGACCGATCTGGCTTTCGATTTGCTCGATCAGCGCGACCACCTCGTCTTCCTTGCGCGCGTCACAGGCAAAACCATGCGCATCACCGCCCTGAGCCCGAATTGAATCGACCAATGGCGCGAGTTTGTCAGCGCTGCGGCGGGTAACACAGGCCACGAAACCTTCCTGCGCAAAACGTTTGGCTATTGCGCCACCGGTGGCATCGCCTGCGCCAACAACCAGTACGACCTTCTTGTTATTCATGATTAGCCTCATTGGTAAACGATCGTTAGCTAAACGGACGTTATGCTAAGATCCGGCAAGCGTCAAGGTGGGCAATCAGAGGCCAGATATATGCGTTATTCAGCCAATCACAAATTGGAGACCCGAGAGAAACTGCTCGCCAGCAGTGCCATGTCCGCCAAGAAATCGGGGTTTTCCACTGTCGGTGTCGATGGCCTGATGAAGGCGATCGGCTTGAGCGGCGGGGCGTTCTACAGTCACTTCTCATCCAAGGATGAGCTTTTCAAGGCGATCGTCGAGCGAGAGTTGGCGCAAAGCCTGGAGCGCTTGAGCGGTGAGAATGTTCTGGACTCACAAAAACTGGAGCGATGTCTCAAGCAGTACCTGAGCATGAGCCACGTCGAACAGCCGGAGGCGGGGTGTGCGCTGCCGGTGCTGGGCGCTGAGATCGCGCGGTCCGACGTGCAGGTGAGAGAGGCGGCGCAAACGTGGATCTGTCGTTTGCATGAAAGCTGGGCGCGGATATTGGGAAGCGAAAGCCTGGCCTGGGCCATTCTGTCGCAATGCGTGGGCGCGTTGGTTGTCGCCCGCATGCTGGCCACGCCAGGGGTCCAGCGTGATGTCCTCAAGTCCAGTCATGATGAGATCAGTCGTCGAATAGCCCAGCAGCGACCCGACTGATCCGCTGCCTATTTACAGATGACGATCATGCTGCGACTGGTATAGCCGGCGGGGTTGAGTCCGAAAGGATAATCCCCCGGCTCCTCGACAGCGTCGCCCGACTTTGCGATCACCCTGTAACCTTTGGGAGCGCATGAATTGGCGGCGCTGGCGGCGCACTGTTCCCAGGACGAGGACAAGCCGGAGCAGTTGATGTGCAAACCCTTTTTACCGCGTTTGACTTCAGTCTTTGTTGTCGCTGCGCAGCCCGCAATTGCAAGCACAACGATCAATATCAAAATTCGTTTCATTCCCGTCCTTATCACCGCCGCGGATCTGATGTCTGCGTGCGATTGTGTTCGCTTTTGCTTTAAGCGTTCGTGACGTCCTGTATGAAAATTCCATGTCTGACATTAGGTTACGGGCTAAACATGGCCTAAATGTGCGGTAAATACCAGAGCTTCGTTAAATCCGGCGTCAATCAACTGCGATGGCGGGCTTCGCGGCGCTACCCATCGTCAGCGTTGCGCCGACTGACGCCAGGATGATGCAGCCAATGGCGGCCCACTGAGCCAGGGATAAGTACTCCTGAAGAAACACCAGTCCTGACAGTGCACCGAAGGCAGGTTCTATGCTCATGAGTGTGCCGAAAGTACGGGCTGGCATTCGTGTGAGGGAGATCATCTCCAGCGTGTAGGGCAGGGCGGTGGACAGAATGGCGACGCCAATGGCGATCGGAATCAGGCTCGGCGTCAGTAATGCGGCCCCTGCGTGGACGATACCGATAGGCGCGACGAAGAGGGCCGCGATCATGACCCCCAGTGCGGCGGTTTGCACGCCATTGTCCGCGCCCGCCTTCTGGCCAAACAGGATGTACAGTGCCCAGCAGAATCCCGCACCCAGGGCATAACCGGCACCGACCAGGTCGATACCGCTGCTGGTGGCTCCAGTGGGTATCAATAGAAGCAGGCCGGTGATCGCCAGGGCAATCCAGAGAAAATCGATGGCTCGCCGCGAAGCGTAAATGGCAACCGCCAGAGGGCCGGTAAATTCCAGTGCCACGGCAATTCCCAGCGGAACCGTTTGCAGCGACATATAGAAAAGAAAGTTCATGCCGCCCAACGCCATCCCGTAAACGATCACGGTGCGCAGGGATTGAGCTGAGAGCTTGGCGCGCCATGGTCGCAGCAACAACAGCATGATGAGGCTGGCAAAGATAAGCCGCAGCGTCGTGGTGCCTTGTGCGCCCACAACCGGGAACATGCTTTTGGCAAGTGAAGCTCCCGACTGGATGGATGCCATGGCAATCAATAGAAGGGCGACCGGGTAAAGAGTGGTTGCCAGGCTGCGATGTGGGAGAGTCATTGCTAAGCGTCGTCCAAGATAAAAGCGGGGGGGAAGGCTGGTTTGCGCAATATACTGCGCAATCGCAGCGATTCCGTCTATATATAAGGAGGATTTCAGCGAGGTGCTTCTGGCTGGATAGAAAAATCAAATTAAGGGTTGACGGCAAGTTCTGAAAGTCTATAATTCGCCCCACTTCCGGCGCAGTCGAAACGGA